>DLXZ01000112.1:4794-10255 GCA_003448675.1 Porticoccaceae bacterium
GACATCAATTTCCTGCCAACTGGCTGCCTGAGCCGGTAAGCCTAGTGCAAGCAGCAAAAACACGACCAAGGTTTTCGGCAGTTTCATCATATTCTCCAATTCGGATTTATACGGGGATATGTGTTAATTATCCTGCTAGTCGGTATCGGAAACCACACCTTCCTTGTAAGGCAATACCGCGCGCGCGCTGGCGATATAGGCGCTGTTATCACGCCGTTCCTGCTCCAGAAAGCGCGCAATGGCTTCGGCGAAGCCCGGGTGGCGAATCCAGTGCAGGGAGTGGGTTTGTACCGGCTCGAAGCCCCGCAGGATTTTGTGCTCTCCCTGGGCACCGGCATCAAATTTTTTCAGATTACGAGCAATGGCATAATCGATACCCTGATAGTAGCACAGCTCAAAATGCAGAAACTCGTACTCCCGTACGCAGCCCCAGTAGCGACCGTAAAGGGTCTGGTCATCGCGAAAATACAGCGCGCAGGCAATGCGCTCGTCGTTCAGGGAGGCCACCACCATAACCAAATTTTCGCCCATGGTTTCCCCAAGCTGACTAAAAAAACCCGCTGTCAGGTAACCACCGCTGCCGCTGCGCTTGAGGTAGGTGTTTTGATATAGCCGGTAAAAAAACCGCCACAGGTCACTGTCTATATCCAGGCCCTCGACAATTTCCACGGATATGCCCTGGTCGGCAATGGCGCGCCGTTCCTTGCGCACCATTTTGCGTTTGCGTGAGACAAAGCCCACCAGGAAATCATCGAAGCTGTCGTAGTCGCGGTTAAACCAGTGAAACTGGACCCCGTGACGGCGCATCAGCTCTGGATGCTCAAAATCAATGAGGGTTTGGGCATCGGGAAAGAGCAGGTGCCAACCGGAGGCATCCTGTGCCGCCGCCTGTTCCCGCGCCTGCTCAAATAAGCGGGCGCACAGTGCGGCGCGATCCACATTGTCGGCAAAGCGAACCCTGGGGCCAGTGACCGGGCTAAAGGGCGCCGCCGATACCAGCTTGGGATAATAATTCAGACCATTGCGGTGGTAGGCATCAGCCCAGGCCCAGTCAAACACGTACTCACCCCAGGAATGATCCTTGCGATAGGTGGGCATAAAAGCCAGGCGTTGACCACCCTCCGTGATCGACAGGTGCTGTTCATGCCAGCCGGTGCCTGTCCCGACGCTTGCGCTATCGGCCAGGGCCTGCAAAAAGGAATCTTTTAAAAAGGGAAAACCGCTCACCTGCCGACCTTAGCACCGGGCTCAGGCGCGGGCAAACCGGCAGGTAAAAGTGGACCCTTTACCCAGGGCGCTGTCGATAAACAGCTCTCCCTGATGCCGCAACAGCACATGTTTGACAATCGCCAGCCCCAGGCCTGTGCCGCCCATCTGGGTAGAGCGGCCATCATCAGGGCGATAAAACCGCTCGGTTAAACGGGGCAAATGCCTCGAGTCAATCCCTCGACCCGTATCCTTGATCTCGACGGAGGTACTTATCTCGTCTTCGCTGATACTGACGGCGATCCCACAGCCTTCGGGATTATGCTTGACAGCGTTGTAAATCAGATTCGCAAAGGCGCTGTGCAATTCCTTGCTAGTGCCCTTAATAGCGACCGAGCCGGGACATCTAAATGAGAACTGGTGCTTTCCTTCACTGAGGGCTTTGGCGTTTTCGATAATGGGTGGAATTAGTGCATCCAGCTGAACGGTCTCTATGGCCTGTGCCGGGGTGGATTCCAGTCGCGACAGCATCATCAGGTCTTCGGTGAGCAGATTCATACGCGTGGCCTGCTGCTCCATCTGCGCCAGGGCCTTACGCCACATCGGCGATTGCGCTTCATCCAGGCTGGCCTGGAGGGTTTCGATATAGCCGGTCATCACGGTCAGGGGCGTACGCAGCTCGTGGGAAATGTTAGCGACGAAATCCTTGCGCGTCTGTTCCAGGTTGCGCAGCCGGGTAATGTCCTGCACCACCAGGGCCACTTCATCCTGGGCAAAAATTCTTGCGGAAAACTGCAGAATGCGGGCCTCGTGTCCTGGCGCCGGGCATTCCAGTGGCACGTCAAAATCCCCAGCCTTGATATATTCGACAAATTCTGGAGAGCGAATCAGATTAATAATGGGCTGATAGCGGTCGTCTTCGCGCAAACCCAGAAGTCGGGTGGCCGAAGGGTTCCACCACTCCAGGCAGCGCTCGCTATCAAGAATCACCAGACCTTCATCCAGGGCGCTGGTAATTCTGCGCAGACGAATCAGCAGCGCCCTGAAATTGATCTTGGCCTGTACATTGCGCTTTTGCAGCCGGTATAGCTGATTGGATATATCACCCCAGACGCCGGCCGCTTCCGGAGGCAGGCCCTTACCGCCGTTTTCCAGCCACTGATAAAGACGCAATATCTTCACCAGGGTCCAGCTCATATAGAGGCCGCCGCCGATAATCAGTGTCAACAGCACATGGCCATTGACCAGGCCGATAATACCGAGCGCTACCGCGACCAGAGCGATGCGGGTCAGCTCCGTGCGTAAGCCTTGTTGCAAGGTTTATTCCCCGACGAGTTTCTGCGAAAACCGGTATCCGGCGCCTCGAACAGTTTGAATAAAGCGGGCCTGATCTTCAAGGGCAAGCGCGTTACGCAGACGTTTTATATGCACATCCACGGTGCGCTCATCGACGTAGGTATTGCTGCCCCAGACGTGATCGAGTATCTGCTCTCGGGAATACACTCGCTCCTGGTGCGTGAGGAAAAAGCCCAGCAGCTTGAACTCGGTCGGGCCCATAGCCACCGGTTTGCCGGCGATGCTGGCGTGGTGACTAACGGGGTCGTAAACCAGCTGATCCACCTTGATCGGTTGATCACCTCCCTGGGGATCACGCCTTCTCATCAGGGCCTTGATACGCGCCACCAACTCCCTGGGCGAGAAAGGTTTAGTGATGTAATCATCGGCGCCGGAATTCAGGCCCTGAACGGCGTTATCTTCCTCGGCCTTGGCAGTGAGCATGATGACCGATATTTCCTCAGTTAACTCATCACGGCGCAAGCGACGCAGCAACTCCAAACCACTGGTACCGGGCATCATCCAGTCAAGCAGCACCACATCGGGCTTTTCATCCAGAATCAGCGCATGTGCCTCACCGGCATTTTCAGCCTGCAGGCAAGTGAAGCCCGCTGTATCGAGGGCAATACTAACCATGTCCCGAATATTGGGCTCGTCGTCAACTATCAGAACCGTTGCTTCACTCATGGTTATACCCCGAATTGCGGGCGGGTTCGCCGATACCGTCTTTCTTTATCATGGCCGTTATTAAAAGTCAGTCAGATGTCATTTCTGTGACAGTCAACGAATAACCCGGTGCCTCTATAAGGATGAATCCACCCCAAGGTAAGTGTCGGCCAGGATCCCCAAAAACATGGCCAGACCTACCCAGTTGTTGTTGCGAAAAGCCTGGAAGCAGCGCTCCGGCTCCCGGTGCCGGGCGATCAGTTGTTGATACAGGAACAGCACCGCCACCATTGCGATGCCGACAAAGTACCAGAGCCCGCGATCAAAGCTCTGCCCGGTCAAAAGCAGGGCAATCAGGGCCAGGCCCTGGAGCACAGCAATAATACTCAGATCCATGTCATCAAAGAGAATGGCCGTTGATTTGATCCCGACTTTCCTGTCATCCTCCCGGTCCACCATGGCATAGAAAGTATCGAAAGCCACGGTCCACAGCGCCACTGCGGCGTAAAAAACCCAGATACCACTGACCACCGAACCGGTTTGCGCCGCAAAAGCCATGGGGATGACCCAGGCCCAGGCCAGGCCAAGCACCACCTGGGGCAAATGGGTGTAGCGTTTCATAAATGGATAGACCGACGCCAGTAGCAGCCCCACCAACGACAGAGCAATGGTCAGCAGGTTCGTCATAAGTACGAGCAGAAACGCCACCAGGCAGAGGGCCACGAAAGTCAGTAGGGCCTCGTGAGGGCTAATGCGACCCTCGGTAATGGGTCGATATCGGGTTCGCAAAACCGCTCCGTCCAGATCCCGGTCGGCATAGTCATTGATAACACAACCCGCCGCACGCATGACAATCACACCCAGGGTAAAAATCAGAAAAACCCCCGGTGATGGCGTGCCATCCGCTGCCAGCCAGAGTGCCGTCAACGTCGGCCATAACAGCAACAGCGTGCCAACGGGTTTATCAAAACGCATCAGCTCGAGAAAAGCACCGGTGCGCTCGGGCAGCCTGGCGCTAAATTTGAGTCCCAGCCATTTCACGGTTCAGCCTGTGGTTTCCTTTGAGGACAGGGCTCATTGTAAGGGGAAAAAGCCGGCAGAAATATCTCGCTCACCAGCAGTGGCTTGCCGTCTAGAAAAAACACCGAGCGCCGCCCCCATAGCAAGCCGGTATTCTCGTCAGCACCACCGGGGAGAGGCAGGTTTAGCGAGGCCACCTGCCCCAATTGCATGGGCCCCCGGCGCATGCTGGGGTCGGCAAACAGCAAAGCACCCAGGGGTCTGGCATCCAGCCGCCTGAGCCGCCGTTGCCTTCCGGTCAAGGTACTTAGGGGCAGAATGCTGCGAGCAAAGACCCAGGGCGTATCATTCCCGTAAAGCACTACTTCCCTAATGATAGCGCGCCGCCCCCGAGGCAGTCCCAACAAGCGGCTTTCCGGCGCCTGGACCCGCCCAAGATCCTGCTTTAATACCTGAACCCGGAAATTTCCGCGACTGGCCGCTACCAGTCGCGCCGTTAACGAACCGCTGTCGAGTAAACATCGCCGCCAGGGCGCGGGAACACGGGACGAAACAAGGGGCTGGAATTGCCAGTCAGTATTGCGCGCGGCTAGAGGGTGGGAAGCTGTATTGATAGGCGAGATACCACTTTGGCCAGGTCAAATTTGGGATGTGCCACCCATGCGGGACGGGCCGGCGGCCAATTATAACACCCTGGCCTGTCCAAAACGGACTTGCCGGGCGCGCCCACTATAGGGAATAGGACAAACTCAGGGAGCCGTATTTATGATGGTGTGGCTGGCGCTTGAATTCCCGAGTGCGAAATACCCAGGCAAAGGAGACTTTCCAGCGACCGGTCAGAAAACTGACACCCGTATACAAGTCGGCGACCGCTCTTTCCTTATCTACACTGTGACTGTCTCGAAAGGTATTGCCATCAAGAAAAATATCCCGAGCCACCAGCCGGGCATCGGCGGCAACAAAAGCATGGAGACCATAAACCAGACGACCCCCGGCCTGCCGGCGCAGGTCACCCCGTCCGGGGGTGCTGTTATCGCCGCCAGCGCGCACCGCCGAGGTGCCAAAATCATTGGGCAAATCCCAACCCAACCGGTATTCACCGCCAAAGTTCACATGGGTGGCGACATTGCCCAGGCTAAAACCCCCGTGGCCGATAAAATCGTGCTCGAGGCCCCAACCTTCACTCAGCGCTTCGCGAAACCAGCGGCGCTTGTGCTCATACAGGAAATTCAGC
>DLXZ01000112.1:10462-11715 GCA_003448675.1 Porticoccaceae bacterium
ACAGGAAATTCAGCGCCGGCTCATTTTTTAGCTGGTTATCCCAGCCCTGAAATTTGTCGAAGCCGCGCAGATCGTGGATCCAGTCCTGGGCTTCCTCCCCCTGAGCTTCGGGGCCGACAATACCGATGTTGAACTCGATCACATCCAGCTGGGTATCGCTGCGAGTATGGTAGGCAAAGCCGGTGTACAGATAGCCCGCATAGGGGCGCTGGTCCTTCAATAGCTCGGTGGCCTCAATATCTCTGGGCGTATACATAAGCTGGCCGAAGCTAATCACCAGGTTGTGCTCCAGCTCCGCATCCGTGCTATTAAAGAAGCGCAGCCTGCGATTGACCGCCCTTATCCAGGGCGGGAAAGCCGGGTCATCGTAATAGGATGCCGTATCGGGGGAGACCCAGGACAGACGGATGCCGTTGGTATAGTTCTGGTCACTCTCACCAAACAGATCATTTTCAAAATAGATGTTGAAGGTCCAGGGATTCCCCCCAGCCCAAACCGGCTGTGTCAGCATAAAGCCGCAAGCCAGACACAGGCACAAAACCAGAATTCTATCCATCAAACTTCTCTTCCAGGGCAATCCATGGCCAGCTATTATCGGCTGCCATTATGGGACAAGAAAAGCCGGCTGAGGTAGTATCCCCGCAGTTATTCCAACCACCCCTGGCCATTAGCCGACCAGCGGGCAAGAACATACTCAGGCGGGAGGAACCAATGGCTAGTCATCACCACTACGAAACCCTGAAAATTGACCATCGCGACGGCGTTGACTGGTTGACGCTGAACCGGCCCGATCAATTCAACGCCATCAACCAGAAAATGACCGAGGAGCTACTGGACTACTTCGCCAAGCTCTATTTCAAGTACGAAACCCGAGTGGTGGTAATGCGCGGCGCCGGCAAACACTTCTGCTCCGGGCTCGATCTCAACGATGCCGGGCATTTTGGCGCCAGCAACGCGGCCGACATGCTCGGCCAGCGACTGATATCCGAGATTATCATGCGCATGCGTCGCTGCCCCCAACCCATTATCGGTCTGATGCAGGGCGCCGCCACCGGCGGCGGTTTTGCCTTTGCCCTGGCCTGCGACGTGCGCTACGCTGCCGATAACGCCCGCATGAACGTGGCCATGACCAAAATCGGCTTGACCGGCTGCGATGTGGGCATCAGTTATTTTTTGCCTCGCTCTGTGGGAACTTCCAACGCCGCGGAAATGATGATGAGCGGACGTTTCGTCAAAGCCGATAAAGCCCTACG
>DLXZ01000112.1:11924-15423 GCA_003448675.1 Porticoccaceae bacterium
AGCCGATAAAGCCCTACGCATTGGCCTGGTCTCGGAAGTGGTGCCGGAAGCGGAGCTGGAAGCCATGGGCCAGAACCTGGTTGATGAAATGATGACCATGTCACCCATGGGCCTGCGCATGACCAAGGAGGGGCTCAATATCTCTCAGGATGCCAGCAGCCTGGAAGCGGTCGCGGCCATGGAGGATCGCGGTCAGGTATTATGTATCGGCCCTTATCTGGAAGAAGGCGGCAAGGCTTTTCTGGAAAAGCGCAAACCCAATTACGAGGATTTGTAAGCAACTATCCAGAGAAATTAAAACCGTGCAAAATCCGGATTTTACGCACCGAACCGTGGTCTGGCACGCAAGCATTTGCCTGCCAGACTATCAGCCTTCTAGCGCATACTCACCACTGCCGAATCAGCCTGGGACGCGGCCGGTGAAACGAACACAAACGCGTCACCATTGACCTTCTTGGCTCGAGATTTAGCCGCACTCGCGGCGGTGCTAATGTCTTCATAAGTCAATGGAAAATCAGCTTCCGCGACCACAACCGCACCCATCGACAAAGTAATCAAGGGCCGACTAAACGCTGTTTCACCCGTTCTTACCGTGTCACACATATCGCTGCCGGAATTCAGCATACGGTAGCAACGCTGTATGTCCTGCTTAAAATCGCGCAAAATTCCCTGACATTTTTCCTGCCAGCCGTCCAGGCCCATTAACACGATAAAATCGTCTCCACCGATGTGGCCGGCAAAATGTTCATCAGTCGAGCAGTGAGTATTCAACAGCTTGCCCAGTGCCAGAATAATCTCATCACCCATGGCGAAGCCGTAGGTATCGTTGTAGGCCTTAAAATTATCGAGGTCACAATAGACCACGACGAAGCCTCGCATGCTCTCCAGACGGCGATGCACCTCCTGCATGATGGGTACATTGCCCGGCAACATCGTCAGGGGGTTCGCGTAACGGGCGGTTTCGATCTGCTGTAGAGTGATGGCCTGCAATAAGTCCAGCAAGGTTCCCTTGCCACACAGTTCACCATCTTCCACCAGGATAAATTCGTCGACATAAACGTCTATAGCGTGGGTGAGGCGTTTACTTACCACTTCAAGCGACGTTGCAACATCAAAGGCCAGCACATTCTTTTCAGCCACCACATAAACCGGCTTTTTGCCATGTAACTCCCGCCCATAACGATGAGCAATCATTTCCATAAACCGGGATCGGATTAAAATGCCCATTGGCTGCTTATCCACTAGCACGGCCAGGGCAGGGATGTCAGGTGAATGCATGAAAATATCCGCTGCCTGGTTAACGGTACATGTGGACTCAATGGCGCTCATGGGTTTTAACAGGCTCCCCACCTGGTATTTCGACCTCGCCGATGGTCTGGTCGAGCCATTACGAAATAAATCAGCGCTGATACAGCGAATCGGGTCAGCCTTGGGGCGAGCAAAGTAATAACCCTGGGCGAAATCCGCCCCCAGCTTCCTGACCGTAGCGTACTCCTCGCCGGTTTCAATACCCTCGGCAATCACAGTACAACTGGTCGAGCGGCTGATTTCAAGAATGTGATTGACGAACTGACGTTTCACATTGTCGGTGTCTATTCCCGAGATAAAGTGCCGATCCACCTTAACAAAGTCTGGACGAAGCTCCGACCATAGCTTCAAGCCGGCGTAACCGGCACCGAGATCATCCAGTGCGATAATGAAACCCTCTTCCCGATAATGCTCTATGGCCGCGCGAATGAGTTGATAATCCTCGATCGGCTGTGTTTCGGTGATCTCTATAACAATACGATTGGGGTTAAGCCCATATTTCCTTAGATACAGGGCCGTCATACCCTGCCTGTACCCCGACGACATTAGCGCCACGGGATTAATATTAAGAAACAATCGGCCCGGAAGGTTTAATTCCACAAACTGGCGAATAATGGTCTCGCGACAAAGAAAATCCAGTTCATCATGACGGCCATAGTGTTCCGCTACGCTGAATAGCTTCTCCGGCGAATGCAGGGCCGAGTTGGAAGGGCCTCGAATCAGCCCTTCATAACCGTACAGCGCCTGGCGACTAAGGGAAACAATCGGCTGAAAATGCGTTCCCAACCGTCTCTCCACCAAAATCGAATTAAGCTCTTCATGCAATAACTCAGGCCCTTTATCGAGCATTGAATAAACCTTAGAAAACTACTGCCAAGAAAGGCGTCAATCTAGTTTCCGTACATGACAGTTTTTTGACAAAATCGTGATTCCAGCGCTCTATCGACCACGTCGTGCTTGCAAACACACAACAATCAGGCACTCTTCACGTTTTCAGCAGGCCAGCGATGTGAATAAGGATTCAACCATGGCTGATTCCGGGCAGTTTTCCCTGTTGGGCAGCAGACGCTTTCTGCCGTTTTTCCTGACCCAATTCGCCGGGGCTTTAAACGACAATATTTTCAAAAACGCGCTACTGGTGGTGCTGGTCAGTTCCTCACTGACCAGTGGCATGGGCGAAAGCAATACCCTCGCGAATCTCGCTGCGGGACTATTTATCCTGCCCTTTTTTCTGTTCTCGCCACTGGCGGGCCAGCTGGCGGATAAATTCGATAAGGCGGCGATTATCCGGCGCATCAAGCTGGTGGAAATCATCATCATGTGCCTGGCCGCCCTGGCCTGGTGGTTTCACCAGTGGTGGGGCTTATTGGGCCTGTTGTTTGGCATGGGTATGCAATCGGCATTTTTCGGGCCAATTAAATATTCAATTATTCCCCAGCACCTGAGCCGGGATGAGCTGGTAGCGGGTAATGCCCAGGTGGAGATGGGCACCTTTGTCGCTATCCTTATCGGCACGCTGGGGGGCACGCTGCTGGCGGGTCGGGAAAACCCGGAGTTGGTGATCGCCATGGCGATTATCTGTATCGCCATCGCCGGCTGGTGGGCCAGTCGTTTTATTCCAGCCGCGCCGGCGACAGCACCAGAGCTGAAAATCGACTGGAATCCTTTCCGAGAAACCTGGGCCCTGTACGGGTTGGCGCGCCGGAAATACGCGGTGTTTTTGTCCATCGTCGGGATTAGCTGGTTCTGGCTGCTGGGCGCGGCGTACCTGACCCAGGTACCCAATTTCGTGATTACCGTACTCAAAGGGGGGCCTGGGCTGATTGCAACGCTGTTGTGCGGCTTTGTGGTGGGCATCGCCACCGGATCCCTGCTCTGTGATCGACTGAGCGGTCACAAGGTGGAAATCGGCCTGGTGCCCCTGGCAGCCTTTGGCTTGAGTATTTTCGGTATCGATCTCTACTTTGCCGCCAGCCACTACATGGTGGACGGCCCCGTCACTGTTGGCGCCTTTCTGACCAGCGCCAGCGGTTTGCGGGTGCTGGCGGATATTGTCCTTATCGGCCTTTCGGGCGGGCTTTATATCGTACCTCTCTACGCCAACGTACAGTCACGCACCCGGGAGAGCGAACGCGCCCGGGTGATCGCCTTTAACAACATTCTTAACGCGGTGTTTATGGTAGTGGCCAGT
>DLXZ01000242.1 GCA_003448675.1 Porticoccaceae bacterium
TGTCATAGTAGAGAACGCGCTGCAGGCCCCACCAGTTTTCCTTGGGGGTATTACCCTTTTTTTGCCATTCATCAATCGCTTCATTGACAAACTTCAGGGCCTCGGTCTTTCTGTTTAACTGGTAATAGGCCTGGGCGAGCAATACCTTGCCATCGGCGCCAACAATAGCGGACTCCTTCATCCAGGTTTCCAGAAAGCGAGCGGCATTTTTATAGTCCTCGACCGCGAAATAGAGTTGAGCAATCGAATAGTAAACGCTGGTCTTCAGACGTTCGTCCGTTTCGGGTTCGGCAATCACTTTCTTATAGCTATTGATTGCTTCCTTTAAGTTGTCCATGGAGTAATAGGTATAGGCAAGAAAGTTCCAGACCTGTGATTTTTCGTAGCTGGATTTACAGGCGGAATCAAGCGAAGCCTTTAACAGTGAGCGAGCCTGTGACCAGCGCTCTCCCTCCAGTTCAACCTGAATTTGCTCCAGTTTTTTTCCGCATTGCTGTCCGACCGCATGCCGTTTCTTGGTTCTCGCTGTACCGTATTTACTGCCGGTATCAGAGTTTTCAGCAGCGTAAGCGCTTGCCCAAAACAACCCAGTAGATCCTGGCAACAAATTCGCCACTACAAGCAATCCAAACAAACTGAGAAAAAGCACAGTACGAATAGCAAACGCGGCACTGATTCGGCCAGTGGAGTCGAGATGGGTTTTATTTTTGTTATGGACAAGCTCTGTCATCGCTTCTTCCAAGCCTAGTTTAATCTTCGAGCTGAAACGTAAATTTGTAAAGAACGCCGGGGACCTCTTCGGGTTTACCATCCACAACCCTGGGGTTGTATTTGAGTTTTAATGCCGCCTTGAGCGCCGCACGTCCAAAGCCGAAGTTTGCGGGCTGCTCTTCAAGTAGCTTTGGGTCACGCACGCCACCCGTGGTGGTGATAATGACCTCAACGACCGCGTAACCTTCTTTCCCGCGAGACAGAGCTCGACGGGGGTATGCCGGCTGGGGGACATAAAGCGGAATATAATCGGTATCACGTGCAAAACCGCCACCAAGCCCAATATTAATATCGGTCTGCATGGAGGGAGTGGCAATGCTGACTGCATCAAGATCCATCTCGATATCAGTTTGTTGCTGCGGCAGATCCGGCGGCGGCTCATCGGGTTCATCCACCTTTTCAGGTTTAACTTCCTTAATATTTTCAGTTATTTTCCGCTCCGGTTGCCAAATATCCGATATTTTTCGAGCCGGCTGTTCATCCAGTTCGGCATCGTTAGTCAGAATGAGCAAGTACATCAGTACAGTCAGGAAGAAGGCCGTCACAATACCCAAAAACGCCGCGAGGGATAGCCGAATCCCTTTATTTACTGTTGTGTTGCTACTCATTTAAAGTAGACACCGAAATATCAGTAATGCCGATCTCTTTAGCCAGGTCCGCGACAAGGGCAATTTTTTCAACCGCTGCCTCTTCATCCACCTGAATGACCAGCCCTCCTTTTGGGTTTTCCGTGTACAGCCGTAACAGTTGTAACTTTACGAGGCTGTCTTTAACCAGGTTTTTATCCATCCAGATCTGATTTTGCGCGTTAATACCTACCAGAATACCGGGTTTTTTCTTCAGCGCCGTCAACGTCACAGTCTTTTCCACCTCGACCCCCGGCGACTTGATAAATGAAGCCGTGACAATAAAAAAGATCAACATGATGAACACCACATCCAACATGGGTGTCAGATCAATTGCCTGCGCTTGCTCTTCTTGTTTACTGTTTATTCTGCGCATAGTCCTGAACTTCCATCTAGGGTGCGTTACCGCTACCCAGAGACTTGATTAACACACCCGCCATCGTCATTTTATTATGTACCCGTGCCATCTCGGCCCAACACCCTTGCCCATCGAGAGACGGGACTAATCCATGGTCAGGTTATCTTCCAGTAATTGCTTTTCGCGGTTAGCCAGGCGTTCGAGGTAGGTAAACCCGAACACCCCGGACAAGGCAGCCACCATGCCCGCCATCGTAGGGATTGTCGCCATGGATACACCACTGGACATGGCCTTGGCGTCGCCGCCCCCGGTGATCGCCATCACTTCGAAAACCCGAATCATGCCAGTAACCGTGCCCAGCAGACCAAAAAGTGGCGCCAGCGCAATCAGCGTTTTTATTTGCGGCAGGTACTGGTCTATACGCATGTTCATCTGCGAAAGCAGCTTTAAGCGAATCTGGTGAGCTCGCTTCGAATTTCTTTCTGGGCGTTCTTGCCAGACCTCAAGAATTTCGATCAGTTCCCCGCGCAAAGCAGTCTTGTAATACCACACACGCTCGACCAAAAGTGTCCACATAGCGGCGACAAGTGCCGCCAGAAACCACAAAACCATACCGCCCATGGCCATGAAATCCGCGACGCCTTCCCAGATTTCCTGCAGGAAATACATGATCAGGCCGCTCCCTTCTCAGCCTTCTCCGCGACGATACCGATACTCTGCTCTTCAAGAATGTGCAGAATCCGTTGCGCATAGCCATTGACCCAGGTGTGCATCAGCACGGTCGGAATCGCCACCACCAGACCCAGGACCGTGGTCACCAGGGCCTGGGATATACCCCCCGCCATCATTTTGGGATCACCAGCGCCGAAAATGGTGATTTGCTGGAATACCACAATCATGCCGGTAACGGTGCCGAGCAGGCCGCCAAGTGGCGCCACCATAGCAATGATTTTCAGGAAATTAATGCCGAATTCAATTTGCGGTCGCTCCCGAAGAATGGCTTCGTGTAATTTCAATTCCATCGACTCGGCATCGAGTCCGCGATTTTTATCGGCAACCAATAGCACCCGCCCAAGGGGATTACTATCCTTAGCCTCTTCCGATTTAAGCTGCCCGTTGACCTTTCGGGAAATCCCCGACAGCACCAAAAAGCGCCACAGCGCCAATAAAATCGCCAGTACGCCGACGGCAGAAATGATGTAGCCAATCTCCCGACCCTGATGCCATTTCTCCAGCAGTGTCGGTGTATCGATCAAGGCTTTTAGCAGACTACCACCGCTGGGCCCTGTGGGATCGATACCCACACGCGTAAAGCCCGAGCTTGAAGCCTGTAAGGCAGCCGCTGCTGAAGTCAATCCGCCATCGGGCTGACGTGGCAACTCCGATAGCACGCCACTTTCAGGATCGTAGGTCAGATAGTTACCATCCGAAAACAGGTTAAAAACGCCGACGCGGACTATTTCGGCGTTGACCTTTTCACCATCCACGCGTATGTATTCTCCCGGGAAGCGAACCACCTTGCCCGCCTCTATCATCTCCCGGTGCACCTCGTACCAGAGGTTTTCTATTTCCTCCAGGCTCGGCAAACGGGTATTGCTGGCCATTTTTTCGATCAGCGCCTCCAGGGATTCGGTCCGGCCGGGGTACTGGGCACTGACCAGGGATTGCTCCATGGTAACCACCGCATCGCCCGCAGTGGAGGTCAAATGGCCAAACAGCTCTTTCAATGAGCCCAGCCGCCGTTGCAGTTGCTCTCTTTGTGATTCGAGCTTGATTTCATTTTCCGCAAACAGTTTTTCCAGCTGTTCACTTTTTCTTTCCTGGGCGACTTTCTCAGCTTTAGCCTGGTTCAGTAACTTTTGCTGCTGAGCTTTTTCGCTACGAAACTGCTGTTCTCGCTGTTTATGCTCTTTCGATTCACTCACTTTGGCCGAGCGGATCATGCGCAACAGTTCATCGAGACTTGCAGCCTGCTCAGCAGCATATCCCTGCATCGGCAAAGTGATACAGCCAGCCAGCAATACCGCCACGGAAGCTCTTTTTATATTTTTCATTGGAGCGCCTCCGGTGACTGGATAGGCAACCTCAGCACATCAATTGCCGCCTGTTTTTTCGCAATTCGAACAGCTTTGGCAACAGCCGAGCGGTATTCCCCCGAAGGCAGAGCCTGCCACTGGCCGAAGTGGTGTGGGCGCTGTGGACATTGCCCCATAAAACCAATTTTGT
>DLXZ01000199.1 GCA_003448675.1 Porticoccaceae bacterium
CCCGCGCTTGGGCCATCCTTGGGCGTTGCACCTTCAGGCACGTGGATATGCAGGTCAAACTTGCGATGAAAATCCCGCTCGATACCCAGCATCTGAGCCCGGCTGCGCACCACGGTTAACGCCGCCTGGATGGACTCCTGCATCACATCACCCAAGGAACCGGTTTTAACGATGTTACCCTTACCAGACACGGCGGAAGACTCTATGGTGAGGAGTTCGCCGCCCACGGAAGTCCAGGCAAGCCCCGTGACCTGACCAATCTGATTCTGATCTTCAGCGCGGCCAAAATCGAATTTGTACACGCCGAGCAGCTCTTCCAGGTCGTCGCGGCTCACCTGAGCGCTTCCAACACTGTCGGCCTGCACGTGACGGGTCACCACCTTGCGGCAGATCTTGGCAATCTCCCGTTCGAGCCCGCGCACACCAGCCTCGCGGGTGTAGTAGCGAATAATGTCCTGAACCGCTGACTCATCAACCTTCAATTCGTCGGCTTTCAGGCCATTAGCCTTTATCTGCTTGGGCAAAAGGTATTTCTCGGCAATATTGACCTTTTCATCTTCGGTATACCCGGGAATGCGTATCACCTCCATTCGGTCCAGCAAAGGCCCAGGAATATTCATGGAATTTGAGGTACAGATAAACATCACCTCTGACAGGTCATAATCGACCTCGAGGTAGTGATCATTGAAAGTATTGTTCTGCTCTGGGTCCAATACCTCCAGCAACGCCGAAGCCGGATCACCCCGGTGATCCATGCCCATCTTGTCGATTTCGTCCAGCAGGAATAGTGGGTTTTTCACTCCTGTCTTGGATATCTTCTGAATCAGTTTGCCCGGCAGGGACCCAATATAAGTTCGGCGATGACCTCGGATTTCCGCCTCATCACGCACTCCTCCCAGGGACATGCGGATAAACTTCCGTCCGGTCGCCCGCGCAATGGACTCGCCCAGGGAGGTTTTCCCGACCCCCGGCGGTCCAACCAGGCACAGAACCGGACCCTTAAGTTTTTTAACTCGTTTCTGAACCGCCAGAAATTCCAGAATGCGTTCCTTGACCTCATCAAGCCCATAGTGATCTTCATTGAGAGTGCGTTCGGCCCGCGCCAGATCATGGCGCACCTTGGACCGTTTTTTCCACGGCACGTTAGCCATCCAGTCAAGGTAGCCACGCAGAACCGAAGCCTCGGCGGACATCGGAGACATCATTTTCAATTTATTTAGTTCAGCGATCGCCTTGTCATAGGCCAGCTTGGGCATGCCAACTTCATTGAGCTTAGCCTCCAACTGTTCAATATCATTGGAGGCATCATCCATATCCCCCAACTCTTTTTGAATCGCTTTCATCTGCTCATTGAGGTAGTACTCTCGCTGGCTCTTCTCCATCTGTTTTTTGACCCGGCCACGGATTTTCTGCTCCATCTCGGCCACGTCGAGTTCACCTTCCATAAAACCGAGGAGCTTTTCGACTCTCGCCTTTTCATCAGTGATTTCAAGTATTTCCTGCTTTTGCTCAAGGGCCAGCGCCATATGACTGGCCACCGTGTCGGCTTGGCGACCCGGCTCTTCTATACCGGCAACCGTGGTTACCACTTCCGAGGGAACTTTCTTGCTCGATGACACGTACTTCTCAAAGCGCGTGTTCAGCACACGCACCATGCCCTGGGCCTCGCTGGAATCGAGCTCCGAAACTTCTATCAGCGCAAAGTCGGCAACGAAATAGCCACTTTCTTCGGTGATCGACTCAACAGCAACCCGCTCGGCGCCCTCGACCAGTACTTTTACCGTACCATCCGGAAGCTTGAGCATTTGCAACACGGTTGCCAAAGTCCCAACCTGATAAAGATCATCGGGCTGTGGGTCGTCACAACCAGAATCCCGTTGCGCCAACAGGACAACCTGTTTGTTCTGAGCCATGACTTCGTCCAGGGCCAAAATCGAGCGTTCCCTACCGACGAACAGGGGCACCACCATATGGGGATAAACCACCACATCGCGCAGTGGTAAAAGAGGCAGGCGTTGCTGTGAACTATCTTGTGACATTTCAAACCTCATTTCCGGTGCTTGCCGGAATACAAAACAATAAGGCTTGAATTGGGGCAGACAGCCTGAATTACAAGGCTTACAAAGTAAAAAGGACCCTTGTCAGGCCCTTTTTACACCAAGTTCAAGCATCGTCACTCGCGGTTTTCTTGGGTTCCGTGACCGGTTCGGAGTTCTCATATACCAATAATGGTTCGGAATCGCCTTCTATGGCTGCGGCATCCACCACCACTTTGTGCACCCCTTGTTTCGAGGGAATTTCATACATGGTTTCCAACAGCACCGCTTCGATGATCGAGCGCAGGCCCCGCGCACCGGTTTTTCGCTCCAACGCACGCGCGGCAATGGCCTCAAGCGCATCCTGGCGAATATCCAGCTCCACATCTTCCATTTCAAACAGCGTGGTGTATTGCTTGATCAAGGAATTTTTCGGTTCCACCAGAATGTTGACCAGTGCATCCTTATCGAGCTCGTCCAGGGTGGCAATGACCGGCAAACGCCCAACGAACTCGGGAATCAGTCCGTAGCGAATCAGATCCTCTGGTTCAAGGTTTACCAGGGTTTCACCGATATTGACCTCCTGCTCCTTGCTTTTGACTGTCGCGCCAAAGCCAATACCACTTTTTTCCGAGCGATCCTGGATAATTTTTTCCAGCCCGGCAAACGCGCCACCACAGATAAACAGCATATTGGAGGTGTCCACCTGCAGGAATTCCTGCTGGGGATGCTTACGCCCACCCTGGGGCGGCACCGAGGCAACCGTGCCTTCAATCAGTTTGAGCAAGGCCTGCTGAACGCCCTCACCGGAAACATCACGGGTAATTGACGGGTTATCGGACTTGCGCGAAATCTTGTCTATCTCGTCAATGTAGACAATCCCCCGCTGGGCCTTCTCGACATCATAATCGCATTTTTGCAGCAGCTTCTGAATAATGTTTTCAACGTCTTCGCCCACATAACCTGCCTCGGTCAGGGTCGTCGCGTCAGCGATGGTGAACGGGACATTCAGCAGGCGAGCGAGGGTTTCAGCCAGCAATGTCTTACCACTGCCCGTCGGCCCCACCAGAAGAATATTACTCTTACCCAGCTCCACTTCGCTACGCACGGCCTTGGCGCTAACCTGCAATCGCTTGTAATGGTTATAAACCGCCACCGAGAGGATTTTTTTGGCGCGCTGTTGATCGATAACGTACTGATCAAGAATACCTTTGATTTCGGTGGGAACCGGAAGTTTGTCTTCAACTTCACCGGATTTGCCCGCCTCCTGCATTTCCTCTGAAATAATGTCATTGCAGAGGTCTACGCATTCGTCACAGATGAAAACCGACGGTCCGGCAATGAGTTTTCGCACTTCGTGCTGGCTCTTGCCACAAAAAGAGCAATACAGGAGCTTTTCTTTCCCGTCATCGTTTTCTTCACTCACACCTACAACCTCGCACGCATAAAGCTTTTCTATTCAAAGAGTTACGGAATCAAACGTCGAATTTACAGGAAAATCCTATACCGTCTAATCGCGCTTGTCCAACACTTCGTCAACCAGCCCGTATGCTTTAGACTCTTCCGCGTCGAGAAAGTTGTCACGTTCCGTATCGGTCGCGATCTTATCAACCGGCTGTCCGGTGTGAAAAGCCAGGCGCTCATTAAGGCGCTCACGAATCTTGAGAATCTCCTGGGCATGAATATGAATGTCGGAGGCCTGCCCGGTAGCACCACCGCTGGGTTGATGGATCATGCAACGGGCATTAGGTAAAGCGTAACGCTTGCCAGGTGCCCCTGCAGCCAGCAGAAAGGCCCCCATGCTGGCCGCCTGGCCTACACACATGGTGCTGACATCCGGCTTGATGAACTGCATGGTATCGTAGATAGACAGGCCTGCAGTCACTGAACCGCCCGGCGAATTGATATAAAGGTGGATATCTTTGTCTGGGTTCTCTGATTCAAGAAACAGCAGTTGGGCGACAATAAGGTTCGCCATGTAATCTTCGACCGGCCCCACGACAAAGACCACGCGCTCTTTCAGCAGGCGGGAATAAATATCATAGGCCCGCTCGCCTCGAGCGGTCTGCTCGACCACCATCGGCACCAGGCCTCCAGCTGCTACAATTTCGGGCGCATGGTTCAATTCGTTATAAGGCATAAGTATCTCTGATTGGGAAAACCCAGCAATTGTAGCTTTGCGGTGGTATAAGGCAAGCAAAGGCGTTCGAACATTGTAGGGCAGGTAATTATCGCCCTGTATATAAAGACGAAAGACGATTCAAAAATCACTTATCAAAGCTGGAGCTGAAGGAATTAATAGAAACAGCCAGGCCGTCCAGCGGGTTCGGCCTGGCTATAATATTGAGGGATTACTCGTCTTTGTCAGTGGGCGGTTCACCACTTTGGGAGCTATCATCACCGCCGTCCTCCGGCTCTTCCGGAGCATCCGGCTGCAGGGCCTCGGCATAGCTGACCGTTTCTTCGCTGATCTTAACCTGCTCCAGCACATGCTCCACCACCTGATCTTCCATAACAGCTGACTGAATGCCGTTCAGAGCCTGCTCATTGGTGTAATAGTACTGAATCACTTGTTCGGGCTGTTCATAAGTGGCCGCCTGCTCCTCAATGCGGGCCCGGACCATGGCATCATCAACTTCGAGTTCCGCTGCTTGACTGATCTCGGCAATCAATAGTCCCAAAGTGACTCGCTTTTCAGCTTCGGGGGCAAACAGGTCATCTGGAAACAGCGACGAATCCATGGGCTGGCCACCGGCAAACTGGGACAACATCTGCTGCTTGACCGCGGCGATCTCACTGTTAATCAGCGCCCTGGGCTTTTCGAAGTCATGCATCTGCTCCAGCGCCTTGAACAAACGGAATTTGAGCTTGGTTCGCGTCGCGGTATCCAGCTGTTTTTGCATATTATCGCGGACTTCCGCCCTGAAGGCGCTTTCGCCGCCTTCGCTGACACCGAACTCCGCGAACAGGTCATCGTTGAGCTCAGGCAACTGCCGTTCGCTAACGGTATTCACCTTGATATTGAACTCGACGCTGGCGCCCCGGAGCTCTTCACTGCTGTAGTCCTCGGGGAAAGTCAGCGCTACCACTTTCTCCTCGCCCGCAGACATCCCGACAATGGCCTCTTCAAAGCCCGGGATCATACGGCCCGAACCGAGAATCAGATCGGAGCCTTCCGCGGCCCCACCCTCAAAAGCCTCGCCATCGCGGGTCCCGGCATAGTCGATATTGACCTGATCCTTGTCCGCCGCCGTCCGCTCAACCACGACCCACTCGCCGCGCTGTTCGCGAATATTTGCAATGGTTTTGTCGACATCCTCGTCGGTAATCTCCGCCACCGGTTTGGTAATTTCAATGGTGGAAAAGTCCTTGAGCTCAATTTCCGGATAAACCTCGAAGGTCGCCGCATATTCCAGATCCTTACCAGCCTCGTCATTGATCGGTTCAATGTCCGGTTGGCCCGCAGGCTTTAACTCTTCCTGAGTAATGGCCTCGTAAAATGAGCGGCTGATCACCTCGCCGACTACCTCCTGCCGAATCCCCTTACCAAAACGTTGTTGAACGACTTTCAGCGGCACTTTGCCCGGCCGGAATCCAGGCAACCGCACCTGTCCGGCGGACTCTTTCAGTTTGGCCTGTACCTGTTCATCGACTTCCGCGGCTGCCACACCGATGGTTAAGCGCCTTTCCAGCACTGAGGTTTTCTCAACAGAAACCTGCATGTATTTTCCCCGTTCAATAACTGATAAGTACCGCCTGCAACCCGGGCTGTAAACAGCCACCGCACAGACATAGAAGTTTCCGAAACAGACTGGCGTTTAATGAACATGGTGCGAAAGGAGAGACTCGAACTCTCACGGGTTGCCCCACTGG
>DLXZ01000258.1:0-635 GCA_003448675.1 Porticoccaceae bacterium
AAGTGGTGCGCGATGTCCTCGTGGCAGTAGGGCCGCACCCAGGGTCGGCCCAGCACCTGGCAATAATTGCATGGCAGCGGCGGGAACGCCGGCCTGGTGGCAAAGCCGCGTGACAAACCCTGCGATGAGGCTGGTCTGCTCGGCCGGTTTAAGCAACACCGGGTTGCCGCTTACTAGAGCGGCCATGGCCTGCCCACAGAAGATGGCCAAGGGAAAGTTCCATGGGCTGATACACAGAAACGGCCCACGCCCATGCCAGCTCAGTTCGTTCAATTCACCAACGCTGCCGGGCAGTGGCAGGGGATCTGCCAGGGATTCCGCCAACCCCGCGTAGTAACGACAATAGTCGATGGCTTCGCGTACCTCCGCCTCGGCATCCCGCACGGTCTTGCCCGCCTCGCAAATGCAAAGGGTCATCAAGGCCGGCTTGTTAGCCTGTAATTCATCGGCTATCCGGCGCAGCAAGTTGGCACGGTTGGTTGGGTTTTCCGCAGCCCACTGGGGAGCGAAGTCATGGGCGATTCGCAGCGCCCTGTGCGCGTCCGCCACGGTGGTCGCGCTTACCTGTCCCAGTTGCTCATCGGATTGAGAAGGATTGCGCACCGGGTGGGTAGATCCCTCAGCGCCACTGCCGG
>DLXZ01000258.1:867-3705 GCA_003448675.1 Porticoccaceae bacterium
CCGGAGCCTGTAGCCTTGGGTCCGGCGAGCATAGGCCCTGCCGCCATCGGAAATAGCTGGGCGCGGGCCTTCGTCAACTGCGTGTGCAGTACCCCGAGTTGCTGGCGGTCCGAAAAATCCAGGCCTTCGGAATTCTGGCGATGTGGTTTATAGAGATCTGGTGGGCGTGCGATAGTGGGGTTTGATACGTGATCCAAAGCCCGGAACACTGCCACTGGGTCACGGGTCAGTTGTTCAACAGTTGTGTCCGGCGCCACCACCTGGCTGACAAAGGAACTATTGGCACCGTTTTCCAATAAACGCCTGACCAGGTAGGGCAGAAGTTGACGTTGCGCACCAATGGGCGCATAAATTCGGGAGACTACATGCTGGGTCCGACAGATGTGCTGGTGGGCGATTTCCCCCATGCCGTGCAGCCGCTGGATTTCGAAGCCTCTCGGCGGCGCCCCCGCCATAACCATCACGCTGGCCAGTGTCTGGGCGTTGTGGCTGGCAAAACAGGGATAAAGTCGGTCGCGCTGCTCCAGCAGGAGGCGCGCGCAGGCCAGGTAGGATATATCCGTGCTGACCTTACGTGTAAAGACGGGAAAATCCTTCAAACCCGCAAGCTGGCAGGCTTTGATTTCGTTGTCCCAGTAGGCGCCTTTGACCAGCCGTACGCGCAATCGGCGCCCCGCCCTTGCGGTGCGTTCCACCAGCCATCGCAACAAGGGGTAAGCGTGTTTCTGATAGGCTTGAACCGCAAGACCCAAGCCGTCCCAGTCTTGTAGCGACGGCTCATCGAGCAGCGCTTCGAGCAGATCGAGACTCAGTTCCAATCGTTCCGTTTCCTCGGCATCCAGGCAGAGATCAAGTCCGGCGGCCATGGCGCCGCGACACAGGTGCAAGAGCCGGGGATACAGCTGCGCCATGATGCGTTCCCGCTTGAGCGGTAGATAGGTGGGGTGCAACGCGGACAGTTTGACCGAGATAGAGGGCTTAATCCGCGGGCTGACCGCGTGTTTTAGTTGCTCGATAGCCTGTCGGTATTGCTGAAAATAGTGTTCTGCCTGATCAGGAGTGCAGGCCGCCTCCCCCAGCATATCGAAGGAATATTGCTCAAAGGGCTGACCATGGCCCCGGACCTTTTTGATCGCGTCGTCGATAGTTTCCGCAAACACAAAAACCCGCCCCATGGCCTGCATAACTTGATTCAGCGCGGTGCGAACCGCTCGGGCTCCGAGTCTGGAGAATAGTTTTTGATGCCCCCGCCGCCAGCGGTCCGGATCAACCGGGTCAGCCACGACATGCTGGCCCAGCGTCAGACCCCAGGCCGCGGCATTAACGAAAAGTGGTCGGTCCGCACTGGCATGGGCAAGCCAATCACCGCCGCTAAGTTTGTCGGCGATAAGGTGATCGGCGGTTGCGCTGTCGGGCACGCGAATCAAGGCTTCAGCCAGACACATCAGTGCCAGTCCTTCATCGGTGCTTAGGTCATAGTCCTGCAGAATCTGCCTGAAGTCCCAAGTGCCGTTGCCCTGGGCATCGCGGATCAGGGAGATCAGTTCCGAGGCCAGGGCCTTTACTTGTGGACCGTCAGTGGCATCAACCCGAGCATGGTCGATGATGGCGGCGATAACGCTACCCTCATCTGCCCGGTAGCTCGAACGGAAAGCGCTGCGACTCAGGGTCTCACCAGGCCTTTCCATATTGTACAACCCAGTATTTCAACGTTGGCATTAATAGCCCAGCTCAACATACGAACGCAAGCGCTCCCGCTGTGAAGGGGTGCGATTAGCCTAACGCGAGGGACGCATTGAGCATCATCTCGTGACAGGCCAGACGGCCCGGGATACGCCCGGCTGGTCAGGTGTCTTACTCACACTATAGGCCAGCCTGGGGATAACGCTACGGTGTGTTTGGTCTTCGGTGATGATCGCGCAAGCCAACGACCCGGCGGAGCTAAATCATTTAGAATGAAAAGCCGCAAAATTAAAACCGGTACAATTGAGGAACCCATTATGAAAACCAGAGCCGCCCTCGCCTTTGCCGCCGGCAAACCCCTGGAGGTCCATGACGTGGATCTGGCCGGTCCGCGGGTGGGTGAAGTTTTAGTGGAGATCAAGGCCACCGGAGTTTGCCACACGGATGCTTTTACTCTGTCCGGAGAGGACCCGGAAGGTGTCTTCCCCGCTATTCTCGGTCACGAGGGCGCGGGCGTGGTGGTGGACGTTGGGCCCAACGTGAGTTCGCTTAAACCTGGCGATCACGTTATTCCCCTGTACACCCCGGAGTGTCGGCAGTGTGATTTCTGCCTGCATCCCAAAACCAACCTCTGTCAGGCGATTCGCTCGACTCAGGGGCAGGGTGTCATGCCCGACGGCACCAGCCGTTTCTCCCTCAAGGGCGCGAAAATACTCCATTACATGGGCTGTTCCACCTTTTCGAATTTCACGGTTTTGCCGGAAATCGCCGTGGCGAAAATTCGCGAGGATGCACCCTTTGATAAGGTCTGCTATATCGGTTGCGGTGTGACCACGGGTGTTGGCGCCGTGGTCTACAAGGCACGGGTAAAACCGGGCACACGGGTCGTGGTCTTTGGTCTGGGTGGAATCGGCCTGAATGTAGTACAGGCCGCCCGTATGGTCGGAGCGCGACAAATTGTCGGTGTTGATACCAATCCGCAAAAGCGGGCGTTGGCCGAAAAATTTGGCATGACCGATTTTATCAACCCGAAGGAGGTGGATAATGTGGTTGAGGCCATACTCGATCTCACCGGTGGTGGCGCTGATTACAGTTTTGAATGCATTGGTAACGTCGAGGTGATGCGTCAGGCCCTGGAGTGCTGCCACAAGGGCT
>DLXZ01000185.1:0-15034 GCA_003448675.1 Porticoccaceae bacterium
GGCGTGGCGGTGTGGAGCTTTCGCAAAACCTGGAGCCGCGAAAACCTGCGGCTCACACTGCCCGCCGCCATCGCCGGTGTCGCCATCGGCGCACTCACCTTCCGCTATCTCAGCGAAGACGCCGTGCGTATTCTCATTGGTTTGGTCTCCGTGGTGTTCTGCCTCAATTACTGGTTGCAACCGGAACTGGAAAAAAAGGCCGCTCNNCTACCGCCATGGAGTAAGCGCGCAGCTCCTCCGTATTGACGAAATCGGTGTCGTCCAGATACTCGACCTGCGCCGTGTAGGGCGGCTCGGTCGATAGCCACTTGTGGATGCGGAAGCGCTTAAGCCCCTGGGCGATGAATTGTAGCTTGTCGCCGCTGCGGGCAAGCTGGTGCATACGCACCACTGTCCCGATGTCGTAGAAATCGTCCTGGGTCGTTGCCTGATCCGGAGTATCGGGTTTGACCAAAATGAGACCCAGGAGGTGGCGCTGGCTTTTCGCCACTTTTTCCACCGTGGGCAGCCACGGAACTGCGTTTAACAACAGCGGTAATGCCTGGGCTGGAAAAAAAGGCCGCTCCGAGCCTGCTCCACGGCAGCATCTGGGGCACTATCGCCGGTTTTACCAGCTTCGGCATCCACGCCGGTGGGCCGCCCATGAGTATCTACCTGCTACCG
This sequence comes from Porticoccaceae bacterium, assembly GCA_003448675.1. Lineage (GTDB taxonomy): Bacteria > Pseudomonadota > Gammaproteobacteria > Pseudomonadales > Porticoccaceae > HB2-32-21. The sequence goes on from DLXZ01000185.1 coordinate 664, forward strand.
CAACAAATGGAAAAGCGCCTGCTGATGGGCACCTTCGCGGTATTTTTCGCCATTGTTAACCTGGTCAAACTGATTCCCTACGCCTGGTTGGGACAATTCGACAGCACCAATCTATTCACCGCCGCCGTGCTGGTGCCCCTGGCGCCCGTCGGCGTCCGGCTAGGCTATTTCTTCTTACACAGAATCAGCGAGCAACTGGTCTACCGCCTGTGTTACTTCTTTCTGTTTGTCGTCGGCGGGAAACTGCTCTACGATGGCTTTATGGGTGCCCTTGCCTGACGTGGCGCACACTCCGGCAAACAGGGTTTATACCAAATAATTAGGTTTTCAGGAGTGATCCATGGGTATCGAAATCGGCGGCCTGTTCGGCCTTCTCATTCTTATTGCTGACGTTTGGGCCATCGTCAAAACCGTTAACAGCAGCGCCGGTACCGGCAGCAAAGTGGGCTGGATTGTGGCAATCCTGTTGTTGCCGGTTCTTGGACTGATTCTGTGGTTTATCCTGGGGCCGAAGGATTAACGCTTATTCATCTTGATCAGCAATTACCTATCTGCCAGGAATAGCTAACACCCCCACTTCTGGCGATTGATACCAGGCCCTGCCACGAAAAGACGCCTCCGCTTCAGCGGCTTAGTCACGCGCGCTTTCTCTAGCGCGAGTGGCAACCAACCGTCGCCCTGAGCAAGCGTTTAATCAAAGCTAGAAATAAGCACAGACAAAAAAGCCCGGAGGTGCTCTCCGGGCTGACTGCGTAAAAAGTCACACCGTTCAGCTTTAATAGGAACGGGGCAACTCCAGCACGTTGCTACAAATAAAGTTTAGCACCATGTTCTGGCTGACCGGGGCGATGCGAGGCAGCATGGCCTCGCGCATGAGTCGCTCGACATGGTATTCCTTCGCGTAACCCATACCACCGTGGGTTAACACCGCCTGCTGACAGGCTTTGAAACCGGCTTCGGCGGCAATGTATTTTGCGCCATTTGCCTGGGCGCCACAGGGCATGCCGTTGTCGTACATCCAGGCCGCCTGCATCAGGCTTAACCAGGCAGCATCCAGTTCTATCCAGTTTTCCGCCAGCGGATGGGCGACGGACTGATTCTGGCCAATGGGGCGACCGAAGACCGAGCGATCCTTGGCATATTGAGTCGCCCGCTCCAGGGCGCTACGGCCCATGCCGATGGACTCGGAGCCGAGCAGGATACGTTCGGGGTTAAGGCTATCAAGAATGTAGCGAAAGCCCTTGCCCTCTTCGCCGATGCGATCGTTCACGGATACTTCGAGATTGTCGTAGAAGGTCATATTGGAGTTGACGGCTTTACGACCCATTTTGTGGATCTCCTTGATCTCCACATGATCGGGGTCCATATCCGCGTAGAACAGGGTGATGCCTTCATGGGGCTTATCGCATTCCTCCCTGGGCGTGGTGCGAGTCAAAAGCATGATTTTGTCCGCCTGCTGGGCGGTGGTGGTCCAGATCTTTTGACCATTAATGATGTATTTGTCCCCTTCCCGCTTGGCGAAGGTTTCAATACGCGTGGTGTCCAGGCCAGCGTTGGCTTCGGTCACCCCGAAGCAGGTCTTTTGCTCGCCTGCTATCAGCGGCGGCAACCAGCGCTGCTTTTGCTCATCGGTGCCATATTTAACGATGGGATGAGGGCCGAATATATTGATATGCATGGATGAGGCGGCAGACAAACCGCCGCCCTTGGCGACAGTAGCCATCATCAACGCGGCCTCGGTAACGCCCAGGTTGGAACCACCGTATTCCTCCGGCATGGTGATGCCCAACCAGCCACCCTTGGCCATGGCCTGATAAAACTCTTCGGGAAATTCGCCGGTGTCGTCCCGCTCCAACCAGAAGTCGTCACCGAAATCGGCCATCAGCGACTCGATGCTGTCGACGATCGCCTGTTGTTCTTCGCTTAATGAAAAGTCCATCGTTTCTCCTCTGCCTTACATCTCAACAATCGTGGTGAAAGATTATCCCCATATCGACTAGCGGGGATTGCTAACGGCGGTAATTTTGGGCCACAGGGCTTCGGCGCCCCACTTGAGCACTTCATCACCCAGACGCACGGACCAGACCGCATCACTACCGTACTCGTCACGCCAGCTCCACAGGCGCCGGGTGAGATGGTGCAGTTGATGCTCGTAGGTAAAACCCATGGCGCCGTGCACCTGATGGGCAACTGCCGCACCCTCGTTAACGGCTTCTTCCAACCGGGTTTTGGCGGCGGCGATTTCGACCCAGGTGTCGTTATCGACACGATTGTTTCGCGCCAGGGTTTCCGCCGCGGAATCGGTGGCTGCATTAATAGCAGCCACCTGGCCGGCAAATGCAGCGATGGAATGTTGCAGGGCCTGGAACTTAGCCAGCGGTCGGCCAAACTGAACACGCTCCATGGAATACTGGATGGTTAGCTCCAGCGCCTGGGCCATGGCGCCGGATGCCTGGGCGCAACGAATTAAAGCCCCCAGGGCCTGGGCGGCGGCTTCATCGACACCATCTTGCAACGCGCCTAGCTGATCGGGTTTGACGCCCTTAAACTCCAGGGTGTCCCAGGGCTCGCCGGAAAGCCCGGCTACCGGCCTCACGGCAACATCATCGGCCTTGCAGCAGAGCGCTATGGCGCCCTCTTCACTATCGAGAATCACCACCAGATTTTTGACATTTCTACCGTGGGGGATACCGGTCACGCTACCGTTAAGCACCTCCCCGTCCCAATGCAAACCGCCGATCACCACGCTCATGGGCTCGCTACCCACGGGCAAGCCGGCCTTGGCCTGCAACCAGCCCGCCATCATGGTTTCAGCCAGGGGCACCGGCACAGCCGCGCCACCTGCTGCTTTCAGAACCGCGAAACCATCCAGCATATCGGCGCCAACGCCGCCGGCTTCTTCTGAAATCCAGGTCAGGGTCAAGCCGGACTCGACGATAGCTTGCCACAGCGCTTCTGGCCACTGGCCATTCTCCGCTGCATTAATTACTTCAGCCGTGCTCAGGTCTTCAAAAATCCGGCTGGCGGTATCAAAAATAATCTTGCCTGTTTCGCTCATTGCCTAATCTCTATTCCCACTTGAATTACTTTGTACGGGGTTTTTAAGGCCCCCAACACAAACCCTCGGTTTTATCGCATCCCCAACTGGCGGGCGATCATGCCTTTCAGCACTTCGTTGGTGCCGCCGCGCAGGGTTGAGGAAGGCACCCGTAAAATGCCATCGCGTAGCACCGCCGGCAGTAAACCACTGGAAGATGCCAGCACGTGCTGGGGCAAAATGGCGCGAAGTTTTTCCAGCAGTTCCCGCTCGAATAAGGTTGCGCCATCCTTGACCAGGGCGGCTTCCATCTCCGGTGAAGCGCCCTCTTCCAGCAACCCGGCAATGCCCAGCGACATGCGGCGCAGGGTTTTGATTTTGGCAACAATCTCGCCCAACACCTGCCGGGTTTTCTCACTGGGATCGTTAACCAGCAGGCGCATGGCTTCCTGGAGCACAATAAAGGAGCTCAAAAAACGTTCCGGGCCGGAACGTTCCAGCGCCAGCTCACCGACCACCATTTTCCAGCCACCACCAACTTCGCCGAGCACATAGTCATCGGGCACGAATACGTCTTCAAACTGGGTTTCGTTAAAGTGCACCTGACCACCGATGTCGGCAATACCTCGAATGGATACACCGGGAGATTTCAGATCGATAATGAACTGGGACAAACCCTCGTGTCGGGCCTTTTCATCCGGCGGCGAGGTGCGCAGCAGGGTAATCATATAGTCGCAGCCATGGGCGCCGGTGGACCACAGCTTGGTGCCATTGACGCGCCAGCCACCATCCACTTTTTCCGCCTTGGTAGCCACGGAAGCCAGATCGGAGCCGCTATTGGGTTCACTCATGCCGATGGCGCAAAAGCATTCGCCAGCGACAATGCGCGGAATCACTTTGTCCCGCACATGAGGCTGCGCGTGCTTGATAATTTGGGGGCCGCTCTGACGATCCGCGATCCAATGAGCCATGACCGGCGCACCGGCGACGAGCATTTCCTCGGTCACCACGTAGCGCTCAAGAAAGGTGCGCCCATGGCCGCCGTATTTCTTGTCCCAGGTCATGCCCAGCCAGCCGCGCTGGCCCACCTTGCGGCTGTATTCGGGACTCATGGCCGAGGCCCAGCAGTCCGCCATGGGCACGAAGCCACCGTTTTCACGCTCTTCGGCCAGGAACTGTCTGACCTCCTCACGAAGAGCGATGGCCGCTTCGGGCATTTCAACAAAGGGAAATCTGAACCGCGTTACCGACATCATTTACCTCTTGATAATTGCGGATAAAAAAATCACGGGCCGAAACACGGAGCTTCGGCCCGACTCTGTGCGGGATGCAGTGTTACTGCAGCAGCATATATCGCCGCGTTACGGAACCCAGTCCCGTAACGCAATGGGCATGGGGTAAAAAAGCTGACCGCCCCTCAACCACCACCCAGGATGGCCTTTTCCTCGGTGTATTCCACCAGGCCACTGGCGCCCCACTCGCGTCCATTGCCGGACTTCTTGTAGCCACCAAAGGGAGCGGCAAAACTGAAAGCGGGGCCGTTGACCTTGACCTGGCCGGCACGCAGCTGCCGGGCAATACGCATCTGGGTATCCTTATCCTCTGCCCAGACACCACTGGACAGACCAAACTCGGTGTCGTTGGCAATAGCGACGGCCTCGGCCTCATCCTTATAGGGAATAAAACACAACACAGGGCCGAAAATTTCTTCCCGGGCAATGGTCATGTCGTTATTCACATCACCGAAAATGGTTGGCCTGACGTAGGCGCCTTTGTCCAGCCCCTCGGGTAACTCGGGGCCGCCGGTAACCAGGCGAGCGCCTTCCTCGATACCTTTTTTGATGTACCGAACAACGCTTTCACGGGCGCGCATGGAACTCAGCGGCCCGAGGAAGGTATTGCCATCGCTGGGGTCACCAACAACCAGCGATTCAGCGACTTCCTTGGCAATCTGCAGGGCTTCCTCGTACTGGGACTCGTGCACCAGAATACGACTCAGTTGCACGCACATCTGCCCGGAGTTGAACATGGAATCCTTGACTACGTATTTCACTGCTTTTTTCAGCGGCGCGTCCTCGGCGATAATAAAGGGCGACTTGCCCCCGAGCTCCTGGCACACTCGCTTGACCGAGGCAGCCCCGGACTTGGCGATCTCTACACCCACTTCGGTGGAGCCGGTGAACGACACCAGATCCACTTCCGGATGTGAACTCAGCGCATCGCCCATGACCGAGCCTTTGCCCGGCACCAGGTTAAATACGCCCGCCGGTAATCCCACCTGCTCACAGACCTCGGCAAAGATAAAGGTCGACAGCGGCGTCTGCTCACTGGGCTTGAGCACACAGGTACAACCAGCAGCCAGCGCCGGGCCAACCTTGGCGACCACCTGGAACAAAGGGAAGTTCCATGGCGTGATCAACGCGCAGACACCCGCGGCTTCCTTAATGGTTATGTAACCGCCCTCATGTTCGGTTACTTCGTCCATGGTCTCTGCCAGATCGGCGAAAATATCCAGCCCGGAAATCGGCCCGGTCACCTGAATACCCATGGCGAAGTGCTCTGGAATACCCATTTCCTGACTGATCAGGGAAGCCAGCTCGTCCTTGCGTGCGGTCAGGCCCTCGCAAATGGCCTTGATATAGGCCTTGCGCTCGGAAGACGGCGTCCGGGACCAGGGATCAAATGCTCTACGCGCCGCCCGCACCGCCTTATCGACATCCTCGGGCATGGACATGGGCACCTTGGCAAAGACCTCCTCGGTGGCGGGATTGACCAGGTGGGTGATGCCATCACCGGACGCTTCCACCCATTGGCCATCGATATAAATCTTCTTATATTCGGTCACTATCTCGCTCCTGACAGTTATTTATTTTCCTACCGGCCTGTAAACCAGGCCCAACGCCTGCCCTGCAGGTACAAAATTTACTTCATACCCAGATGGGGCTTCATAAACTCAGCGATCTTGTTAATGGCATCGTCGGCTTCTGGCGCATTACCAGCCATAAACTGGAATACGTGCTGCATCTCGGGGAATATCTGCAGCTCAGTAACCACACCCGCTGCTTTCGCCATGTCATAAAAACGCTGGCTGTCGTCCAGCAGCACTTCGTAGGCGCCCACCTGAATCAGGGTCGGCGGGAAGCCGGTAACATCACCGTAAAGGGGATTGGCAAAGGGGTCCTGGGGCGAACCGCCCTCTCCGAGGAAATTGGCGATCATGCCGGCGAGAATATCGCCGCCGACCAGTGCATCTTTATCGGCATTGGTCACCAGGGTGGAACCCTTGCCTTCCATGTCATACCAGGGGGATATGGGCGCGCAGCAGGCCGGCAGGGGCAATCCTTTATGACGCGCATAGAGAATCATCGTGGTGCACAGGTTACCTCCGGCTGAGTCACCGGTGGTCCCGATGTTTTCCGGTTTGAAGCCCTGATCCAGCAACTGGGAGTAAACCGCCACCGCTTCCTCGACGATACCGGGATGGGGGTTTTCCGGGGCCCGGGTATAGTCCATGGTGAAGGTGGGACAACCCAGGGCTTTGGCCAGATGACCGTACATTTTTTCGTGACTTTTCGAGGAGCCCACTGAAAAACCACCACCGTGACAGCAGATCACGGCGCGGCTCTTGTCCGCTCCTTCTGGCGTTGCCCAGACGCCTGGCACCCCGGCAATGGTTGCCTCACGAAACTCCACGTTCTCGGGTTGGCTGCTAAGATCTCCCCACTCATCAAACAGTTCACGCAACTCATCCAGCGTCATGTCGCCGTTCATTGCCAGTTTTCCGGACCAGTCCTTGTACAGATCCACGATCGCCATCGCTTGTTCGCTTGCCATAATTACTACTCCTGCTTTTCCCTCCGGACCGGTTCCGTCCGCCTAACACTTAGTTAAAGTTAGTTATTTAATAAATATTTTATCTTATTGATTTATAGTTATTTTATGAAATAAAAACTGAGCATCCCGTTAGCTTCCCCGAGAATATCACCTGGATAAGAAAGGTCTGCCAGTGGGTAAACCGGGCCGTTCATCATATTAATGCCCTTGCCCCGGAGCAACAAAAACTTAATCTTTAGACCATTAGCCAAGCGCTATCTTGCCTAAGCGGAAGCGGCGACGACACCGGCATCATGCAGCTTGCCGATTTCGATGCTGCTCATGCCCAGATCCTGAGCAAGAATTTCATCGGTATGCTGGCCAACGGCGGGGGCCGGACGGGCCGCCTGGCGCTCAAAACCGCTGAATTGCAGGGGACTGCTGGGCGTCAGGTAGGAGCCAATGCCCGGCTGCTCGACCATCTGGAACAGCGGGTTATCTTCCGAACATTCGGGATCGCTGGCCACCAGCTCGGCTACGCTTTGATACTTACCCCAGCAGACACCATTGGCATCGAGAGCCTCCACTACCTGCTTATAGCTCCGCTGCGCGAACCAGGGCTTTAGTAGCTCGGTAATCCGTTCCCGTGCATGGAAGCGATTGCCCTCCCGGCGCAGGTCCAGTTGCAGTTGCTCGCCCAAGGCATCAAAAGCCTCCTCCAGACCAGTGGCCTTAACAATGCCTCGCCACTGATTGCCAGTGAGGCCGACAATCATTACCCGGCGTTGATCAGCCGTCAAAAAATCCTTGCCATAGGCGCCATAGAGGTAATTGCCGTAGCTATCCCGCTCCACTTCGTTGACCTGGGCCTCGGCGATAAAACCCAGGTTGCCCAAGGTCGCCAGCGCCACGTCGGCAAGGGCCAACTTGATCATCTGGCCTTCGCCGGTAATGCGCCGATGGCGTTCGGCTGCTAGCAGGCCCAAAGCCAGGGTCTGACCGGTAATCAGATCCCAGGCCGCCAGCACATGATTAGCTGGCTGCTCGACGCTGCCAGTGATAAAGGGCAGGCCCATTTCCGGGTTGACGGTGTAGTCCACCGCCGAGCCGCCGTGGCGATCACCGGTCAGATTCATGAAAATGAGATCGGCACGATGCTGGCGCAGTTTCTCGTCGCTAAGCCAGCCGCGGGCAGGAAAGTTAGTGAGAAAGATACCGGCATCATCGCCGGGGGCGCTGATCAGGCGGGTGAGAATCTCCTGCCCCTCGGGCTTGCGGAAATCCACCGCAATGGAGCGTTTGCCTTTGTTAAGCCCGGCCCAGAACAGGCTCTGGTTATTTTTATCCACTGGCCAGCGGCGGTAATCCAGACCGCCTCCGATGAGATCAAAACGAATCACATCGGCGCCCAACTGGGCCAGGGTCATGGCCCCGGATGGGGCGGCAATAAAAGCCGCACCCTCCACCACCCGCATACCAGAGAGAATATTGTCCACGGATTCAGCGCCCCTAAATCGCTACACCAACGGGAGCAGTTGGCCCGCTAAGGGTCATCAAACCGGGTCCCAGGTAAAGATGTCCTGGGAACGGTCCAGGGCATAGAAGTGGCTTTCCAGCTGGGGCATGGCGGTTTCAAAAATGCTGTCGATGGTCCAACCTTCACCGCAGTGGGTGGAGCGCAGCGGTCGCGACTGACTCATCAGAAAGATTTCATTCATGCGCACGGCAAAGATCTGACCGGTAATATGGGCGGCTTTATCACTACACAGCGCCGCCACCACGATGCCGACTTTCTCCGGCACCATCTTTTTGAGCTTTTCCACACGGGCGACCTGGTCGGGGGTCTCGGCGGGAATGCTCGCCGTCATCCGGCTCCAGGCAAATGGCGCGATGCAGTTCGAGCGCACGTTGTAGCGCTGCATATCCAGCGCGATGGATTTGGACAGCGCGGCAATACCGGCCTTGGCGGCGGAATAATTCGCCTGTCCGAAGTTACCAATCAGGCCCGAGGTGGAAGTCATGTGCACACAAACACCCTCTTCCTGATTTCGGAAATGAGTGGCCGCCGCGCGGCTGACATTAAAGCTGCCTTTAAGGTGCACATTGATGACCTGATCCCAGTCATCCTGGGTCATCTTGTGGAAGATGACATCGCGCAGGTTACCGGCGTTATTGACCACGCCACTGATCTTACCGAAATGATCAACGGCCTGGGTAACCATATTATTAGCCCCTTCCCAATCGCCGACGCTATCGGTATTGGCAATGGCGTCGGAACCGAGGGCCTTGATTTCCGCGACCACTTCCGCCGCAACTTCCGCATCGAGATCGTTAACCACAACACTGCCGCCAGCTTTGGCTATTTCCAGCGCGATAGTGCGGCCAATACCCCGACCGGAACCGGTCACAACAAAGGATTTGTTAGCCAGATGCTTGGTTTCGCTCATTCTTGATTCCCTCTCGTAATGCGTCTCTTGGACTTATTTAACCTGTGTAACCCTGACCCTTACAGCCAGCAAGGGGCGGGTAAGATTTTGCGGCTCATGCGGCCGCTTCGGACTTGCCTTCCACCGCCTTTTTGCCAGTCGCATTGGCAATCAACTCTCGGGAGATGACTTTCAGAGCCAACGTTTCTTCCGCGCCTTCAAAGATGGACAACACACGGGCATCGACAAAGTAACGGCTTACCGGCACTTCCTCGGCGTAACCCATACCGCCATGTATCTGAAGCGCCTCGCGAGTCACCCACTCAGCTGCGCGACAGGCAAACAGCTTCACCAGGCTGGCTTCCATCTGACCACCGCCGGCATCCACCTGCCGGGCAACCGCGTAACTGAACTGACGGGATGCCAGCAGCGTAGCGATCATACGACTGAATTTAACCAGGGTGAGCTGGTAATCGGCCACTGCATGGGCGAACACCTTGCGCTCCTTGGCATAGCCAATGGCCTGCTCACAGGCGGCCTGCATAATGCCGGCAGCTCGGGCGGAGGTCTGCATACGCCCCCCTGTGAGGCCCATCATGGCGTAATAGAAACCTTTACCCACACCGGCTTCGCCACCAACGACATTGGCGTCGGAGACGAAGTAGTTCTCGAAAAACACATCGAAAGAGTGCATACCCCGATAACCCAGTGTCGGGATCGCCTTACCGGTTAACTTACCACCCCCCTGGCTGTCATCCTGTTGCACAATGAACTCATGACCTTCGGTGCGGGGTTTTTCCACCAGGAAAAAGCTCAGGCCCTTGTAGCCGTCCTTTTCCTCACCGGTACGAGCGAGGGTCAACAATACCGAGGCGCTACCGGCAAAGGTACACCAGGTTTTACTGCCATTGAGCAGCCAGCCGCCTTCGGTAGGCGTGGCTTTTAATTTGGCCGAGGCGAGATCCGAACCATAATCCGGCTCCGTGAGGGCAATACCCACCAGCGTTTCCCCGCTTGCCACGCGAGGCAGCCATTGACTCTTCTGATCTTCGGTACCGCCGTTAAGCACGGCGCGGGCGAGAATTTCCGGTCGGGTAATCAAGCTGCCGGCAGCACCCAGTGAGCCACGGGACAGCTCCTCGGTGACCAGAATCATATACAGACTGTCATCACCACTGTCCGGTTGCAGGCCTTCATAGCGTTCGGGGATGGAAATACCGAAGCAGCCCATTTCCCGTAGCGGTTGCAGGATTGCCTCTGGCACATCCAGGTCCTGCCGATGAATCTCCTCGGCCAGGGGCATCACCACATCACTGGCAAAACGCCGGAAGGTATCGCGAATAATCAGTTTTTCTTCATCCAGATTAGCGGGTAGAAAATCTCCTTCCCGCTCAATCAGGGCCTTGCCCAAGGCCGCCATCCGCGCGCTGGACAGATAAAAAGCGGCGAGACCACCGGCTTCGCTTTGCTCCATCGCCTCGGCGATGTCCCGACGACTCAAACCGTAATCCGCGGGCCGGCTGGACAGGCGTCCAACAATGGTATTGATGGCTTCACTGACAAACTGACAGGCGACCCAGACCGCCAGGACATCCTGTTCCATCACCTGCTCAGCGTAGTCAAGCAGATTCCGGGAAGCCCGCTGCTCGGCCACGCAGAAGGAAATATCGTAGCTGACCAGCTGCTGCTCATCGAGAACTGCCGGCGACAGACGACCCTCGACGGAACAAACTTTGTTGAGATGGGCCAGCGCCCCGTCCACCAGGGGACTGACCGCTGCCAGGGAAGCGCGGGCCAGCGCCAGTTCAGAAGCCGGGGACTCGGAAACAAACTCCATCAAATCACCTTTGCCTGGATTGGAAATTTCTGTCGGGCGAAGCCAGTCACAACGCTATCAAGCGTCGTATTGACCGATAATCGCTACACTGACCACGTTCTGGTGAGGGAAGCCACCGAGATTATGGGTCAGGCCCAATTTGGGGTCCGCCAACTGACGTTCCCCGGCACGACCGCCCAACTGCAAATACATCTCGTAGAGCATCCGCAAACCGGAAGCCCCAATGGGGTGGCCGAAGCATTTCAGGCCTCCATCAATCTGGCAGGGCACTTCGCCATCGGCATCGAACACCCCGTCGAGTACATCCTTCACCGCGCCACCATCCTCGGAAAGACCCAGGTCTTCCATAGTCACCAGCTCAGTGACAGAGAAGCAGTCGTGCACCTCGGTCATGCTGATTTCCTTGCGCGGGTTTTTAACGCCGGCTTCCTCGTAGGCCCGCTTGGCAGCGATACGGGTCGTGGCCACGTAGGAGCCGTCCCAGTTATCGAAGCCGCCCTCTTCGCCGTTGGAGGCACATAATTGCAGCGCCTTGACGCTAATGAGGTTTTCCTTGCCCAGGGATTTCGCGATTTCCGGTGTGGTGACAATGGCGCAGGCAGCGCCATCGCTGACGCCACAACAATCGAACAAGCCAATGGGCTCGGCGATCATCGGCGCATTCAGGGCCTGCTCTGGGGTAATAGCTCGCTGCAAATGAGCCTTGGGGTTTTTGGCGCCGTTGGCGTGGCTCTTCACCGACACGTGGGCCATGGCGCGCTTGAGGTCTTCCTTATTCGTGCCGTATTTGGCCCGGTAGCCAGCGGCCAGTTGGGCGAACATGCCCGGCGCCGACAAATTCGGGTAGTACATATCGTTGCTAACACCACGCGAGCGCTGGGGCAAACCACCGTAGCCGGTGTCCTTGAGCTTTTCAAAACCCATGGCCAGTGCAATATCGCAGGCCCCCGAAGCCACCGCGTAAGTGGCGGCACGGAAGGCCTCGGTCCCACTGGCGCAGTAGTTTTCCAGACGGGTGACCGGAATATAGGGCAGACGCAGGGCCATACTCAGTGGCATGGCGCCGGGGCCGACGCTGAAGGCATCGATGCCGGTGGACTGCCAGGCCGCCTCGATCTGATTCTTCTCAATACCGGCATCGGCAATGCATTCTTCAAAGGCTTCGGCCATGAGATCGGCCGGTTCGCATTCCCACCGCTCACCGAATTTACTGCAACCGGCGCCCAAAATGACTACTTTGTCTCTGATTCCTCTGGCCATGTTAATGCCTCCTCTCAGTTACGCTGCTGTGGTCGGTTTTCACCCGCTTAAGCGACCGGTTTGGCTTTCCAGAAATATTTGCGAAAGCCACGCTGACTATCTATCTGTTTAATACGGAAATGCACTGTAACCTCGGTGCCGGTATCAAAGGTGTCCGGGTTCACCTCGGTCATGTCCATCATAATGCGACCGCCACCATCGAACTTCACCAAACCAAAATAGGCCGGCGGGTTAAAATCGAAGGTCAGCCGGTCAGCCGTCCAGGTGGCGATTTGTCCCCTGGCGCCCGCCATCGGGTGATCCACCTGGGTATTGTAGGCCCCGCACTCGGGATTAACACAGTAATTGTGCTTGGGCATTTGCACGGTATGACACTCGGTGCACTGCCCACCGATGAAGCTGTTGACCAGTCCGCGGTTGCGGTACATGGCCGATAAAAATGCGGTCTTGTCGGTTTCGGAGCGCTTGCCCAGTTCTTTGACCAGGAGATCATTGAAAGACTGGAACTTGTTGTAGTTCTCTTCCGCCACACCGTTGTCGAGGTAACCGGAAACACCCATCTCGGGCTTACTCGCTTTAATGGCATCGGTAGCTCGAAACAACAGGGCGTCGCAGCCCTGACCAAATCCGCTTACCAGAATCAGATCACCGGACTCGGCCTGTTCCAGACGGTGGGCCAGCAGCAACAGCGGCTGTGCGGCGCCGGCAATACCCGCCGACTGCAGCAGGTTATCAGCAACGGCTTCATCCGCGATACCTAAGCGTTTGGCCACGGCGCCAGGCACACGGCCCTGGTCAGTTGGTAAAATAAAATGCTTGATGGCGGAGGCCTCGACACCGGCTTTGGACAGTAAACCCTGCACCGCCCTGCGCAGAATCCCCATGTAGCCCACGTCGCGCACCCAGCGCTCTTCCCAGCCGTAATCCGCCACCGCGCCCTCAGCCCGGTAATGGTCGACCATATCGGTAGCCTGGGTAAAACTGCACACCAGTTCGGCGATGACATTATCCTTCCCAACCGCGATAGCCGCGGCGCCATCTCCGTAGAGCATTTCCTCCCGCGAGGAACATTTGGTGTGGCGGTGTTCGGAAGCGACCACCACCGCATCACCGTGACCCGCGGCGGCCACATCCAGGGCCGAGAGCAAGGCGGAAGTCGCAGCCCGCTGGGACGAAGTCACATCCATGGTGCGCATATCTTCGGTTTTTAGATTGAGGGCTTCGGCAACGATGACCGAATGCTGGCGGTCGGCGAAAGGCAGGCTGGTTGAAGCCAGGTATAACGCGGCGGGTGTCTGGCCTGGAGCCCTGCCCATGCAATCGGCGTAGGCTTCGGTGGCCATGGTTACGGCGTCCTCGTCCCAGTTACACATCGCCTTTTCGCCCTTGGCCAGACCGGCCAGGCCTGAATCAAACCAGGCATTGGCATCGGCGATCACTTGCTTTTGCAATCGCAGGCGCGGGAAGTAGGCGCCGTACGCTGTAATTCCAACCATAATCTTTCCTGTCTTACTATTAGATGAATCCGGCCGCGGGGACGAGTTTCCAACACCAGCAAACGCTGCCAAGAAACCGTAAACCATAAATACCGGGCGGCCATTCTACTGCCAAGAGGAGGTTTAGACAAAGAAGCGCCGGCGGTCCCAAGTTCGAGTAACTAATCGCTGGGGTGTCAGCCCCATTCATGTATAATGCCGCACTCAACCCCCCGGTGCGCGCTGGTCCGCACCCGTTTTTTACGCGGTAATCCTTTCCGGTTCACCCCGAAGTAAACAAATCAATACGTTTTTGCCTGGACCTTCCCACGCCTTGCGTGGACAGGCCGATTCCGGAGTTTTTCTAAAACATGTCATTTGAATCCCTCGGCCTTCGGGCCGAACTGCTTCGTGCTGTCTCTGAACAGGGCTACAGCACCCCCACCCCCATTCAACAGCAAGCCATCCCCGTGGTACTTGGAGGCCGCGACCTGCTGGGCAGCGCCCAGACCGGCACCGGCAA
>DLXZ01000185.1:15242-22237 GCA_003448675.1 Porticoccaceae bacterium
CAGACCGGCACCGGCAAGACCGCCGGCTTTACCTTGCCACTGTTACAACGATTGATGTGCGCGGACAACGGTAACCGTAAACAAAAGACCGTTCGCGCACTGGTGCTCGCCCCTACCCGGGAACTGGCCGCCCAGGTCAGTGAAAATGTCAGGGCCTATAGCAAATACCTGCCGCTGCGTTCCACGGTTATTTTTGGTGGCGTCAGTATCAACCCGCAAAAACAGAAACTGCGCAAAGGCATCGATATTCTTATCGCCACCCCCGGCAGATTGCTGGATCACGCCAATCAGAAGTCCGTGGATTTGAGTCAGGTGGAGATTCTGGTCCTTGACGAAGCCGACCGCATGTTGGATATGGGCTTTATCCACGACATTCGCAAGGTGCTCTCCCTGCTACCCCGGCAAAAACAAACGCTGCTGTTTTCCGCAACCTTCTCAAAGGAAATCAGAAAACTGGCCGACGGTCTGCTGGATACCCCAGCCCTTATTGAAGTCGCCCGACGCAACACAGCCGCCGAAACCGTTGAGCAGCTCATCCATCCGGTGGACAAAAAACGTAAAGCGGAACTGTTGTCGCTATTGATAGGTTCCAATAACTGGCGCCAGGTACTGGTCTTTACCCGCACCAAGCATGGAGCCAACCGCCTGGCCCAGCATCTTGAAAAAGATGGGATTAATGCCGCCGCCATTCATGGCAACAAAAGCCAGGGAGCTCGCACCCGGGCGCTGGCGGATTTTAAATCCGGCACGGTCCAGGTACTTGTCGCCACCGATATCGCCGCCCGCGGTCTGGATATTGACTTGCTACCCCATGTGGTTAACTTCGAGCTGCCCCACGTGCCGGAGGATTATGTACACCGGATTGGTCGCACCGGGCGAGCGGGCCAGGAAGGCCAGGCGGTGTCACTGGTTTGTGTGGATGAATTAAAACTGCTGCGCGATATTGAACGACTCCTGAAAAAAGACATTCCCAGGCAAGTCATCGAAGGTTTTGAGCCTGACCCCAGCATCAAAGCCGAACCTATTACCCAGGGTCGAGGAGGTCGACAACAGCGCGCACCCAAACCCTCAGCAAAACGGCATTCTGGCAGCGGCAACAGGCGCTCGGGGAAAGTCTCGCGTTCTGACAACAAATCCTCCCGCCAAAAACATTCAGAAAGAAATAACCGCGCGCGACTGGCCGGCTAAACCTGACAAGGGCGAATGGACGAACCTCAAAAACCGAGAATGGGCTAATCAAAAGCGCGCCCGGCATGCCGGGCGCCGCGATTGGGACTTATCTGGCCACAACAGGGAGATTCCTGATAAGTATTAACTGACCCGAGAAAATCAGGTGATCTTGTCGGTAAAGTGCGGCAAGACCTGCTCGGTCAACAGCTCGAAGTGACGCATCATTTTGCTCTGCGGAATAAGGCCATTGTAAGTAAATAGCCAGAAGTAATCACATGGCAAATCGACAAAGAGTTTTTCAAGCTTTCGCTTCACAGTGTCAGGGCTGCCGCAAATGACCAGCCCTCGTTCTTCCATGGTCTCAAAGTTGTTGGGCACATCGAACGGCCCTTCTCCCGGGTTGGCTACCGCAGCGTTAAAGCCAAAGGGTCCGAAAAAATTACACCAGATATAAGAGCCGCCATTTCGGGCAATCTCGTAGGCTTCTTCATCGGTATCGGCAACGACAACTTCCCGTGTCATGCCCATTTTGTAGGGCTTGCCACATTTATCAGCAGCTTCCTTCGCAGCGCGTATGTGACTCTGAGCCACTTCCGTATTGGTAATAATTGTGATTGGAGTAACACCATTCTCCTGAGCCCAGACAATGGAACTTTCTGAAACACTGAAAGGCTGGAACAGCTCGAGCGTACGTTTTTCATAGGTTGGTGGCGTTATACCAATTTCAGTCAGATAACCTTTGTCATCAACACCCTGCCCGTATCTGCGGGTGACATCGTGAGTCGCCCAAAAGGTGTTTGCAGGTGGAATTTCCCAGTGCTTACTCTTGTGGGAAAAAGTATCTTGGCTCCAGGCCTTTTTAATAATTTCGAAGTGATCGTAATAAAGCTCTTTCTTCAATGCATCATAGGCTTCCGCGCCCAACTCGTCTTCGCTGGCCATACCGTCGATCTGTTGGCCCAGGGTCGCTACCCAGCGGGGCTGATAGCCTCGGGCAAAGCCGGCGAAGCTACGACCTCCCAACATCTGGTCTACCATGGCGATGTCTTCGGCCAGACGAATCGGGTTATGCGACGGCAGCACATTGCCCAGCTGGCCGAATTTCATATTTTTGGTTTGCATCCCGAAATACAGGTTGAGCAATACCGGATTGGTTGACACCTCTTCACCCTCGATATGAAAATGATGCTCGGTGGTGCCCATGCCGTAGTAACCGTGCTCATCCATATATTGGACTTGCTCGGTGACTTCCTTCAGCATCTGCTGATACAGGTCGGTGCGCTTACCGGCCATGCCCTTTTCGATTTCCTGTTGATTGCCGACCACCGGCAAATAAAACGCGCCTACTTCCACTACTAACCTCCTAAACAGGTCATGTCATTGACGAATATCGATGCGTTTAACCAGAAACCTCTGTTAACCATTACGCATCTACAAGGTACACCATACTAGCCAGGAGACGCGCTAAAGGCTACGCCCTGGCAGAATCCTCAGTGATTTCTTTGCGGCTACGCCGCAGGCCCTATAAACAGTTTGTAAAGTCCATAAAGCAGAACAAGAAAAACACCAATAATGAGCACGGAGGTGAAACTGACACCCTCGGTGACCGGAGTTCGTGAGCCCAGCTCCGGGTGCCCCGCTAAATAGCTCTCAATTGCCTCGCGGGCTTCCTTGAGGCCAATACCTCGGGCTTCACGGAGAAGCTTTATCGCATCGATTTTTCGGCGGGCGCGCAAAGCCCGCAGGACATCGTCCGGCAGTTGCGAGCCTGCAAGGTCAACGTTTGGCAATTGAGAATCTGGTAGTTGGGAAGACATTTACTGTTTACTCTGTCCTGCCCTTTCCATAAGCATCACCACGGCTCCACGCCCCGGTTAGCGGCCTTTAAAAACAGCTTCCCGGCCTTCCAGCGCCGCATCCAGGGCTTCGAGATGATCCTCGGTTTGCTGGAGCGTTGCCTGCATACCAGCAGCCATTTCGAGTGCTGCATTGACCGGCATATCCTGGGAAGCCCGCAACAGCTTTTTAGCCATCCGTACGCCAATGGGCGGGTGGGCGACAATGCGTTTTGCCATGGCCCTGGCGGTATCGAGCAGTTGCTCTGGAGCCACCACCTCGGAAACCATGCCCCATTTATCAGCCTTGGTGGCATCGATCATGTCACAGGTATAACTCATTTCGCAGGCCCGCGACCAGCCGATTACCCGTGGCAAAAACCAGGCACCACCGTCACCGGGAATCAGCCCCACGCGCATAAAACTCTCGGCAAAAATAGCCTTTTCCGAGGCGATACGGATATCGCACATCATGGTCAGATCACAGCCCGCGCCGATGGCGTGACCATTGACAGCGGCAATGGTGGGCACGGTAATGGACTCCATGGTGCGGGGAATATTCTGGATGCCATCGGTATACCAGCGGCGCAGCTCATTGGCGCTGAGATTTCGTTCCTGAGTCATGGCGC
Organism: Porticoccaceae bacterium; assembly: GCA_003448675.1. GTDB lineage: Bacteria > Pseudomonadota > Gammaproteobacteria > Pseudomonadales > Porticoccaceae > HB2-32-21. The sequence goes on from DLXZ01000185.1 coordinate 18,877, forward strand.
GGATTTCCTTCAGGTTGCCACCCGAGGAAAAGCTTTTGCCGGCACCAGTAATGATCACGCAACTGACCGACTCGTCAGCATCGGCTTTTTTTAATTTTTCCACCAAATCGGGGACCAGGTCGTGGGACAGAGCATTGCGGGTGTCGGGGCGATTCAGGGTCAACACCACCACGCGGCCATCCTGTTCGTACGATACGGGTTCGCTCATTGTTTTTTCCTAATCAGGTTTTTAATCAGTTTTAAAATAATAAAATTTTTTTGTTGTGGAAATTAACGCTCGGCAATTGCCCGATGTTTTTCCAGCACTTCCCGGGCGCGGGCAACGATTGGTGCATCGATCATTTTGCCCTTGTATTCCACGGCACCACGACCTTCAGCCTGGGCCTGCTCATAGGTATCCAGCAAACCAGTGGCATGCTCCACTTCCTTCGCAGAGGGAACAAACTCTTCATTCATAATGCTGATCTGGCTGGGATGAATACCCGGCGCGCCAGCGAAGCCGAGTTTTTTCGCTTGCTGAATTTTGCGGCGAAACTCACCCAGATCGGAATAATCGGCGATGGTGCCGACAAAGCCGAAGGGTAATATCCCGGCCTTGCGGGCGGCAAAGACCAACTGCTGATTGACATAAAAAAGCCCTTCCTCGAAAGGCTCCATGCCGACCTCGGAGGAAAAATCCTCGGCGCCGACAAACATGCCCATCATCCGTGGTGAAGCACCGGCAATGTCGTCGATATTGCGCATGCCCTCCACCCCTTCGATCAGGGCGAGAATGCGGGTGCTACCCCGGGACAGGCGCTTTTCCACTTCGACTTCATCGATCACTTCGGCGATAAAGCGAATATGCTCGGCGCTATCGACCTTGGGCACAGCAATGGTATGTACGTGCTCGCAGACCGAGGTTTCGATGTCCCGCACCGCCAGACGCCAGGGCCGGTTAATACGCACCAGCACATCCAGACCGTGACCAGCTACCGTGGCCGCGGCCTGTGGCACCATATTTCGCGCGGCGTCTTTTTCCGGCAGCACCACGCTGTCTTCCAGGTCGAGGATGATGGCATCGGCGCCACGGGTGTGGGCCTTGGCGACAAACTTTTCCACATTGGCAGGCACAAACAGGAGGGAGCGCCACAGAGGTAAATCAGACTGGCTCATATTCTTTCCTTCAAGCAGCGTTATTTCATGGCGCGATAATTGAAAACAGCATTATTTGCGCAGCACCGCCTTGGCCTGCATGGTCATGGCGCCTTCGTGGTCGACCACCCACAAGCTCAGGCCTTCTTCTGTCTCACATCCCTGTAATTGAAAGGGGTTGCCATCGATCAAGGGGCGCACGGCGCGGAAATCAAAGTGTTGAACTTCCGCCCCGGGGAACTGCTCCCGCACCAGGTCCACCAAAAACGTGGCGCTCAGCGGGCCGTGGACCACGAGGCCGGAATAGCCTTCCTCATTCATGGCGTAATCGCGGTCGTAGTGAATGCGGTGGCTGTTAAAGGTCAGCGCCGAATAACGAAACAGCAACACCGGGTCGGCGATGACTTCCCGGCTGAACTGGGCTTCGGCGGGCGGGGCCATGGGCTTGGGTGGCGGCGCGTTGGGATCGGGGTCTTCCCGGTAAACAATATTCTGGTTTTCCCGAATACAAAGGGTATCGCCGACCAGTATGTCGTGACCGACGGTGACAAACACCAGATCACCGGTGCCGCCCTGCTTGTGTTTTACACTTTGAATGGTACTGACCTTTTGCGCGGTATCGCCTACCCGCAAGGGCGCAAAAAACTCAACATCGCCGGAGGCCCACATACGCCGGGGCAGAGTCACGGGCGGGAAAAAGCCGCCGCGTTTGGGATGGCCATCGTGTCCGATCTCCGAAGCCCGGGCGGCGCCGAAAAAATACAGCCAGTGCCAGGGCTGGGGTAGCTCATCACCGGCGTTGAGCGCTTTTTCCCAGTCCAGGGTTGCCGCCATACCCCGGGCAGCGGTAAGGGAAATCAACTCCTCTCGGCTTTGCTGTTTACCTTCCCACTGTTTCAAGTGGTCTATATCTATGGTGCTCATCATTACCAACCTGTATTTTTTACTTAGCCACTAAAAGGATTTGGGCAGGCCCAGTTCGTGGATGCCCACATGGGAAAGGATGAGGTTGGTGGAAATGGGCGCAGTCTGATAGAGCCGGGTTTCGCGAAATTTGCGCTCGATATCGTACTCCTGGGTATAACCGAAACCACCGTGGGTCTGCAGGCAAGTATCGGCCGCGTGCCAGGCCGCTTCCGAAGCGAATAGCTTGCACATATTGGCCTCCGAGCCACAGGGCTTGCCCTCATCAAACATTTTGGCAGCGTGATAGACCATCAGTGTCGCCGCCTGAAGCTCCACGTAGGCCCGGGCGATGGGAAACTGGACACCCTGGTTCTGACCAATGGGCCGACCGAAAACTTCGCGCTCGGCGGCATAATCCCGGGCCCGCTCAACAAAGAAACGGGCGTCGCCAATACATTCGGAGGCAATCAGAATACGTTCTGCATTCATACTGAACAGAATGTATTTAAAGCCTTTCCCTTCCTCACCGATGCGATTGGCCGCCGGCACCCTGAGGTTGTCGAAAAACAACTCAGTGGTGGAGTGGTTAATCATCGCCTTGATGGGATTAATGGTCAGGCCATTACCCACGGCTTCGCGCATATCGACGATAAACACCGACATACCGTCGGAGGGCTTTTTGCATTCTTCCCGGGGCGTGGTGCGCGCCAGCAGAATCATCAGGTCGGAATGCTCGGTGCGGGAAATAAACACTTTTTGGCCATTGATCACGTAATCATCGCCATCGCGCACGGCGCGTGTACGAATACGGGTGGTGTCCGTGCCGCTGGTGGGCTCGGTGACACCAAAAGCCTGCAAGCGCAGCGAGCCATCGGCAATACCTGGCAGATACCGTTGTTTCTGATCTTCGTTACCGTGCTTAAGCAGGGTGCCCATGGTGTACATTTGGGCGTGACAGGCGCTGCCATTGCAGCCGCTGCGCTGGATTTCCTCGAGAATCACGCAACCCGCTTCAATGGGCAAACCGGCGCCGCCGTATTCCTCTGGGATCAGCACCGACAGGAAGCCCGCTTCGGTCAGGGCGCGAACGAATTCGGTGGGGTAGGTGTTGGTATCATCCAGGGTGCGCCAGTATTCTCCGGGGTAGTCGGCACAAAGTTTGGCAACGGCATCGCGGATTTCTGCATAGTTGGAATGAAGGCTCATATTTTTCTCGCTATTGTGGACACCGCCCGAGGGCGGCCAGGGATTTAAAACTGTGGGAACCGATACAAGCGCAATACGCTATAACAAGCCGTGGTACCAGGCAAAGCCCACCGCC
>DLXZ01000185.1:22503-26572 GCA_003448675.1 Porticoccaceae bacterium
CTATCTCCATACCGATGACGAAACGGTTTTCGTCCATCTCCATCAGGGAATCGGCACCTGCGCGGATAGTGACCGCCAGGCTGTGAATGCGGGGCAAAATACGCTCGTAATAGAACCTGAGGGTTTCCAGCTTGGCGGTATAGAAATCAGTTTCCGTGGTGCCATTTTCCAGAGCCAGTTCGGCCACTTCACCGGCTTGCAGCCACAAGTAGCCAAGGGTCACGTAGCCGGCGAACATCAGATAATCAAAGGAAGCCGCTCCCACCTCCGCCGGATTACTCGCGGCTTTGACACCCAATTCCCGACTCAGGGTTCCCCACTGGTTCACCGCATCAGCGAGAGTACTCAGATATCTTGCCTTGACTGGACTGTCGCTGGGCGCTTCACACCAGGCCTTAATCTCGCCAATAAAGCCCGCCAGTAATTGTCCCTGGGAGCCAAGAATCTTGCGGCCCAGCAGGTCGAGGGCCTGAATGCCATTGGTGCCTTCGTAGATCATGGCAATGCGGGCATCGCGGACATTTTGCTCCATGCCCCACTCGCTGATATATCCATGGCCACCGTAGACCTGCATACCGTGATTGGCGCTTTCATAACCCACCTCGGTAATAAAGCCCTTGGCAATAGGCGTGAGCAGAGCCAGACGCTCATCGGCGACTTTGCGCGCGGCTTCGTCGGTACTGAGTTTTTCCACATCCACAAAGCGCGACAGATAATGGATCAGTAGTCGGCTGCCTTCGGTCAGGGATTTGATGGTTAGCAGCATCCGACGCACATCGGGGTGCACGATGATCGGATCAGCCGGCCCTTCCGGATTGACCGGGCCACCGGGCGCGCGCATTTGCAGACGCTCGCGGGCGTAGCGGGTCGCGCCCTGGAGGGCGCGTTCACCGTGGGCGATGCCCTGAATAGCGGTGCCGATACGGGCATTATTCATGAAGGTGAACATGCAGTTCAGACCCTTGTTGATCTCGCCCATCAGATAACCGGTGGCTTCGTCAAAATTGATGACGCAGGTGGCGTTACCGTGGATACCCATTTTATGTTCGATGGAACCGCAGCTGACACCGTTGTCCACTAGATTGCCATCGGCATCAAGGCGTTTTTTTGGCACCAGAAACAGGGAAATCCCCTTGGTGCCAGGGGGCGCATCGGGCAGACGGGCGATAACCACATGCATAATGTTTTCCGCCATATCGTGATCGCCCGACGAAATAAATATCTTGCTGCCGGTAATGGCGTAGCTGCCGTCTGCCTGGGGCTCCGCCTTGGTTCGCAGCATGCCCAGGTCGGAACCACAGTGGGATTCAGTCAGGCACATGGTGCCTGTCCACTCGCCGGAAATCATTCGCGGCAGGAACTGTTCGACGATGGTTTTCTCACCATGAGCCAAGAGTGTGGTTCTGGCGCCCTTGGCCAGAAAGGGGTACATACTCCAGGACCAGTTGGCGCCGCCGGCAAACTCGTTCAAAATGCTTTCCATGGAAGGCGGCAGGCCCTGGCCGCCGTATTCAACGGGGCTGGTGAGCGAGGGCCAGCCGGCGTCGGAATACTTTTTGTAAGCCTCCTTAAAGCCGCTGGGCGTGGTGACGCCGCTTTCACTCCAGGTACAACCTTCCTGATCACCGGAAAGACTCAGCGGCGCTAGCTCTTCCTCACAGAAAGTAGCAATCGCTTCGAGAATAGCGTCTATCAGGTCGGGGCTGGCTTCTTCACAACCAGGTAACTCCTGCCAGAGTTCCGGATAATTGAAAACTTCGTCGCGGACAAACTTCATATCCCGGACCGGGGCTTTGTAATCACTCATGGTTAGCTCTTCTCGCTTGGTGGTGAGACCAGATTCAAGCGGAGGTACCGCACGAACCTGTCGGAAATTGATCCGGTGAATTTTATGCGCCACTACCCATCTTGAACAGGTCTCCAATTCACCTGATGGCGTAATACATTCATTGGCTGCGACCAGTGGGTACTGATGTAGCACATACTCTTAGTTAGGCAACAGTTTATCAAGGACTAAACGAGAGGCCAGCACTTTGGGCGCTTCGGACACTGGCTCATGGGGCAAATCCCCTAATAGCGGGCAAGCCAGACGCTGGCCAAGATCCGCTACCATCCACTCGTGGCTGTTATCACGGCCCTCGGCAGCGTTGGCGATCCAGCCAGCCAGAATCAGGCCGTCATTTGTGATCGATTCGGCGCTTAACAACGCGTGATTTAGGCAGCCCAAACGAATATCAACTACCAGAATCACTGGCAGGCCCAGTTGCTTGGCAAGGTCGGCAAAGGTTTCCTTTTCATTCAGGGGTACACGCCAGCCCCCCGCCCCTTCTATAAGCGTGATATCCGCTCCCAGAACCAACATCGACCGGCAATGTGAAACAAGTGCTTCAATATCGAGCGTGATACCGGCCGTGCGCGCCGCGTAGTGGGGAGCTATGGCCGGTTCCAGGGCCACCGGGTTGGTCTGGGCGTAGCCCACCTGAATGGAACTGGCCTGGCGCAGGCACAGGGCATCCTCGTTGCGCAATCCGTCCGGTCCCCATTCGCTACCCGAGGCAACGGGTTTTATTCCCAGTGTCGACAGTCCTTTGTTACGCGCAGCCCAGAGCAATGCCGCCGCCGCCGTGGTTTTACCAACGCCGGTATCGGTTCCGGTAACAAAATAAGCGGCGCCCATACTTAATCACCACTGCCGGACGCTAGAGGAATGGCCTTGAGGGCGGCAGCAAGGGCTTCCAGAAGCTGATCCACATCCTGCTCACTATGATCGGCACTGAGGGTAACGCGTAATCGAGCGCCACCCCGGGGCACGGTCGGTGGCCGGATCACGCCCACCCAGAAGCCAGCCTCGAACAGATGCCCACCGACTGCCACGGTACGGCTGTCGTCACCGATGATCACTGGTTGGATCGGTGTAATGGAATCCAGCAGGGGGATGTCCAGCTGAGCCGCACCCCGGCGAAAATAGGCGATCAGCTTATGGAGTTTTTCCCGACGCCAGCTTTCGCTATCGATCAGCTTAAGCGCCTCGCGGCTGGCGGCGGCCACCGCCGGCGGCAGGGCCGTGGTGTAAATATAGGTGCGACCAAGCTGGATCAGCGATTCGATCAGCGCCTCGCTGCCCGCCACGAAGGCTCCAAACGTACCAAAGGATTTGCCCAGGGTGCCGACCAGAATCGGCAGGTTATCCAGATCCATGGCGTAATGCTCGGCGATGCCCCTGCCCCGCTCACCGAGCACACCGAAGCCATGGGCATCATCCACCATCAACCAGGCGCCATGCGCTTCCGCCAATTCGGCCATGGCGGGCAGATTGGCTAAATCACCGTCCATACTGAAAACGCCGTCAGTGGCCAGCAGTTTGCGGCCACTGCGCACTTCGCCCAGCAATTGGCCGGCAGTGCTTAGATCACCATGGGGATAACGCAAAAACTCCGCCCGACTGAGAAAGCCCCCGTCCAGCAGCGAAGCGTGGTTAAGGCGATCCTGCACCACACTATCGCCACGGTCGGTGAGCGCACGTATCACGCCGACATTTGCCATATAGCCGGTGGAAAATACCAAAGCACGCGGCCGGTCGGTGAAAGCCGCAAGATCTTCCTCAAGGGCCTGGTGAACAGCGTTATGGCCACTGACCAGATGAGAGGCCCCACTGCCAACACCATAGTCATCCGCGGCTTGCTTAAAGGCTTCCACCAGCGCCGGATGGTTGGCCAGGGCCAGGTAGTCGTTGCTGCTGAAACCCAGACACACGCATCCATCCACCAGCACCCGCGCCCGTTGCGGAGACTGGAGGATTTTACGCTGTCGATACAGGTTATCGCCACGCCGTTGTATCAGCGCCGCGTTAAGTTCGGAATCAGGGGACACCATGGGTCCTGTACAATCAGGTTACTGACTAACCGGCGGCATCATAAAAATAGCGGTCATCCGCGGCTTTTTGCACCAGGGCTTCGGCCTGCTGTGCCTGCTCTGAGTGAACTTCCCGTTGCTCCGGCTCAATGCCCAGCCGTGCAAACAGTTGCATATCCCTGCTGGCAGCGGGATTGGGCGTGGTCAGCAGTTTTTC
>DLXZ01000185.1:26782-30244 GCA_003448675.1 Porticoccaceae bacterium
CCATAAAAAATAGAGTTGGCGCCCGCGTGGAAAGCCATGGCCTGCATCTGCTCATTCATCTCTTCGCGACCCGCCGACAACCGAACATGAGAGCGCGGCATGATGATTCGCGCCACGGCGATGGTGCGAATAAATTCGAAAGGGTCGAGATCGGCTTCGTTCTCCAGGGGCGTGCCCGCGACCTTGACCAGCATATTGATGGGCACAGATTCGGGGTGGTCTGGCATATTGGCCAGTTGCACCAGTAAACCGACGCGATCCTGCCGTTCCTCACCCATACCAACGATGCCGCCGCAACAAACTTTCATACCCGCGCCGCGCACATTGGCCAGGGTATCCAGACGATCCTGATAGGTCCGGGTGGTAATAATTTCACCGTAATAATCGGGCGAGGTATCCAGGTTGTGGTTGTAGTAATCCAGTCCCGCCTCCGCCAGGGCCTCGGCCTGCTCATTGCTGAGCATACCCAGGGTCATGCAGGTTTCCATGCCCAGGGCCTTGACCTCACGCACCATGCTGAGCACCTGAGGCATGTCCATATCCCGTGGCGAGCGCCAGGCCGCACCCATGCAAAAGCGGGTGGCGCCGCCGTTTTTAGCGGCCTGGGCCTCTTCCAGCACCCGCTGGAGTTCCAACAGTTTCTCTTTTTCCAGCTCGGTGTTATAGATGCCAGCCTGGGGGCAATACTTGCAGTCCTCGGGGCAGGCACCGGTTTTGATCGACAACAACGTACTGATCTGTACCTGGTTGGGATCGAAGTTTTCCCGGTGCACGCTCTGTGCCTGAAACAGCAGGTCGTTGAAAGGCTGGTCAAATAACGCTTGAACTTCGCTCGCTGTCCAGTCGTGTCGAAGTGTCGATCCCATGGTTTATCTCCCCGTGCTACTGCTAATCCGCGCCTGATTAGAGGCGACTGGCCTGGCCCGACACTGCCTGTTATCGTAGTCGAGCCGTCGGGCCGCTATGATATGCAGCTCCGGCGCGTCGTCAACCGAAATTAACGCATCAGGTTAACAGGTTTTCTTATGCAGGGAAGCATAAATTCAAAGCGTCGGCTGCGGCGTGTGAGCTTTGGGGTTTTGCCCGGTCATTGCCTGCTGTGCCGGGCCGGCTCCCAACGAAACCTGGATCTGTGCCATCCCTGCGAATCGGAGCTGCCCCGCCTCGGCCCGCACTGCGCAATCTGCGCGGCGCCATTTCCGACTGACGATGCTGGGTTTAACTGCACATCCCCCAATATGTTCTGTGGCCAGTGCCTGAGACAAGCGCCCCATTTCGACTGGGTATTTTCTCCTTTTGCCTATGACCCACCCCTTGATCACCTGCTGTCCCGTTTTAAATTTAATAGCGATCTGGTGGCTGGCCAGGTATTGGGCGAATTGCTGGCCAATGCCCTAAAAACGAGGATGGACGAAATCCGGGCAGGAAACGGCGCACAGTCCACTTCCGCCGGTGGGTCCACACCAGACTGGATAATTCCCACACCACTACATTGGCGGCGCAACTTGTCACGGGGCTTTAATCAAGCATCGGAGCTGGCCGGGCTGTTGTCAAAAAAACTGAAAATTCCCATCAACCACCGCCTCATCAAACGCGGCAAAGCTACCCAGCCACAACTTCGCCTTAAGCAACGAGAGCGACGGCAAAACCTCAGGCACGCCTTCACCCTGGCTTCGCCACAGGCCGTCGAGAGTATTGAAGGGCGCGCCTTTGCCGTAGTTGACGACATCCTTACCACCGGCAGCACCGCCGAAGCCATCGCCAGCCTTTTGAAAAAATACGGCGCCACGGAAGTCAGCATCTGGGCAGTAGCGCGGACGAGGCTGGAAAATTAAATCCGCCGGCACCATAATTCACTCATGGACACCCCCGCACAGCCCTGCAATGAAACACTCTGGCAACAGGTCGTCACGGAAATTACTCAGGCCGTGACGGAGGAACCGCTACTGGCGGGCTTTCTCCACGCCACCATTCTCAACCACGGCAACCTGGCCACGGCTCTGAGCTTTCACCTGGCCAACAAACTGCATTCGGATGTTACACCGGCGCTGTTTTTGCGCGAGGTTTTTGACACTGCTTTTACCGATGACCCGACAATTATTGACGCCGCGCGCTGTGACATCATCGCCCATTACGAGCGGGACTCGGCCTGTCGGGATTTTTCAACGCCCTTTCTCTATTACAAAGGCTTTCACGCCCTGGCCACCCACCGGGTTGCGCACTGGCTCTTACACAATGAACGAAAATCCCTGGCTCTGGTTCTCCAGAATCGCATGTCAGTCGTTTTCGGCGTGGATATCAACCCAGCCGCGGTGATTGGCAAGGGCGTCATGTTTGACCACGCCACTGGTCTGGTAATTGGAGAAACCGCCGTGGTCGAGGACCGGGTTTCGATCATGCAATCGGTCACTCTGGGAGGTACGGGCAAGGAAAGCGGTGATCGTCATCCGAAAGTACGCAAAGGCGTGCTGATCGGACCCGGTGCGGCTGTGCTCGGTAATATAGAGGTTGGCGAGGGCTCCAAAATCGCCGCCGCCAGTGTGGTGCTCAAGGACATCCCTCCTCACTCCATTGTTGCCGGCGTACCCGCAAAAGTGATCGGCACCACCAAGGACGAGGAACCGGCGGAAAGAATGGACCACGGCCTGGAGGGCTGCGGCAGCGACTAAGTCAGGTCGGTGAAAGGGAGTACTTCCCGAATATGACGGGCGCCCACCAATTTCATTAGCAGACGATCAAACCCCAACGCCACGCCAGCACATGCGGGAAAACCCTCGACCATGGCCCCTAGCAGCCGCTCATCAAGCGGCATCTCCAACCGGCCTGAACTCCTGCGTTGTACGTTGTCAGCCATAAATCGTTGCCGCAACTCACCGGCGTCACACAGCTCAAAGTAACCGTTGGCAAGCTCCATGCCATCGATAAACACTTCAAAACGCCGGGCGATTTTCTCCCCACTTTCATTGATTGCAGTCTGAGCAAGGGCGGCCTGGCAAAGGGGATAATCGTGGACAAAAACCACCCCCGATGGCAGAGCCGGCTCAACTACCAGGCTGAATATCAGGTCAAGGCAGGTGGAACGGTCTTCCCGGGAAAAATCCCGGCTGGCTATCTCGCTGGCATACCGGCGTAGCTCGCCAGATTCAGCGATCAGGGGATCGATGCCCGTTGCCTCCTTAAAAACGCTGCGATAGCAGGTTTTCCGGGGTTTCTCATCAACAGACAGAACACCTAGCTCGGCGAGCAAAGCGGAAAGCTCACTCATGAGCTGATGCTCATCCCAGTCAATCCGGTACCATTCGAGCAAGGTAAATTCCGGGTAGTGGCGCGGACCGAACTCGCCAGCCCGGTAAGCCTTGCCCAGGTAAAAAATGGAACCGGAACCGGCGGCCAAGAGCCGCTTCATATAGAACTCGGGGGAGCTCTGTAAAAAACCCAGTTCGGGCTGTTCCAGGCGAGGAC
>DLXZ01000015.1 GCA_003448675.1 Porticoccaceae bacterium
CAACCGCATGGCGAATCTGCTTGCGGTAGTTGATCGCCAATTGATCCGCCAACAGCGCGTTTTTGGCGACAATGCGCAAAATAGCGCCATGGGCGACCACGCAGTAGTGGCACTCGTTACCACCACTGACGGTCACCACAATCATTTCCTTTTCCGCCTTGGTGAGATTGCCCTCCCGTAGCATTAGCGCATCATGCATGGCGAAGAAAGCCCGGCATTCATCGGGCCGGTGGGCAAGGGCCAGAAAAACGTTAGGAATAAACCCGGTTTTTTCCTGAACGTTGAGCACCATTTCCCGGAGGTCTTCCGGCAGCTCATCCACCCTGGGGATGGGAAAACGGCTGATGGGTTTATCGCTGGCCATAATGACCTCCTGATCAATAATACTTAACGGCACCACTCAATTTTGTACGGCCCAGGCACTGTAGCCGCCATCCAGACTATAGACTTCCTGAAATGCTTCGCCGGCGAGAAACGCCGCGACGTTCTGGCTGGAATGGCCATGGTAGCAGCACACGACCAGGGGCCGGGTCTTATCCGCGGAAGCCAGGAAGGCTTCCAGATTGCCATCATTCAGCGGCTGAGCACCGGGAATATGACCGGCTGTAAAGGAGGCGCCATCGCGGATATCGACCACCTGAACCAGGCCCTGCTCGCGCATGGTTTTAAAATCATTGAGATTCAGACGTTGCCATTCAGCCATTATTCCCACACCTGCTATTCTGATTTATCGACCTCATATGATACGTAACCGTGGCCCTAGCCATAGGTGCACAGATAAGCGGTAGGCTCAGCCACCTGTAAATCAAAGGACTGATTGGCCGCCACCTCGAAGCTGTCACCCTGGCCATACTGACGCCAGTTATCCTCACCCGGCAGCTTCACCGTCAGAGCGCCGCTCACCACCGTCATGCACTCCCGCTCGCTGGTGCCGAAGGTATATTCACCCGGGGCCATCACGCCCACGGTCGCCGGCAGGGTGGCGGTCTGAAAACCAATGGACTTTACCCTGCCTTCAAAATATTCATTTACGTCCAGCATCTGTCTTACCTGTTTGCTTGTTTAGCTTACCTGCTTTCACTGAAATTAGCGGCTCACCGATTCGAGAGGGGATGCTTTACTGGAGATGGTCCGTACGATTAAGGAATTTGATCTCCTGATCCACCAGACAAATTTCCGTCACCGAGGTATTGTGCATCATATAGTTAACCCATTTTGATGCGTCCCGATCAATCCAGTGAGACAGGGCGAAGGCGATGGCCAGGCCGTGGGCCACTACAACGAGATTCTCTCCCCTGTGATTTTCCCGCAACTCCTCCACGGCGCCGACAAAACGCTGTGTCACCTCGTACCGGGTCTCCCCGCCAGGGGGGCGATGATGCTCATCATCAATCACCGCCTGGATAAAACCCAGATCATTACGCAACTCATCAAAGCTCTTACCTTCGTATTCACCGGCGCCAAATTCCATCAACCGGGAATCAGTATTGACCAAATGCGCATTCCTTGCCGCGATGCTCTCCGCTGTCCGCCGAGCCCGCTGCAGGGGGCTTGAGTAGATGGCATGGATCTCGGGCAAATAATTGTGGAAATACTCTCCCAGGCGGGCGCGCTGCTGTTCCCCCTTTTCGGTAAGCGCGGTATCGGTATGCCCGTGCCATACATGATCAATATTGGCATGAGTTTCACCGTGGCGAACTAGCATTAACCGACCTTTACTCATGGCACTTACTCATACTCATAGTTTCTGTCTCCACCATGCCGGCTTACGAGAACCGGCGAAACCCTGTCTACCTGTTTACATTTTCGCTCAAGCCAGCAATCCATTATCATTGCCGGTCTTAATTTTCGGGCCGTATTATCACAAACTTTGCTTGACCACACAGCCGGGTGACAGCCGTCCCGCTCAACGGGGAACCCGCTCTAGCGAGAGCGGTCCATTAAACACCGGCTAGAGTGTACACAATACAACCCTATTATCCGTCGTATCAGGTAGCACAACAAAACCGATGAACAACTTGACCTCAATTAACACCCGACAAGACTCTTCTCTGTTCCGAACTGTAGTGGTGAGTATGCTCGTCGTGGCTGCCACGTCAGCTCTGGCCGCTTCGCCAATCATAGAACCCGCCATGCCCATAACCGCGGATAAAGCGCAATTTGCCAGCACTCTGGCCACGGCCGAAGCGGGTGACGCCAACGCCCAGGTGAAGCTAGGCAATATGCATTTTAACGGGGTCCACACACCGGTGAATTATCAGGAAGCACTCCATTGGTATGAAAAGGCCGCTGAGCAAGGCAACGCCAACGCCATATTCAACATCGGGGTCATGCACGATAAAGGCTTCCATGTGGATCAGAACCTTGAAGAGGCTTTAAAGTGGTATCAAAAGGCTGCGGCCCTCGACTTCCCGGAAGCGATCTATAACCTTGGCATCATGTATGAATACGGACAAGCCGTGACCAAGGACTACGCCAAAGCCCAGGAATATTATCTAAAAGCAGCGCAAATGGGCGAACCCTCTTCCCAGTTCGCCTTGGGGCTTGTCTATGACAAAGGTCTTGGCGTTGAGCGTGACCCGGTACTCGCCTATATGTGGTGGGATATTACCGGCAAGGGCCATATGCATGCCGAGCACAACCGGGATTCCCTGGCCGAGGAGATGACCCCCGAACAAATCAGCGAAGCCAAACGCCTGGCCGCCAAATGGCGCAAGCAACACGCTGATATCGAACAACTGCCGCCACAGGTCTTCCCCCCAGGCTTTCAATAGCCGGATAGCCTCAAACCGATCACATCAACCGGTCGAGAAAGAGCCCCCCTCAAGTAACAACTTTACGTGGCAAAGGCGCCAGTTGCCGCTGCCACTCGCTACCTGTACCTATCAGCACCGGGTCAAACGCCCGCCTCAACCCGATGCGCCTCCGCCATCTGTCATTAAACTGACAAAAAAACTCCTTAATCTGCCCCCAGCGAAAATAACAGCTGCTATCGGCTTTCCCATATTTCGCTACAAAACGCCAACAAAGCTGTAGAGCATGGAGCCA
>DLXZ01000210.1:0-443 GCA_003448675.1 Porticoccaceae bacterium
CGTAGCGATAGTGATGGCAGATCACTATTATGACCCGACCAGCAATTATGAGATAACCGATGGCGCCGAGGATTGCCGACGCTATAAAGACTGCCCAGAAGAAGCGGACCTGGAACTGAACATCACTTCGGAGAAAATTTCCGAGACTGACTTTATAGTACTCGGCAACATTAAAAATTCGGGCTCTATGGATTGGGACAACATTATGCTCAAAGCCGAGCTATTCAATAGTAGGGGCGAATTCATTGAAGAATGTACCGAAATATTGGATGCAACGTTAAAACCAGACACCAGTCAGAACTTTAAGCTCTCGTGCTCCAGCTGTGCAAAAGTGAACCTTGAGGATTACGCTTCCCACAAGGTGGAAATTATTAGCGCGAACAATTGGTAACGCGACTCGATTAAAAAATACACCTGTCAAAGTTCGCCATGGCATTCAGTTA
>DLXZ01000210.1:649-6196 GCA_003448675.1 Porticoccaceae bacterium
TATTTGCTTATTGATTATCACCACGTTGACTGTTTTTTCCGGCAATTTGTACGCTGAGTCAGCAGTGTGGAAAATCAGCAAGGATGATCAGTACTTCTATCTCGGTGGCACCGTGCATTTGCTCAGCCCGAGCGATCACCCCCTGCCAGCAGAGTTTACCCAGGCCTATCAGGACGCTGACAGCATAATCTTTGAAACCGATCTGGTGGAATCCAAAAGCCCGGCTTTTCAGGCGCGGTTTTTTCAGGCCATGACCTATAGTGATGGTCGCACCCTGGAAACCGTCCTGAATCCAGAAACCTACAAGCGTCTTGGTGACTTTCTTGCCGCAAGAAATATTCCCCTGGAAAACCTGGCCCTGTTCCAGCCCTGGGGTGCGGCGCTATTGATTACCGTTATGGAGTATCAACGGTTGGGGATGCTGCCAGAATACGGTGTCGAGGAATATTTCTCAAAACTCGCCACCAGGGATAAAAGACAGATTCTGGCCTTGGAATCCGCCGATGAACAACTGTCTTTTCTGCAATCAATGGCCGATGTCGAACCGAATACATCCATGGATTACACCCTGCAGGACCTGGAACAACTGCCGGAATTCATAGACTTTTTAAAAACCAGTTGGCGAACGGGTGATGTTGAAGCTTTCAGCTCTCACACCTACATCGTGAAAATGAAATCTGAATTTCCAGAGCTATACCAGGCACTGGTGACACGGCGAAATAATGCCTGGATGAAGCAACTGGCCACGTTGAACAACAACGATACCACTGAGTTCGTTCTGGTCGGCACCATGCACCTGAACGGCGAAGAAGGTCTGCTCAGCCAATTGCGCTCACTGGGCTTTGCCGTCGCTCAGCTTTAATAACCGGCTTTAACCGGACTGATCCCGGAGGGTATTAACTGCCCCACCCTTCGCTTAACGGCACCCAGTGATACAAATTGAAATCGCGGTGGGCGAACTTCCAGGCACCATTCTCCCGCCGGTATTTGTCGTTGTAATAACCACAGGCAGTCATGGCGACGCCATTTTCAACCAGACGAATCTCCACCGCGCAGTTGCCAGTAGCAGTATCGCCGTCGACGCTAATAACATGGTTCTGAATGAAAGGCTTGGGTGTAGCCTCGGCAATACCGGCGGTGTAAAGCTCGCTCAATTGCTCGCGCCCCTCAAAATGGCGATCCGGCGGCATATCGAAAATACCGTCCTCGGTGAACATATCAATTAAGGCGTCGGAATCCTGTGCTGCCACCGCATAGCAGTATTTGGCCGTCAGTTCGCGAATCTCGTCCTTGTCCTCCATGAGTTGGACTCTTTCTTCCAGTGAAACCATCTCTATCTCCTGCACAAGTTATTTTTGGATATGGGCTGTTTAGCGGGTCAGTATCGATAAGGTCGTCACGGCGGTATCGTCCTCAATCCAGCCGCCGCCGTTTTGAGCCAACGCCACTTTCGCCCCGTCTACCTGGCGAGCGCCGCAACGACCCCGCAGTTGATCCACCAGCTCGACGATCTGGGCGCAGCCGGTAGCACCCACCGGATGACCCTTGGCCACCAGATCACCGGAGGTATTGACCGGTACGCGGCCGCCCAGCTCCATCTCGCCTTCACGGATCATGCGGATGCCCTCGCCCTTGCCACACAGGCCTAACTCCTCCACATACATCAACTCTGCGGGTGATGCGGCATCGTGCAACTCCACGACGTCGATATCTTCCGGGCTGATGCCGGCGGCGTTATAGGCTTTGTCACTGGCGCGGGTATTACAGTTGGGGCCACCGGGCAAGCCGGAGACCAGGGTGATGGTTTCAGCAGTGACCGCATCGCAACCGTGTTTAGTGGCGAAATCCTCGGAGGTAAACACCAGCACGGCAGCGCCGTCGCCGATAGGCGAGCACATGGCCAGGGTCAGGGGGTCGATAATGGCCCGACTACCGAGGATGTCTTCAACGCTCAAGGGGGTTTGAAACTGTGCCTTGGGGTTCATGGAGCCAAATTTGTGGGCCTTGGCGGCAACGCGGGCAAAATCTTCCTGGGTCGCGCCCGCCTCTTTCATGTATTTGCGCGCCTTGCCCGCATAGATGTCCATAAAGCCGGAGCGCCCCGGCGCGCTGCCTGCCTCCAGGGGATCATCGGAGCCGGTTTCGGCCTTGATCTGCTCCAGATCCATGGCCGATATCAGAGCCTTAAAAGGCACGCTCTTATCCCGGTTGGTCATCTTTTCGGCGCCGATGGCCAGGGCCACCTCGGACTGACCGGAGGCTACCGACAGCCAGGCCAGATGCGCGGCGCTGGAAGCCGAGGCACAGGCGTTTTCGACATTGATAATGGGCTTGCCCATGAGGCCCGAATCACGCAGGGCCACCTGACCGGGGATCATTTCCTGTCCGGTCAACAGGCCCGCCGCGGCATTGCCAAAGAAAATGCTATCTACCTGTTCATTGCTGGCCCCGGCGTCGGACAGCGCTTCGGCCAGCGCTTCGCCCACCAGGCCACGAATAGTAGCGTCCATGTGTTTGCCAAAACGGGTCATCCCCACACCCGCGATCATGACTCGATTCATTGTCATTCCCCTGCTTATTCACATTTCAATTTGCTTGTCTTGATTATGGCCCAGGACATGGCCAAGTCCAGTTGAAATTTCGTTCGAGGCCACGCCAGTGAGGTTGACGCAAGCACGGTTTAGCGGACGTTATTTGCTACACTGGCCCGGCAATATTCGTGGACGCAGGATCCCGGCAATGACCGCCACCAAACATAAACGCCTGATAATTTGCTGCGACGGCACCTGGAATACGCCGGAGAAAACGCCCGTGACCAACGTAGTGCACTTAGCCAGGGCAATTCAACCCCGAGCCAGTGACGGCACCCAGCAAACCGTATTTTATGACTGGGGCGTGGGTACGGACGACAAGCTGGACGCCCTCGATGGCGGAGCTTTCGGTGAGGGCATCGACAAGAATATCCAGGACGCCTACCGTTTTCTGGTGCACAACTATGAAGCCGGTGACGAATTGTGGTTTTTCGGCTTTAGCCGTGGCGCCTATACCGCGCGCAGCTGTATTGGCCTGTTAAGAAACACCTGGTTGCTGCGCAAGGATAGAGCAGACCTTATCAGCAAGGCCTACCATATCTATCGCACAAAATGGCATGCCGACGCGGAAAACGCCCAGGATTTTCGCGAACCCAACTGCCGGGAAGTCGCCGTAAAATTTCTCGGCGTCTGGGACACGGTCGGCGCCCTGGGCATCCCCCTGGATATTTTCAAATCCGCCAATCAGGGGCGCTATGAGTTTCACGACACCACCATCAGCAGCATTATCGACAATGCTTATCACGCGCTGGCCATCGACGAGCGACGCAAACCGTTTCAGCCCACCATCTGGAAAACCAAAAAAGAACGCCAACGCACCGAACAGTGCTGGTTTGCCGGCGCTCACAGCGATATCGGCGGCGGATACCACGAGGCAGGGCTATCCCATATCGCCCTGCGCTGGATGGCTGAGCGAGCCGAAGCCTGCGGGCTAGCGCTGGATCAGGATTATCTGGATAGCGTTTATCGCAATAACAATGAAATTTGTGTGCACAACTCTTTTCGAGGCGCCATGCGTTTGCTCGGTTCTCACCGGCGGCCCATCGGCGTCACCAACCTGGATGAAACGCTCCATAACAGCGCCGAGCAGCGGTTTTTAAATCACTCGGACTATCGACCGAAAAACCTTCGTGAATATCTGGATGGCGACGAGCAGATTCGCCTGCCCCTGTAACGGAGAGTAACGGGCTTGCAAGTCGATCTGTTTGACCATAGCCAGCCCTTCTCGACTGGATTCAACCCGCGGTTCAATAGCAAGCGCTTCCACCAGGTAACGTTCACTAGCCTCTCCGGCAATACCGTCAAAGGGCCAACACGTTGCAAGGACCAATCTGCTGGCACCGACGTCAAAACCCACCTCCGTTGATGCCGGCACCACCCGCAAGGCCTCAACCCGATAGGCGTGTACGCGACCATATGGGTCTTCCAGGGTAATCCGTTCATTTACCTCCAGATGTTTAAGGGCCTGAAAATGGGTATCGCGGTGTCCGGAAATTAGCACTGTTCCCGGTTCACCGGGCAACGCACTGGCGCTGGTATGTCCGGGTCCAAAAGCCAGGGCCTGGCCGCTGTCACCGGCAAGCACAACCTGATCAAACCCCAGCCCCGGGATACGCAGCCGCGCCACGGGCCATGTGTCGGCCCAGGGCCAGGGCTTGAATGCGGTGTCCTTCACGCCGCTTAAACGCCAGGCACGGACTATCAGGTACTGGCCAAGATGAGCCTTGGCATAGAGATAGGCCCCCTGCCCCCACAAAATCCCGCCACTCACCCCGAGGATCACACTCAGGCAGAGCAGCAGGTATCGCCAAACCTTTTGTGGTGGCCACGTATTTTTCAGGACTAAACGCTTAGGCATGAATTGGGTCCTCGCTAGCAAGCTCCCTTGCATCGGGTTTGGGCGCGACCGCCAAGTAAAAGCGGTACAAACACAGCGCCAAAAGCAGACATAGCAGTCCTATCGCGTTGTACAACGCCATAGGTGTTGCGGTTTTCGGCAGGCCGAAGCGGGTACCTTTGGGCGGATTGGTTTTTAGCCGGTGGCTATGCAGCGCCTTGTTTACCGCTTTCACCGGCGTGATGTCCACCGCCACCAGACTGGTGAAGGGCGAAACCAGATGATGCTGCAAAGCCAGCTTCAACACATCCCCGCGCAGGGCATCGCGGGTTTCGGTATCGCGGCTCAGGTTGCTCTGGTTAAGGAGGTCGGCTATGCGCTTCCTGGCCCACTGGGTGTGGATACCACGTTGTTTCGCATCATCGTGCCCAAGGCTACCGGCGGTCTTCACCTCACTCGACCAGCGCTTGCCATTCAGTGAACCCGACAGGCTGAGCTGCTCGGGCAGATCGCGGCCCTTGATCGCAATATGTAAAGCACTGCCCGCATAGAGATCCGGTATGGGTGATGGTGCAAATTCATAGTCACCCTCGGGCAGGTTAAGACTCAAGTTGGTCAGCACCGGCGCTTCGATACTGGCAAACAGGGCGGTCATTTTTTCGCTGACTTCCTCCAGCTTGCCGATATAGGTAAAGGTACCCCGACCCAGTTCGGCGGCGCGGCGCATAAAGTAGCTGTTGGGCGCTGACCCGATGCCGACCGTGAACAGGCGGGTATTACCGAGCTTGTTATCGATGCTGACAAATAGCTGTCGTTCGTTACCCACGGCCCCGTCGGTAAGAAAAATGACCTGCCGCAGGCGGCCAGGACTACCGCAATCCGGACACAGGGCCAGGTCCAGCGCCTTTTTCATTTCCGTGCCGCCCCGCGCTTTCAGGCCGTCAATAAAACCCAGCGCCCTGCCCTTGTTTCGCTCATCAGCCTTTTGCTCACCATCAAACAAGGCCCATGCCCCCGAGTTGAATTCAACGATATTGAAATGGTCATCGGCCGCCAGGCGCTCTACCGCCCAGGCCAGGGCCCGTTTGGCCTGGCGCAGGGACTCACCCCCCATGGAAC
>DLXZ01000210.1:6438-16369 GCA_003448675.1 Porticoccaceae bacterium
ACTCACCCCCCATGGAACCGGAGGTATCAATCACATAAGTAATATCTCGAGGCAGACGCTGAGCTTGTACATCCAGTTCTGGCGGCGTCAGGATCAGCAATCCGTAGTCGCTGCCGCGATGGCTTTCGGTAAACAACTGGCTCTGGGGCACGGCCATCTCCCGTCCCCACCACTCCAGGACAAAGTCAGCGTTGGCGTGATGGGAATCGGCGGGCAAGGTCACCTGCCAGTGATTTGGCCCGCGCGAGGAGCTAGAAACCTGGTGATACCGACTTTCGATGTCCTCCAGCTCAAACCCCGGCTGCAGCGACACGCTCACTTCGGTGGGATTATGGTTTTCATGGGCCAGGCCCCAGGGCGGGGTAATACGGGCAACATCCTTCGGCGCCAGATCCGCGTCATGGCGATTACGGGTCGATGCACCGCTTTCCCGGTCTAATGATTCAGCGTGCGGAGCACCCTCTTGCTCAGCGAGTAAATCTCCACTTCCCCTACCCGTCGGCAGGAAACGTGCACCGGGCGTATACCTTGGAGTAATGGTCATGGGAAAGCGTAAGCTGTAGCGCCGGCTCTCTAGCGCCGCCTCGTGCTGGTATTCGATACTGACCTCAATGGACTCGCCCGGCGGAATATTGGCCACCGACGTGGTAAAGATATTGGGCCGCTCCTGTTCCACCAAACTGGCACGTCGACCACTTTGTTTGGCCTTCTGATAAACCTTTTTAGCCGCTTCTCTCTCCTTGATCTGACCTTCGATGACCCGCTGGCCGATGGTCATGCGCATATGATCCACGGCGGCATTTTCCGGCAGCGGAAACACATATACACCTTCCGCCCAATAACTGGAGGGGTTGCTAAACACCTGGGTCAGCACCACGCGCACCAGCGGGCCGGTTACCCGAATATCCGCCGATGAGTGCAATTGGGGCGCTACCCACTGGCTCTGGAAATCGCCGTGCACCGGCCTGCCGCCACTTTCCCGGCCTCCAGATTCCTCTTGAAAGCGCAACAACAGGGTTCCGCTTTCCACCTCGTCCACCGAGGCCATTGTTCCTTCCGCGGCCAGCGCCTGGGCCAACAGCCAGAAAACCAGGGCGATAAGCCACATCATCACGGATCGAATCACTTTGCTCATGGCAAATCACCCCCGGCCAGCTGTGTAAGCGCCACGGCACTGCGTTGGGGATAGCCCGTAACAATAATCTCCACCCGACGATTAGCCACACGCCCGTCCATGGTGGTGTTATCGGCCACGGGTCTGCTCTCACCCCAGGCCTCCACCCGCATTAGCCCGGACTCAACACCCAGCTCTTCCAGACGCTCCGCCACAACATTGGCGCGGCGCAGGGACAGCAGCTTATTGCTTTGCTCGGAGCCTTCACTGTCAGTATGGCCCTCAATACTGATGCCGCGCACGGCTTCCCAGGTGCTGAGTTGGTCGACCAGGGCCAGCAAATGCGTGTCCAAGTCATCGGCCCGGCGCTGACCGATGCCGCCAATCGGTATCACCAAACGGTGTTGTCGACTTTCCAAAACTGGCAATGGCTGTTCCATAGGTTCCGCGTTGTGCAAATCCGGCCGGAAAACGATGGCCTGTGCGCTATCGGATAGCTCGGCCTTTGCCTGCTGTTCCCGGTGCTGGCAGGCGCTCAGGGAAAACAGCAATAGGAAACTGGTTATCAACATGCGTCTTTTGGCTAACAAGCGGACCATGGTTCAGCCCTCCCCGGTTTTCTTCAACGAGTTATGGTCCGGTGGGATTCGCGTAGCGGGAATCTGGACTTGCAGATCGGCGGGCGTCACCTGACAGTCATGGGGGTGAAATCGCTGGCTGCCATAGTCCACCTGATAGGGCACCAGGCGATCAAACAGGTCAGGGATTTGTTGCTCGTTTTCATCGTTCACGGGTATGAAAGTTTTCATCACGGTTCTCCATCGGTTACGGGTCCTTTGCGCGAGCACATTGCTTACCGAGCCATTGAAGCGATAAAAACTGCACCAGAAACGGCGCAAAAATGGAGAAAACGTGGAGTTATGACCCGAAGTGTTTTCTCAGCCCATTGAGCGGTTATGCTAAGCACCATGAGCCACACTATCGCCATCGTCGAGGACGACCCCGACCAGCGCCTCAACTACCAGGAAGCCATGGAGAAAAAGGGCTTTACGGTACGAGCCTTCGCCGAGCGCGCCGAAGCCCAGTCATCTCTCACTGAAGAGGCGCCGGATCTGGTGATTCTCGACATCATGCTGGGTAACGAAGTGGACGGGGGCTTCCAGCTCTGCCGAGAGTTACTGGCCCGCCATCCCCGGCTACCGGTGCTTTTTCTGACCGAACGCATCGACGAGATCGACCAGATTTCCGGCCTGCGCCTGGGTGCGTGGGATTACCAACCCAAACCCATCAGCCTGGCCTACCTGGGTGAACGGGTGGCTTCCCTGCTGCGGCTCAGGGACATCCGCCTGAAACCGGAGCAAACACCGCCCGCCCGGGAACTCGGCCGGCTCAGCATTCAGGAAGAAGCCATGCTGATTCACTGGCAAGGCCAGGCCCTGGATTTGACCGTGACCGAATTTCGATTGCTCGCCCGACTGGCGCGCTCTCCCGGCCATGCCCTGGCCTACGAAACCCTGATGCAGGCGACTATTCAACAATACGTAACCAACAACACCATCAACACCCACATGCGCAATATCCGCCGCAAGCTCAAACAGCTCGACCCGGCGTTCGACTGCATCCGTAATGAGTACGGTTTTGGTTACCGTTGGGTGGATTCAAGCGCCACGGACAACCCATACCCGTGAAAATAGGCCACCGCATCCTTGGCCTGGGGTTGACGCCCAAGTTATTGCTGGCCGGCGCTTGCCTGCTGATCATCCCCTGGCTGGGTCTGCAAACCCTGCAAGCCATGCAGCGCTTCCTTATCGACGGGCAGGCCCAGGCGCAGTTGCTTACCGCGCGCGGCATCGCCACGCTGTTTCATGGCCGTGATGATCTGTTTATCGAACCCAGCGACGACAATAGCGATTTTGCGGACATTCCCCTCTATCCACT
Source organism: Porticoccaceae bacterium (assembly GCA_003448675.1). Taxonomy (GTDB): domain Bacteria; phylum Pseudomonadota; class Gammaproteobacteria; order Pseudomonadales; family Porticoccaceae; genus HB2-32-21. Next base: position 9,491 of record DLXZ01000210.1, read on the forward strand.
TGCGGGCAGGATTCTTTTGGATGGCTATAAGGAGGACTGGCAGTCCCTGGACGAACACGCCCTGGTATTCGACAGCGATAACGGCAGCGGATTTTCCGTGCTGCTGGGTCAGAATGGAGCCCATATTTACGGGCTGGTCAGGGTCCGTGATACCAGCCCCGTGTATCGACATCCTGGCTATTTGCGACTCGACCACAGCGACCATGTGCGCCTATACACCAACGATGATACCGGCCAGACGCGGCGCTACCAACTCACCTTCGAAGGCAGCGGCCGTATAACCACCTACGCCATGGACACAGCTTGGCAGCTGGCGGACCCGGGCTCCCCTGAGTACCGTATTCGCGGACAGGCGCGCATCATGGCGGACGGCTACCAGTTGGAGTTTGCCCTACCCCGCGACTTCGTCGGTGGCGATAGCGCCCGCCTGGGGGTGGCCATGGCCGATGTCGAGGATAGCCGTGAGCGTGTGATCGCCCGACTGGTAAAAAGCTTTCCGAGTGTTGAGCAGGGCATATACAACCGGCTGATTATCCGCTCGCCTGAAACCGAACGGGTACTGGAAAGCCTGGCTACATCCGATGCACGCATCTGGGTGCTCGATAGGGAACTGCGGGTGCGCGCCGCGGTTGGAGAACTCTACGACGACAGCATCGATGAGGACATTTCTGGAACCGAGGCCATCGAAACCCGCGCCGGTCTTGGCGGCCTGTTACTCGGGCGCTTAAGTGGCACCGGCCAGCTGCCGGTGGACGATTTTGATCCGCGACAGACCCACAGCCGCGAGGACAGGTTTTTGCGCGCCGCTCTTGCCGGCGAGGGTGGCGTCAGCACCCGGTTGGCACTGGATGGTGAGCACGTCGTGGTCGCCGCGACACATCCAATCATGCACCGAGATAATCACACCGTAATCGGCGTGGTGTTGCTGGAACAAACCACCAACGCCATCCTCAACCTTCAGAGCCGCTCGATTCAGCAAATTGTGCTGCTCTCTCTCGGCGGGCTGATTGCTGTAAGCGCGTTCGTGCTTCTGTTTTCCAGCCGCCTGACCTGGCGCATCAAGCGCCTGGGCAATGATACCCACAGGGCCTGCGATGAACAGGGGCGGATGCAAGCGGCCAAGTTTCGCGGACGCCTTGCCGGCGATGAGATCGGAGACCTGACCCGCCAGATTGAACAGCTGCTTGCCCGGCTGGAACGCTACCAGCAGTTTCTTATCGCCATTCCCCGCACCTTGAGGCACGAAATCAACAACCCCCTGAATACCGTCGGGACGTCGCTGGAACACCTGGAAAATAATCCCGACGACAGGCGATTTCTCGCCAGCGCGCGGCGCGGACTGCATCGCATCACCACCATCACCGACAGCCTGGCCGAGGCCGCCAACCTGGAAGAGGCGCTAAGCACCGAACACATGGAGGTTTTCGACCTGACCCAGCTGCTCACCAACTATGTGGACAACCAGCGCCGCCAGCGCCGGCAAACCATTGATCTGGATATTCCCCCCCAGGCAGTGTGGCTACGAGGCTCGGATATGCATATCGAACAATTGCTGGATAAGCTGCTGGACAACGCCGCCGACTTCAGCCCCGCGGATCAGGCGATTGAAATCAAACTGGATACTGATAGAAGTCAGTGTTTTATGAGCGTCACCAATCACGGCCCGCCGATACCCGAGGCGCAACTGCCTGAACTTTTCCAGCTCTTCCAAAGCCGCCGCGACAAACACACCGATGCCGGGCAAGCAGGCCAACACCTGGGGCTGGGCCTCTATATCGCCCGCCTCATCTGTGAACGCCACGGGGGTGATTTGAAAGCCGAAAACCTGAAGCTAGCTCCCGGCGTGGTATTTACCGCCCGACTGCCCCTCGCTGACTGAGGTCTAGAGCCAGGCGCTCATTGCCTCGTCAATTGCTTAACCGAAGGCGAAGAACGGTAGGTGAAATTCGCTGCCTCCCGCTCAACCCGGCAGGCTCGTAAATCGGCAGACTGCGCGCTGGTCATTGCAGATATACATGGCTGGGCGGTCACGCACCGGGTAGCGGCCAGGCGCTTCCCGGTGGACCAGTTTACGCGGCTCATAGATCTCATGTCCGGCTTTAAGCAAAGCACGAGTCGCGGGATGCCGAGGCTGGCCCACCAAGGAAAACTCAACATAGCCCGCGGTCAAGGTTTCCAGCGCAAGGAGCCGGTTTCCCGTGACACGTCCTTCCCGCCGCAAAGCCACGGGCGAAGCCGCGGCTCGAATGCTACGCTCGGCAGCAACGTTATATCTATCTTCCTTGACCAGAACACCAGCAAATACAAAAAAACGGGCGGCAGCGACATTGTCTTCTCATCGTGTGGTCCAGGGCGCCATGGCCAGTGAGCCAAGCGACACTACCGGATAGCCTTTTGGGGATAGAACAATTTTCGGCGTTGCCACGTTTATGTCCACAACAAGGGCAGCCCATTCAATGAGATTAAGCCCTACCATTTCAGTTATTGATATCATTCTTTCACACGGTCTCGTCTTTGCACCACACCGTAAAGTCGGGCGACGCGCTGGATTGATCATCTCCCCCCGAATGTCTAATATTCCCCCCCTTTCGCGGCCTTTCAACGTTTGTTCCAGGCCGACAGCATCTGGAATGTTTTATGACCTATTGCGTGGGTATTTCCCTAAAAGCCGGACTGGTACTGGTATCCGATTCACGTACCAATGCCGGTACCGACCAAGTCAGCCAATACGGCAAGATGCATACCCTGGGCCTGGAAGGGGATCGCCAGTTCGTCCTGCTCAGTGCGGGGAATCTGGCCACGACGCAGGCTGTATTGGCGGAAATTCGTCACGAACTCGCGGACAATCCCGACTGCAAGATCGCCAAAGCCCGGTATCTAGACGAAGTCGCTGATCACATCGGTGAGATCAGCCGGCAGCAACAGAGTCGTTTTTCCGACGGCGAGGGTCTCAATGCGGGCTTTAGTCCGCGGGTATCCTTTATTCTCGGTGGACAGATCCAAGACGAGGCACCCGGCATCCACCTTATCTATCCCGAAGGCAATCACATCACCACGTCAATGGCCACGCCGTTTTTACAAATCGGTGAAACCAAGTACGGTAAGCCCATTCTTGACCGGATACTGACACCGGACACCAGTCTTGAAGACGCCACCCGCTGCGCGCTGGTATCGATGGACTCCACTATGCAAAGCAATGTGTCCGTGGGGCCGCCCATCGAAGTGCTGATTTACGAAAGAGATTCCCTGCGGTTTAACCGCTATTTGCGCCTGGACGACGGCCACAGCTATCTGCGCGACATTCGGGAAAGCTGGTCCAGAAACATACGCCAGGCATTTGACGCCCTGCCCCGTTTCAATTGGGAGATAACTGGTCCACCACCTGGCGAATAAACTCCAGTTTCGTTATCACCCCCGTCGTCAACACAAAGGGATAGGCGTCGGCGTGGCCCATACAGTGATTCAGCTCGTTCAGGGTAACGGATAACTGCACCCACTGATCCACCCAATGGGGAATTTCAGTCAGTGTTTCCTGGAAAACTATCGTCTGGCTGGCGCGAGCGCTTTCCAGCGCGTCGTTGATATGAAGAAAGTGCGCCCAGCATTCCGCCCAATCTTCCAGTGGATGAGCCTGGGCGTATTGGCTGATATACCCCGAACTGGCCTCCAGGAGAGGAGGATCAGCGTAATAGTTGGCCAGGGCCTGTTCATAATCAAGGCACGGATCACCAAACAGGGCTTCGAAACTCGATCGCCATGGCCCCTGCTGAATCAGTCGGTCATAAAAATAATGGCCACTTTCGTGACGCATGTGGCCCAGGGGTGTGCGGTAATCTTCATTCATTAATGAGCGCGTATATTCCCGCTGTACCGGATTGGCCTCGGACACGTTAATGGTGATGCGTCCCGTGGCGTAGCCGGTACGAATGTATTCCTCCGCTACCAGCGGGTTGCTGCCCCTGTCCTCCAGGAAATCAAACGCCAGGGCCGGATGCTGCCCAGCGGGGTCTGCATCGATAGGCAGATCAAAGTACAGGAAGCCAGAAATGAGACGGCGTTTGGCGGCCTCCAATATCGCCCAGCGCCCCTTGTTAGCTGGCACGGACAAGTTCGGGGTGGTGCGGGTCAGCCGGCACGACCGGCATAGCGCCTCAGCATCGTCGGCCGACACCACCCAGTTACAGATAGCCGCATCCCGGTAATTGGCGCATGCTCGGTAGCGGGGGTTATCCAAATCCACCATGGCTCGCCGTTGCGGGTCATAACCCAGGGCACGCTGGCAATTCAGGCAACGTGTGTTTTCAAAAAAAACCGCCTGGCCACACAGACAATAGAGGTTCTTCATGGTTAACCAAACCAGCTTTTGCTGATTGCCGTGTTAATGCCTGACAGGCCAACCTGTAGCGAATCGACTTCCTCGTGCAACTTTTCCTCATTCAGGCCGGCAACGTTGATGTTGTTAAGCTGCCGCCGGACTTTACGTACCGCCATCAGGCCACGCTGAGGTTCAGGCAAACACCCGAGTCCCTCCTCAACACGATCCAGACAATGGGCTATCGCTCTTGGTAATGTGTCGTTCTGTAGCAGATAAACCACCGCCGCTCGCCAGGAAACCGCTAGTTGCACGTCCTTGCGATACATCTGATAGGCGTCGAGAGCCCGGAGCATGCTGGTCCAGACATGGACATCCACGGTTTCAGCATCCCCGGCGCGGTGCAGATGCATGGCACCAATATCGATGACACGGCTGGTCATATCGGCACGCTCGAGATTACGCCCAATGCGCAAAAAATCATAGGCGCTGTCCTGACTCATGGTACCCGCCATCAGGCCCGTCAGCTGCTGGCAGCGCTGGATAATCTCGGTAAGCACATCAAAACGCCCCCGCCGCGGCAAGGCCTCACCGATTTTATTCTTAAGATAGTTATGGAGCTCGTTGATTTGCTCCCACACCTGCTCGGGCAATACCTCGCGGGATGTGCGGCAATTTTCCCGGGCATAGGCGATTGAGTTACTCAGCGAGCAAGGGTTAAAGCGGTCAGCCAGCAAGAACTTGACGGTATTACGCTCATCATGACGCTGGTAGTGGTCGACGAACAAGTCATGACCACCGGCAATGACCGGCAATGTTTCCCAACCGACCGGTGTACCCCGAGGCAAATCCAGCAACAGGAAGTGATAGGTATTAACCAGCCGCGCGGTATTTTCCGCCCGCTCGATGTAGCGCGCCATCCAGTAAATCCGCCAGGCCACTCTGGAAAGCATCATTTTGGCGCCTCTTCAATAATCCAGGTGTCCTTGCTACCACCGCCCTGAGAAGAATTCACCACCAGAGAACCCTTTTTCATAGCCACACGGGTCAGACCGCCGGCGGTGACGAAAATATCCTTGCCTTGCAAAACGAAGGGGCGCAGATCCAGATGCCTAGGTTCCAGACTGTGATCACACAGGGTTGGGGCAGTGGACAGTTTCAGAGCCGGCTGGCCGATATAGTTACGTGGCTGACTGCGTACCAACTTCCTGAAAGCATTACGCTCCCTGGCTGTCGATTGAGGCCCCACCAGCATACCGTAACCACCGGATTCATTAGCAGGTTTAACGACCATGGATTCGAGATTGGCCAGCACATAGTCCCGCTCATCTTTGTTATTGCATCGGTAGGTGGGCACATTAGGCAACAAGGCATCCTCGCCCAGATAGTATTTTATTAGATCTGGCACATAGGAATAGACAACTTTGTCATCGGCGACGCCACATCCCGGTGCGTTAGCCAGGGCCACGTTGCCACTACGCCAGGCTCGCATCAAACCTGGCACACCCAGAACTGAATCGGGATGAAACACTTCCGGGTCAAGAAACAAATCGTCGATGCGCCGGTAAATGACATCAACCTTTGCCAGACCCTGAATGGTTTTCATATAGACGCAATCGTCCTGCTCGACCACCAAGTCAGCGCCCTCGACCAATTCAGCTCCCATGCTGCGCGCCAAAAAAGCATGCTCGAAATAGGCAGAGTTATAAATGCCAGGCGTCAGCACCACCACTTCCGGTCGCGAACGTTTTGCCGGCGCCAGGGACTGGAGCATATGAAGTAACTGTTCGGGATAATCATCGACCGGAAGTATCGAATAATTTTCAAATAACTCAGGCATCACCCGCTTAGTCACCTCCCGGTTTTCGATCATGTACGAAACCCCGGAAGGCACACGCAGATTGTCCTCAAGCACATATATCGTGCCAGCGTCGTCTCGCACCAAATCACTGCCGCAAATATGGGCCCAAACCCCGTGGGCGGGTTTAATACCTTTACATTCCTTGCGAAACCCCTTCGACGCGGCCACCAGGGATTCGGGCACCACCCCATCCTTGACAACTTTTTGATCGTGGTAGAGGTCATCGATAAAGAGATTTAGCGCCTTCAAACGCTGTTTCAGCCCAGCCTCCACACCCTGCCATTCTTTGACCGAAATGATTCTGGGAATAATATCGAAGGGCCAGGCGCGATCGATATTTTCACCATCGCTGTACACGGTAAAAGTGACCCCCTTGTCAATAATGGCAAGTTCGGCCTCGACTTTTCTAGCCTGTAGCTGCTCATTGCTTAATGAGCGCAACCAGCGTGCAAGATGACCACCTGGCGCCCGAGACCGCCCCGAGGACCTAATCAGCTCATCGTAAAATTCACCAGCATCGTAATTTTTCCAGTCAATAATAGGCATGGGCCGCCAACACCTTTTTTTGCTCCTTGAAGTGCGCTTACTATAGCAGCAAGTCCGGTCTACGGATTTGATTTAGTCACCATCTAACTATCGAAATTTATTGCAATTGATGTGCCATTCTAAACACCCTCGGGGAGCGAAACCCAACTGCCCCGATAAC
>DLXZ01000266.1:0-409 GCA_003448675.1 Porticoccaceae bacterium
GTCGGCGTCTTCCAGAATGATGTTCGGCGACTTGCCGCCAAGTTCCTGGGTCACGCGCTTCACCGTGTCGGCTGCGGCCTTGGCGACCAGGATGCCGGCGCGGGTGGAGCCGGTGAAGGACACCATATCCACTTTCGGGTGGCTGGCCATGGCTTCGCCAGCCTCGGACCCCAGGCCGGTGAGTACATTCACCACGCCCGGCGGAAAGCCGGCTTCATCGACCATTTCGGCCAGCATAAAGGCAGTCAGCGGCGCCACTTCACTGGGTTTGACAATAACCGTGCAACCCGCCGCCAGAGCCGGGCTGACCTTGGCCATGATCTGGTGCAGGGGGAAATTCCATGGCGTGATGCAGGCGACCACACCGAGCGGCTGTTTGATGACGACGATCCGCTTGTCCGCCTGGTGG
>DLXZ01000266.1:609-760 GCA_003448675.1 Porticoccaceae bacterium
ACCACACCGACCGGCTCCTTGATAATATCGGAGTTGCCCAGATGGTCCTCCCAGTCGTAATCGTCGAGGATCTTGATGAAATTAGCCACGCTCTGAATGGGCAGCCCGGCCTGAATGGGGTTGGCCATGCCCACGGGCATGCCGACTTCAT
>DLXZ01000266.1:986-4414 GCA_003448675.1 Porticoccaceae bacterium
ACGGGCATGCCGACTTCGCAGGCCATGACCTCCCCCAGTTCTTCCTGGCGGGCGGACATGGCATCCTTGAGTTTTTTCAAATAACCCTGCCGCTCCCGGGGCGTGGTCATGCCCCAGGTCTCGAAGGCTGTCGCGGCAGCCCTCGCGGCCCGGTCGACATCTTCAGCCACACCCGCGGGCACCGTGCCGATCACTTCCTCGGTGGAGGCATCCACCACTTCCAGGACACCGGTGCCGACAGGATCCACCCATTGGCCATTAATATAAAACTTGTTTCGAACAATCATGATTTACATCCCCTGAGCTTATCTTTGTGCTGATTAATTCGTTCAATTGCCAGGAGTAAGACCGCGATTCTTCCTGGCGCGGCATATTTTTATAACCAACCTTTTACTTTCCAAGCAGGCCCTTGAAACCTTCCAGGCTTTCCTCCAGTTTGCCCTTACCCTCTTGCAAGCGCTGTTCGACCTGCTCACCCACCTGTTTCAGGGCGCCGGCATCCTTAATCGCCACCAGCGAGCTTCTGTTGATTGCCTGAATAAGTTGTTCGACCACTTCCGCGCCGGTAGCGCCATTGGATTTTTCACCAATGCCATTCAGCGTCATATCCGGCAGGGGCACATCAACGGTGTTGCCACCCAGCAGTGGATTGCTGTAATGAATTTGTCCACCGCTGATCACCAACTGCCGGATAATCAGCTTTCTGCCTGGTCCGGTTTCAGCATTTTGTTCATCGCCACCGCCTGCAGCAGCGCCCGCGCCAGTGGAAGCTGCGACATTTTTTTGTAATTGCTGCAGGTTGGAGCCGCTTTTGCCCTGCTCAAAAGTAATCGCCGGCGCGATGATGCGCAGACTTTCGATCACGATCGGGTCGGCGGTAACCGTATCGGTATCCAAAGCAATCGTAATTTCCCCCAGCGAGAAAGCATTTTTTGTTTGAAAACCCTGGGGGTTACCCACTACCAAACCCTTAAGGCTGCCCTTGCCGGACAGGGGCGAAAGGTTAACGTTAGCCAATTCGACGCTACTTTTGGTGTATTGCGGTCCGTAGGTTTCCACCGCCTGTTTGATACCGCTATCGAGATAAAAGAAAACCACACCGACCAGAACCGCTACTACCAATACCAGCGCAACGACGATTTTTAGCAAAAGTTTCATAGCAACTCCCTGTGTTAGCTTCCCCGCCGATGCTAGTGGCTTGGCGAGGGAAAGGCAATCGGCGCTCCAAGCCCTGTATAGGGTAAAACTTAGCCGATGATTTTCTGTTTACGCAGCATCATGAGTTTTGCCGCGTCGTATCCAAGCAATTGGCCGAGCACATCGTCGGTATGCTGACCAATCAAGGGGGCCGCCTCGAAATTCTCTTCGTTGGTTCGGGACAGCTTGACCGGGTTACCGGGCCCCCGGGTAAGCTGGCCATTGGGGTGAGGCAGATCAACCACCATGTTGCGGTGCAACACCTGGCTGTCACTGAGTGCCTGACTAAACGTGTTGACCGGCGCACAGGGAATACGTTGAGCTTCCAGCAGTTCGAGCCAGTGGGCAGAGGTGTTGGTGACAAAAACCTCGCCCACCTTGTTTTCAATAAACGTCTTGTTGGCCAGACGACCAGGCTGGTGGTCGAACTCCGGTTTGCGCAACTCATCGCAATCGAGCACTGCCAGCAAACCCTCCCAGAAGTGGTCGAAAATAATGGCGATGACGATAGAACCATCGGCGGTTTTAAAGCTGTTATAGGGCACGTGAACGAAATGGGAGTTACCGATGGGTTCCGGGTCTTCGCCGGAAAGAAAATACATAGTGGCCATATAACTGAGCATGGCCACCTGGCCGTCGAGCATGGAAATATCCACGTGCTGACCCTGGCCGCTACGCTCCCGTTCATAGAGGGCGGTCAACACGCCCACCATGCCGTAGAGACTGCCACCCAGATCGGCAATGGGCAGGCCGGCGCGCTGTGGCTGCTCGATATTGTCGCCAGTGATGGACATACCGCCGCCGTAGGCCTGCACCACCTGATCGAAGGCGGTGCGGTGCATGCCCGGCCCCTCCGAGCCAAACCCCGTGATCGAGCAGGTAATAACGCGGGGATTGATCTCGCTTAGGCGGGCATAGTCGATGGCCAGTTTTTGGGTCACCCCGACACTGAAATTATCGAATACGATATCGGCGGTTTTTACCAGCTCGTAGAAAATCGCCCGCCCGTCCTCGCTTTTAAGATCCAGCGCCACGCTTTTTTTATTACGATTGAGATTGATGAAATAGGCGCCCATGCCCTCGATAGAATGCTTGGGATCCTGCGCCAACAGGCCTCGGGTGCGTTCCCCTTCTAGTGGCTCTATCTTGATGACTTCCGCCCCAAGATCTGCCAGAGTCATGGTCCCAAAGGGGCCGGAAAGAATATGGGTCAGGTCGAGGATACGCAGTCCTGTAAGGGCTTTGGCCATAAGGCTTGACTACCGTTTAAAAATTAAGGATAGCCATTTTGGCACCCGCCCACATAACTGTCACCCCAGGCAAATCCACGCCAGTCAAACCAAACACCAGGAGCTGTGTTTCATGGGTTTTAATTACTTAGCCAAAGGCTTCAGTCTGATGAGCAAGCCGGGTATACGCCTGTGGGTTATTCTGCCGCTGCTGCTTAACAGCCTGCTCTTTATCGGTCTTACCGGACTGGCGGTATCTTATTTCAGTGGCTGGCTCGATGCCCTGATTGGCTGGCTGCCCGGCTGGCTGGATTTTATCGCCAGCTTTATCTGGGGTTTATTCGCCCTGGCCCTGATGTTTGTCTATGCCTATACCTTTACCCTGGCCGCCAATCTTATTTCCTCACCTTTTTTCGGCATTCTTGCCGAGCGTTGCCAGCAACACCTGGGACAAGATCTTATAGAAGAAGCGTTAAGTTGGCAGAGCATTAAAGCTATCGCCTGGCGGTCATTTGTCCGGGAGCTGCGCAAGCTGCTTTATTTTTTGCCCCGCGCCGCCGGTGTACTGATGCTTTGCCTGGCGCTTTCCTTCATCCCGCTGGTTAACCTGCTGACGCCGGTGCTGGTGTTTTTGTGGGGCGCCTGGTCCATGGCCCTGCAATACCTGGATTACCCGGCGGACATTAATCGATGGGGGTTCGACGAGATGCGGCACAAGGTTGCCCGCAAGCGAACCCGAGCCCTGGGCTTTGGTGGCCTGGTACTGATGGGGACAGCGATACCTCTATTAAACCTGCTGGTGCTGCCAGCAGCAGTATGCGGGGCGACAGCGATGTGGCTAGGCGAATTCACCGGCGAAGAAACGCTTGACGCCGATCAGGCCGGTTGAGGACGACCGAGTAGTTCTTCTGGCGGCTGCTCGCACTCCAGCTTCTCACCCAGCAGGGCTTCAATAGGTTCGAGCAAAAAAGCGTCGTCTGCACAGGCGAAGCTGATGGAAGT
>DLXZ01000233.1:0-5077 GCA_003448675.1 Porticoccaceae bacterium
CATGTTGCCGAGGACGTGGCCGCTCGGATCGCCGAACAAAATAAAAATGGCTACCTGAAATTTTCCTCCGAGGATCAGTGACAAATTAATCGGGCAGGGCAGTTTGGCTATCTGTATAAGCGAATATTTCAGGCTTTACCGAGCACAATATTAAAGCGTTAGAAGCTGAGTCCAGAACCATTTTCATAACTAAGCCGGAGTACATGATGAGTTACTTTCCCTTAACCGAAGAACAGCAAAACTTGAAGGAGTTGGCGGCGCGGCTGGCTGCAACCGAACTGGCGCCCAGGGCCGGGGACACCGATCGCACGGGTACATTCCCCAGAGCCTCTTTGGACGGGTTAAAAGACAGTGGACTATGGGGCCTGAGAGTTCCCAAAGCGCTTGGCGGTATGGATGCGGATTTGTTGTCCACCTGCCTGGTGGTCGAGGAGTTGGCAAAAAAGTGCGCCTCCACCGCCATGTGCTACAAAATGCACGTCGAGGCGGCTGAGCTGATCAGCAAAATGCCCAGCGATTATCAGGCGGAAAACTTCGTGCGAAAAATTGCTGCTGGAGACATCCTCTGCACGGTCGCTGGCGGTGAGACCTCTGGTGCTGGTGATAATTGGGTACCGGGTATGGTTTTGTCCGCCGTGGAGAAAACCAGTGACGGCTATAAATTAGACAATGTGCGTAAGTCATACGTCACGTCAGCGGGTGAAGCCAGCCACTACTTCATGCTTTGCCGGGTGGGTGAGGAAGCCAAGGGGCACCAACTGACCGCATTGTTTATTGAAGCAGATAAAGTGGAGTGGCAGACCCTTGGGGACTGGAATGGCCTGGGCATGCGCGGCAATAACAGTACGCCCATTGTCTTCAATGGTGTTGTCCCGGAGGAAAACCGGCTGGGTGAGGAGGGCGCCGCCCTTAAATATCTGGGCGCGGTAATGATGCCCGTCGTGGCATTGACCTATGGCGCGGCCTATCTCGGCGTTGCATCCGGCGCCTATGAGCTGGCCATGGCAGAGGCCTCGAAGGTCTATCCCAGTGGCGCCAAGCGCCTTGACAGCCCGATCAATCAGCGCCGCATGGCTGAGTTGAGTGCGAAAATCGAGGCGGCCCGGGCGCTTCTGCACGTTGCAGCAGCGGCGGGAGATGCCGGCAAAGTGGCTGCCCCATTGCCTTATTTACAGGCCAAGGTCAGTTGTTCCGAAGTGGCTGTCCTGGTCACCCAGGAGCTGATGACCATGTTTGGCGGCACGGCTTTTGCGGCCCGTTTGCCTTTCGAGCGTTATTTCCGTGATGCGCGAGCCGGTATGATTATGGGGCTGGCCAACGATGAGGCCTATCAGACCATTTACGGTATGTTGTTCCCCGATAAAAAGAAAAAATAAACTGAAGAATATTTCAAAAAAGCCCACATAAGTGGGCTTTTTTTTAGCTTAGTTTTTTGGCTATTTTTTGGACGATAAATTTCACAATTCAGCCGGCGGAATATCCCGCATCAATCACCAGTTCCGAGCCAGTCATATATTTTGACTCGTCTGAGGCAAGATAGAGCACCCCGTTGGCGATATCGTTAGGCTCGCCCAGCTCACCCAGGGGTGACATGGACTCAAAGCTGGCCTTGACCTTCTCCGAGCCACCGTATTTACGAATGGTAGCGTCAACCCCCGGGGTGCGAATGACACCGGGGTGTACGGAGTTGATGCGAATACCGTTTTTTAGCCGGGCAAATTCCACGGCTGCAGCCTTGGTCAGGAGTTTGACCCCGCCCTTGGCCGCGCAGTAGGCAGCGGATTTATCCAGCCCGATAATGCCGGCAATGGAGGAGATATTAATGATTGAGCCGCCGCCGGATTTTCCCATGACCTCGGCGCCGTGTTTAACACCGAGAAAAACCCCATCCAGGGCAATGCTGTTTTGCCATTGCCAGTCCTTGAGGGTGGTGTCTCTAATGGATTTAGCGATAATCACGGCGGCGTTGTTCACCAGCACATCGAGCTGCCCGTAGGTCTCGATCACTTTGGTCAGCACTGCCTGCCATTCCTCTTCCCTGGAAACGTCGTGGTGCATATAGCTGGCTTCACCGCCGGCATTTTTGATCATGTCGACCGTTTCCTGACCGCCCTTGTCTTCCCAATCGGTAACCATGACTTTGGCGCCTTCCTCGGCCAGGCGTATTGAGGTCGCTCGGCCCAGGCCCGAGGCCGCGCCGGTGACCAGGGCAACTTTTCCTTCTACGCGTCCCATCATTAATCCCCGCTGTTCTTTAATCTGACTAGTATCTGTTATGTGGCCAAAGCCGTTTATTTGCCGGTAAACGCAGGTGGGCGTTTTTCCATGAAGTGAGCAACACCTTCCTTGAAGTCATCACTTTTAATGCTGGCGTTCATTTCGTCCATGGAGAGATCCAGAGCGTTGTCAAGATCCTGGAACATGGCTTCCCAGGTTTGATGCTTGATAACTCGCATGGAGCGGGGGGAATTGTTGTTGGCCATGTCGTGGGCGATAGCCATGGCGGACTCAAGAAAACCCTCATCGGGCAGTACCTGGTTAACCAGGCCCAGTTCCTTGGCTTCGTTACCATCGAATACCCGGCCGGTCAGCCAGATGTCCATGGCGTTGGCCAGGCCAGTAATACGCGGCAGTAACCAGGCACCGCCGTATTCAACAATCAAGCCTCGTTTCACGAAGGCCGAGGTGAACTTGGCCCCGGCAGCGGCGATGCGCATATCGCAGAACAGGGTCAGCACCAGACTGATACCGGCACAGGGGCCATTAATGGCGGCAATAATTGGCTTGGGGATGGCCGGAAAGTAGGAGTATTGCTGTTTGAAGTCGGGTCGGGTGTCCTGGGGTGGTTGTTTGGGCTTGTCCTCCTCTTTTTCGCCGGCTTTGCCAGCGCCGAGCCCCTGTAGAAGGTTCATGTCGGCGCCGGCGGAAAAGCCCCGGCCCGCGCCGGTGAGGACAATGACATTGATATTGTCGTCCTCGGCGGCGGTTACCGCGGCATCCTGGATTTCCTCGGCCATGCGCCGGGTCCAGGCATTGAGTTTGTCGGGACGGTTAAGGGTGATGACGGCAACTTTGCCGTCCACATGATAAAGAATTTCGCGATATTCCATGGTTTGTCTCCGGTGCGGGAGGTGTTGCCGAGCGCCCGCGCAGTTTGTTCAGAATATTCAATTCAAAAATGGGTCACTGCGGATCTATTCCATTTCCGCAAAGGCTCTAATCAACTGAAAGCCAATGGCCATGGGCGGTGGCAGCAGCACGCCGGTATCGGTGGCGCCATTGAGTACGTCTTTCAGCAGGGCGCGGCTCACCCAGCGGGCTTCTTCCAGTTCTTCGCCATCAACGGTGATTTCGGTGGTTTTGGCTTCGGCGAAACAGCCGATCATCAGCGACGAGGGCCAGGGCCAGGGCTGGGTGGAATGGTAGCTTACGTTGCCGACAATGATGCCGGCTTCTTCGTGGATTTCCCGGCGCACGGCTTCTTCGATGTTTTCTCCCGGTTCGATAAAACCAGCCAGCGCGGAATACATATTGGGCGGGAACATGGGTTGGCGACCGATCAGGCATTCGTCGCCGTGGGTGGCAACCATGATCACCACGGGATCGGTTCGGGGGAAGTGCTCGGCGTTACATTGACCGTCCGTGCATTTGCGCATGTAGCCGCACTCACGCATTTCGGTTTTTTCGCCACAGACGGCGCAAAACTGGTGGCGGGCGTTCCAGTCGAGAATGGCCTTGGCGGTGCCCAGAGTCGAGGGGTCGCCGACGGGTAATTGCAGGGCGATGGCGCGCAGGTCCATAAATTTGCCGACGCTGGTGAATGGCTCGCTGCGGTTAGCGTCTTCGTAAGCGGTAACGTCAACGGCAAAGTGGGCGATGCCGGCATCGTCCTCGCCCAGGAAAATGGTGGGCACGCCGCTCATCAGATAGCCTTCAAGATCAATGGGGGATAACCAGCCGATGCCATCACGACGCGGGGTAACCAGGGGTTGTAACTTCCAGAGCGGCACAATACGCGTGCTCGGGTCTTTCAGTTTGGCGCCGATCCACTCGGCGTCGGTGCGACGGTGTCCCGCACGGTCCAGTGGGCCGCCGGCGAAAGTATGAATTGCTGACATGGTTTTCCCCTTGTTCAGATTAGGTGAGAATTTCGCTTCGCAGATTAGAAGCTCGAGTTAATGTTAAGCGCTAAATCATTGCTGGTTTATTGGGCCTTGCCCACAGCTGACTGAGGGTTGACTGAAGCGCGCTTTAAGAAAGCGCGTAGTCGGAGACAAAGGCGTTGGTTTTGCGTTCCTGCCCGAACGTGGACATGGGGCCGTGACCGGGAATAAAGGCGACGTCCTCGCCCAATGGCCAGAGTTTACTCGTGATCGACTGGATCAGTGTATTGTAGTTGCCGCGAGGAAAGTCGGTTCGACCAATGGAGCCCTGGAACAGCAGATCGCCAACAATGGCGAGTTTGGCCGCTCGGTTGAAAAACGCCACATGGCCGGGGGTATGACCGGGGCAGTGATAGACCTCCAGGATCTCCTTGCCCACGGTGACGGTATCGCCATCTTCCAGCCAGCGGTCCGGTTCGAAACTGCGGAAGGCATCGTCACCGAGTCCGAACATTTTGCCCTGCTCGGGCAGTTTTTCAATCCAGAATGTTTCTTCTTTTTGGGGGCCCTCAATTGGCACCTGATATTTCTCGGCCATGTCCGCCACGGCTCCAGCGTGATCCATATGGCCGTGGGTGACCAGGACTTTTTCTAGCGTTACACCTTCCTGCTTGAGTAGCTGCTCTATGCGATCCATATCCCCTCCGGGGTCAACGACGGCGGCGAGCTGTGTTTCCTCGCACCAGATAACCGAGCAGTTTTGCTGGAAGGGTGTCACGGGAACAACGGCAAATTTCATAAGTGTTAGTCCGGATAAAGGTAAAATTTTGAGCACCAAACATTAACAGAGAATGGCGTCGTGATCATGGTTTGCCGGTGGTTATTCAGGCTCTGGCGCGCTTTCAGGTATTGGGCGCAAAGGCCTTGATGGCGTCCAGGTCAAAGCCCGCCTGGCCGTCGGGACGCAAGGGTTG
>DLXZ01000233.1:5337-6136 GCA_003448675.1 Porticoccaceae bacterium
TCATCGCCCCAGGCGACGATGGCGTCCACCAGCCGATCGCTGCCGCCGCTTTCGATATCTTCAGCCTTGAAGCCCATGGCCAGAATATTGTTGCGGTAGTTCTCCATGCCAAGGTACAGGGCCATAAACTGGCGGGCCACGGCGCGAGCCTCACCGGGGCCCTTTATGCGCAGCACTTTTTGCTCGGGGGCCAGGAACTTGTCCGGCCCGAGCAGTTCGCGGGCCTGGGCGGTGTGTTCCGGGGTGACGAAATAGGGATGGGCGCCGTCGGTTTTTTCCGCCGCCAGGCCAAGCATATTCTTGCGAAGGGCGGCCAGGACGATCATACCCCGGTGTTCCGGTGCGGCCCTGCCGTAGGGGGCCTGTTCCATGGCCTCCAGGTATTGGCGCATGGTGCTGACCGGCTTGCCGTAGTTGTGCTGCCTGATTGCAGCCACCATTTCCCGGTGAGAAACGCCCAGCCCCAGAATCAGCCGTCCATGACTCAGTTCATCCAGGGCGTTGCGGGCGGCGACCATGGCAATGGGGTCACGGGCGTAGATGTTCGCGATACCCGTGGCCAGAAACAGGTTGTCGGTCTCCCGCGCCAACACCGAGAGCATGGCGAAAGGGTCTCGGCCAAAAGCCTCGGGCAGCCACAGCGCGCTATAGCCCCAGCGTTCGGCTTTTTGCGCCAGGTCGATGCATTCGCTGTAGCTGTGGTTATCGATCATGCTCCACAGGCCCAGCTTGCCGATCTCTGATTTATTCATTTTCTACCCCCGGCTCTTCACTTTGGCAGGCTTATTGATGCTCCTTG
>DLXZ01000233.1:6277-13185 GCA_003448675.1 Porticoccaceae bacterium
TATTGATGCTCCTTGTCAGCGGCAGCGAGCTTAGCACAGCTTGCAAATAGCTCGGTGGCCCGATTAAATCCGGGCCTAAGTTTACCTGACCAGTAGCGCCGATCGTTGTGAGTAATTCTGATACATGTCGTGAATTTGAGGCCAGCGAATGGCTGCGCTATACCCGCCATATCCAGCTGCCGGGTTTTGGCGTGGAGGGCCAGCGGCGCTTGAAGCAATCCCGTGTGCTGGTCATTGGCTGTGGTGGCCTGGGCTCGCCATTGTTGCTATATCTGGCGGCAGCCGGTGTCGGCCGCTTGACCCTGGTCGATGCCGATAGCGTTGACCTGACGAACCTCCAACGGCAGGTTTTGTATAGTGAAGTGGATGTGGGTTTGCCCAAGGCTGAAGTGGCTGCAAGGCGCTTGCTGTCGCTTAACAGTGATATAGAGGTGGTGGCGGTTAGCGATTCCTTTGGCGTCAATGTTGAAGCTGGCGGCAAAGGCTATCAACACAAGGAACACGCGCTGGTTGAAGCCCACGATTTAGTGGTCGACTGCACTGATAACTTCCCCAGTCGGTACCTGATTAACGACCTCTGCGCCACCTACAAAAAGCCCTGGGTCTATGCCAGTATTTTCCAGTTTTCCGGGCAGTGCGCATTGTTTGAGCCCGATGGCCCCTGTTTTCGTTGCCTGTTTCCAGAATCGCCGAAAGATCTCCCCGATTGTAATACCGCGGGCGTACTCGGCGTATTGCCTGGTTTATTGGGGACTCTTCAGGCCAATGAGGTGATCAAGTATCTGGCCGGTTTGCCAACGCCTCTGGGCGCTAATCTTTTACTGGTGGAAGCGCTCGATTTGGAATTTCGCCGAATTGAACTGCGGGGTGACCCCGTCTGCCCGGTTTGCAACTCGAACGAAGGGGATCAAGGGACGGAGAGAGCTGATGAAACCGCGGGCGCCGCGAGTGAATCGGAAGTTCACCCGGGTGTGATGGAAATCAGTGTCGAAGTCTTTGCGCAAATGGCCGGAGATGCATTTACCTTGCTGGATGTCCGCGGCGATGCCGAGCATCGGGCCTTTAATATTGGTGGCCTGCACATAGAGCTGGCAAGGGTGGCTGAAGTCGGCCAAGACTTGCCCAGGACGTCGATGATTATCTGTTATTGTCAGTCCGGGCAGCGCAGTTTGGAGGCGGCTCGGCTTTTAAATGAGGCTGGTTATTCGGCTCGAAGCCTTGCCGGCGGTCTGGCTGCCTGGTTGAAATACCAGCAAGCGTCCCCGGGCGGCATTAACAATGAATGACAGCAGGAGAGACCATGGTTAATCTAAAAACAGCGACTTCCGAAGAGATTGCGAAAATCATTCCCTATCTGAAAGTTTTTTCATCCCTCAATGAAAAGATCTACCGCTGGACCGGTGGTCGCCTGATGGGCAAGCTTAATGGTTATGACGTGATGTTGGTGACCATGACTGGTGCCAAGTCCGGCAAAAAGCGGGTTATTCCCCTGATGTACGTTCCCTATAAGGATGGCGTCATTATTGTCGCCTCCCAGGGTGGGGCGCCGAATAACCCGGTCTGGTATAACAACCTTGTGGCCAATCCCGAGGTGGATGTGCAGTACAAAAGCAAAAAAATGCAGCTGCGCGTACGGCGGGCCAGTACCGAAGAGAAAGCCGAGGTCTGGCCGGTGTGCTGTGAATATTACCCCGATTACGAGATTTATCAGAACCGTACCGAGCGCGATATACCGGTGTTTATCGCCGAGCCGCGCTAAGTCGCCGACCAGGCTGTGACACAGCCAGACAATCAGGCTCGCCGATATAATCTGGTCTGGCTGGCGCTGGCGGTCTTCGTGGTGCCGCTGGTGGTCGTGCATGTGGCTTATCTGGCATCGGTTATCGGAGGCTACGTGCCGCTGTGTAATCCCTATGTGGATGGCTGTGCATCGATCAGCGCCAGTGGCCGTCATGGCTTCAGCTACGTGTTTTTCAAACTGGGCATGATTCCAGTGGCGGTTCTGTTGGCGTTGTTCTGGATTGCGTGCCGGCAATGGCTATTGCTGTTGGGTGACGAGAACCGCTTTCTGCTTGCGGCGATTGTGATTATCGGTGTGATTTCGGCGGTATTTCTGGTGCTTTACACCATCTACCTGGGCTCGCGTGGGGATTTCTACCGTTTTATGCGACGCACAGGTGTGATGGTTTACTTTGCTTTCAGTTATCTGGCTCAGATGCTATTGCTGGCCCGCATTCAGCGCCTGCGAATGGCTGGGCGGCTGGTCCTGCCTGCTTATATTCCGCAGGGCAAAATGGCCCTGGTCTGTGGTTTGTTTGTCATTGGTCTGGCGAGTATCCCCGTATCAAATTTCATGGTGGACAAGGACCGGCTCGAGAATGTCATCGAGTGGACGTTTTCCCTGATGATGGTCAGTTATTACTTTTTTACCTGGCGGGCCTGGCGCCATAGTGGCCTGTTTGTTCATTTCAGACCTTTGGGATTCAGACTTCGGCCTTGAGAGCTCGACCGTGCCACGTCCGGCTTGCTTTCCCGCTGCCAGTCCCTGGACTAGACTCAGTGTAAGAATTGCAGGACAAAGGAAAAATAAAATGAAAATTGGTATCACCCAGGTGCTGGCCAATAGCGAGGCCGACCCGGCTCTGGTCGCGAAACATGCGGAGGAGCTGGGTTTTGAGTCTTACTGGTTGCCCGATCACACCATCTTGCCGGTACATTCCACCACTCGCTACCCCGGTGTCAGGGAAGGGGCGAAGGAGCCACGCACCCTGTGGCAGATTCCCGACCCGCTTATTGCGCTTTCCCGAGCGTCGGCAACGACCAGCACCATCAAGTTGGGCACCGGGATATGCCTGGTGCCGGAGCGCAACCCGCTACTGCTGGCCAAACAAATAGCAACCCTGGACGATGCCTCTGGCGGGCGTTTCCTGTTTGGTATCGGTGCTGGCTGGAACCGGGAGGAATGCGAGATCCTGGGTGGTGATTTTGACCACCGCTGGTCCCAGGTCAGGGATCATATCGCTGCCATGAAGGTGCTCTGGCGGGATGAGGAATCGGAATATCATGGCAAATATGTGGATTTTCCACCGGTCAGGTGTTTTCCCAAACCGGCCTGCAAACCTCATCCACCGATTCTGTTGGGCAATATAGGCAGCCAATTGGCGTTTAAGCGAGTGGTCGAGTGGGGTGATGGTTGGATGCCGGTGGTGGAAAGTGTGGAACAATTTGCCGAAGGCGTGTCTAAGATACGATCTTTGGCTAATACTGCGGGGAGGGCACTTGGAAGTCTGGATTTCACTGTTTTCGGTATGCACGGCCAGTTTCGCAATACCGATGAAATAGCGGCCCTGGAAGAGGCGGGCGCCGGGCGGGTGATCCTCTGGTTGAAAAGCTTGATGCTGGACGATATCCGAAGGGAACTGACGGAGCTCGCGGACCAGGTGCTCGGCTGATCGAAGAAATTATAATCTATAAATTATTTTAAGTAATAACTATAACCATATGAAATTAAATAATAAATATATTTAACCTATGGTGAGAGGAGGCAAGTTATGACCGACTTTTCCGATATTAATGTGCAGGCATTGAAAGACCGGGCCGCCCTCAGTGATGTGTTGCATAACTACGCAGCCGGGGTGGATATGCGGGACTGGACGTTGTTCCGGAGCTGCTTTACCGATGACCTGGAAGCGGATTTTACTGGCGTCTTGCCAGGCAATGTTTGCCACGGGGCGGACAAATGGGTAGCGGCTGCGGAGGGCTTGATTACGCCGCTAACGGCGACCCAGCATATCATTACCAATCATGTGCATGTGATTGATGGCAACACGGCCAAAAGTCGAGCCTATCTCCAGGCTCAGCATATGTTGCGTAATACTGATGGTTCCGAGCGCCATTATCTCTTGGGTGGCTACTATGAGTACCACATGGTGCGAACGGGCGAGGGCTGGAAGATCAAAAAATACAGTCTTACAAAAACATGGTCTTCGGGTGATCCTGACGTTCTCGCGCCCGAACAATCTTTAAGGCAAAAAGCCGGATAAAGCACCGCGAGCAGGTGTTATTCACGGACGTTTAGCGGCTGCTTTTAAAGTCTTTCGGGAGCTTTTAATCAGCTTCTAGTCAACGCGTTACTGTCAGTATGTTCAAAAGATCGCCCATAAATGTCCAGGCTGGTGGTTTCCATATAAGTCAGGTGGTCGGCCTTGAGTGTGACCTTGTGGCTAAAGGCGGTGGTTCTGGCTTTAGTGTTCATAAACGGTGATTGGACAATAGACCAGTCGGGATTGTCGATAGCAGCGGCGACTTCCAGAATAATTGTACCGTCGGCCTCGGTTTTATGGGTGCCACCGGCCAGCAGGGTGACACCGCGGGGGATGGCCAGCGAGTGCATCACGGTTTCGGCGGCGGCATCCCAGATCCAGTAGCCGATTTCATGGTGAAAAATTTCATCGTCGACTTTGCGCCGCACCAGTTGCCTGTAACTAAGCACCGCCAGCGTCTGTTCACCGGCGTTGGTGACATCGCCCACCGCCTCAAAGCGTAGCGATTCGTAATAGGGGTTGGTCTCCGCGCCCTCGGGTTCGGGTGCGATATCGACGCCCTTGTCACCTTCCCAGTTACCGATCAGGCCGCGCAAAGGCCCGTAATTGATGCATTTCGATGGTTGGGTCATGAAGTCAATTTATCCTGATTTAGCGGTGGCTTCGCTGTAGATGGCCTGATGTGGTATTTACGTGTGTGTTTTTTCAATTCGAGCTCGCGGGAAACCTACCGGTGAATTAGCTGTCGGATTTTAGCATCGGTGCTAGTATGCGCTCGAGTTCGCGGCCCAGGTTTAAATTGCCTGGTTAATTTTGATCAAACAATTAGGAGTAATCCATGAAACTGTACGATTCTTTTGGCCCCAATCCACGCATGGTACGCATGTTTATGGCTGAGAAAGGCATAGAACTACCAGCTGAAGAAGTGGATTTGCTGGGCGGCGAAAATCGGCAGCAAGCTTTCGCGGAAAAAAACCCTGGTGCTCAGATGCCGGCCATGGAGCTTGACGACGGCACGGTGCTAGCCGAAACCACCACCATGTGCCAGTACCTGGAGGAGAAATACCCAACACCGGTGATTATTGGCGACACGGCGGAAAGCCGGGCGGTCAGTAATATGTGGGTGCGCCGTATAGAACTGGGCATCACCGAGCATATTTATAATGGTTTCCGTTACGCGGAAGGTCTGGAATTGTTCAAGGATAGACTCTACTGCATCCCCGAAGCCGCCGATGGCTTGAAGGCCAAGGCTCAGGATCAGTTAAAGTGGCTGGATGATCTGATGGAAGGCAAGGAGTTTATTGGTGGCGATAGACTGGGTCTGGCTGATCTTATTCTGTACTGTTGCCTGGATTTCGCTCAGGGTGTTGGCCAGCCGTTGAACCCGGAGTTGAAAAATATAAATGCCTGGTTTGCCCGCATGGACGCGCGGCCTAGCGCTAAGGCCAGCCTCCACGCTACCGCTGAAGCGGTTGGCATGAAGGGCTAGTGTGCGGTTTGTTTACCTGAGGCCGGGGCCGCATTTAGCAGCCCCGTTTTTATGGTGGGTTAATTCGTTAGAGCCCACGGCTTCATTGCTTGCCCCAGCCATTGTAATAGGTCACCTCCCTCGCCGGTTTCCGTGAAACAGGACCAAACTTGCCCAAAGGGTAGCCGATGGGGATGGTTACCACCACGCCATAATCTTCCGGAATGGAGAAACGGGCATGGAGCTCCTCTTCAAAAACCTGATGCATGGTGGTGAGTGCTGCTCCCAGTCCCACCGCCCGACAGGCAAGCAGAATATTCTGTACACAGGGATAAACCGCGCCATAGTTGGGAGGCGCTAGGCCCACACGTTGATCCTTCGGTACCTTGAAAGGCCAGTCCCGTTTGCCGCAAACCAGGACTAACAGGGGGTACTCGGCCATATGTTCCTTCTGATATTCCACTGCTGCCCATTGCCGGGCAAAGCTGGAATTGGTTTTACCGGCTACGTCTGCGCCGACAAACCGCGAATCGATAGCGGCTTGGTACCGCTCGGCAAACCAGGATTTGGCCGCGCGCTCGCGCAACACCACAAAGGCCCAGGGCTGGGTATTCATCCCGGAAGGCGCCTGGACGCCGGCTTCGAGAACCTTGTCCAGTAGCGCCTGGGGCACGTGGTCGGGCTTTAGCCGGCGCATGGCGCGTACATTGCCAACCAAATCGAAGAAGCCTGGGTTATCAGTGCTAATAGTCATTATTATCTGCCTCTATTTGGATTTCCCACGTTTGGGTTATTTCATCAACGGCCTAACTCAAAGTTAGCGCTGGGTGTGAAAGCAATCCCGCACTTCCTTGATAAACACTTCGGGTAGTTCAAAAGCCGCAAAGTGCCCGCCTTTGTCCAGCTCGTTCCAGTGGATAAGATTTTTAAAACGCCGCTCGGCCCAGCGTCTGGAAGCGAGAAAGATTTCTTTTGGATACATGCTACACCCGGTGGGCAGGATGATCTCGTCAGTGGACAGGTCGTTGAAGCTGTGCCAGTAGAGTCGTGCCGAAGATGCCGCGCTAGCGGTACACCAGTACAGCATGACATTGTCCAGCAACTCATCGCGGCTAAGGACATTTTCCGGGTGGCCGTTACAGTCCATCCAGGACCAGTACTTTTCCACTATCCAGGCCAATTGTCCGGCCGGGGAGTCGGTCAGGCCATAGCCCACGGTCTGGGGCCGGGTGCTCTGCTGTTTGGAATAGCCCGAGTCATTGTCGAAATAATGCTGGGCGCTTGCCAGGGCCCGTTCCTCTATATCACTCAGGTCGCCCATGGTGTCCGGGTCCGGTTCCACAACAATAAGATTGAGGTGGATGGCGGCGCAGTTACCCAGATTCTGCATGCCGATA
>DLXZ01000189.1:0-172 GCA_003448675.1 Porticoccaceae bacterium
ATCAGACCGGCCATCAGCACCACAAACATGGCTGACACCACCAGCGACAGACCCTGCATCTCAAAAAATATTGCTCCCAGACCAGCCAGGAAGGCAACGATAATTCCCGCCATCAAAAACCCACCCATAAAACTGAAGTTCTTGCGGGAAGTGAGGGCGTAGGCGGACAGGC
>DLXZ01000189.1:406-16877 GCA_003448675.1 Porticoccaceae bacterium
GTGAGGGCGTAGGCGGACAGGCCCACAAAAGTCACTGCGGTAGCGCCAAGGGCATTCATCACCAACTGGGGGCCATTGGGGAGCTTGAGATAGAGCCCGATAATCGGCCCCAAGGTAAAACCCATGAAACCGGTCAACGCAAACACAAACACCAGGCCCAGGGCGCTCTCACGAAACTTGGTGGTGAGAAACAACAAGCCAAAATAACCCACCAGAGTAATCAAAATGCCCGGATGGGGCAGATTAAAGGCCATGGAAACACCGGCCGTTAGCGCACTGAAGGCCAGGGTCATCGACAACAGCAGATAGGTGTTGCGAATAACTTTGTTAGTGGCCAGCACCGATGTCTGTTGGGTGATGCCGGCGGGGCTGGTTGGTTGATTCATATTTGCCTCCATTGAAGCTGTTTACGTTCTATTTCCGTTCCCGATTGTACTCCTAAACGGCGAAGCCAGCGTGCAAGCCCGCTGACCAGATACAACCGAGCACTTTACTCGGGCTTTATACCATATTTGGTCAGCTACCGAGATAACAAGCCATTTGGAATGAATCGCGACCGATCAAAAGCGCCGGTGGTCCAGAACCGGCATGCTGGCCCGCAGCTCCCTAAGCCGCTGGTGATCAATATCGGCGACAATAAAGCCCTCCTCCCCCTCCATGGCCGCCAACACCTCGCCCCAGGGATCAACGATGGCCGAACCGCCCCAGGTGGGTTTGCTGGGATGGTCGCGATCACAGAGGTTGGCGCCTATTACATAACACACGTTTTCCACGGCTCTGGCCTGCAGCAACAAGCGCCAGTGAGCCTCGCCGGTGGCGGCGGTAAACGCCGATGGGGCCACCAGAATTTCAGCCCCCTGCGCCACCAGCAGACGGTAATATTCGGGAAAACGCAGGTCATAGCACACACTCATGCCGATATGGCCAACACCACTGGGCGCGCTTATGGCTTGGTCACCGGGCTGATAGCGATCCGACTCGTAGTAACGCTTGCCGGTAGCCCGCACCAATACATCAAACAAGTGAACTTTGTTATAGCGGGCCTGCTCTCTACCCTGGGGGTCATAGAGCAGGGAGGCCGCGAAAGGCTTACCGGCATCGCCCGGGTTAAACAAAGGCAGAGTACCCGCCACCAACCAAACGCTGTGACGTCTTGCCTGCTCGGCAAAAAATGAGCGGGCCGGGCCGGTTATGTCGCCCTCCTGTGCGGCGACGGCCGCTAAATCTTTCTCGTTGTAGTAGACGAAATGCTCGGGCAGCACAATGAAACGAGCACCCGCCCGCGCCGCATCGGCAATGTAGCGCCGAGCCACCGCCATGTTTTGCGCTGGCGTACCGGAGGCTTTCAGCTGTACAGCCGCAACTCGACCTGAACTTCCATTGCTCTGCTCAGCGCTCTGGGTCGCCGGTTTGGTATTCGAATGCATCTCACTCACCGGTTTTGTCACTGAACACTTTATCGACCTGCACTTCCGGCTCACTCCACGGGCCGGTAATCCGGTAGCTGAAGCTCGACACCCGATCCACCTCGTCCTCGAAAATCTTACTGGTCAGGTACACTCCCGCCGCTGCTGGCAAACCACCAACCAGAGCAGCTATCCACGGCAAGTTAGTACCCACAGGCAGAGTGGCTACCATATGAGTGTCCAGGGTTTCGTCCACCAGGTCGGCGCGTCCGGTGAGTCGCATCTTGCCGGAGGGGAGCTCCACCACCACGGGGGCGTCAAAATCCATCGTCCCTTCGGCGAAGGCCAGCCCGCCCTTAAGACTTTCGTAACTCACCCCGGAGGCAAACAGGTCGGAAAAATCCAGCCGCAGACGCCTCGCCCAGGTATCAAAATTAATCAGACTGATAAGTTTGATAAAAGCATTACTGGTGGCGCCCGGCGCGCGGAAGAAGTTGCCATCCTTGAAGTTGAGCGCAGCCTGTCCCGAGAGTTTTTCAAGGGCGAAGTTCCAGGGCTTATCGTTCCAGCTCAGATCAACAATAGATGCACCCTCGTCACTGTTAATCACCACGGGCAGGTTCCAGGCTTTAAGCACCGCACCAAGATCATGAGTTTTCAGCAAGCCGCTGATGTGGGTCTGGTGTCGACCATCGATCACTCGCCAACTAAACGCCGCGGGCACACCACCAGGCAAATCGCCGATGTCGATACCGGTCAATTCAGCGTCGATCTGGCTCAACTCCACACCGTCGTCCAGAGGCTTCATCAAAAAAGCTATCTCACCCAATTCTTCATCACCAATGCGTATACCCCCCGTGGCGAATTTAAGGTGCGGAAAGCCCCGCGGCTCAAGACTGTCAAGGAAGCCCCCGCCACTGTCCAGGTCCGGTTCCGGCAGGGTGAGATAATTAAGATCCATAACAATGGGTTGATCAGTCATGGTCGGCACGACAATCTGACCAGCCAACGTCTTACTGTCCACGTAAACATCAAGTCCACGTTGATCGTAAACACCGGTGGCTTCAAAGTGGCTGACAGACAGACCTCGGTAGATCAGTTCACCGACCTGTAACGAAAACCGGGGAGCGAGTCGCGGCAAACCTGGCTCATATGGCTCGTTCGCCGATGCTTCCAGGATCTGGGAAGCTTCCAGCCAGGCATCGATATTGATCTTTGGAGTTTGTCCGATCAGCGAAACTCCCGTGAGGCCAGCCACCCGGGTCTCAGTCCCTCCCAGCGCCACCTGCCCCGCCACCAGCCGGCCGTCATCCAGTCGCAAACTAAACCCAATATCTTCCCCCAGGCGACCATCGATACTCAGCTGTTCGGCGAAACTCACTGTTGTTGTCAGTGGCCAAATTGCTTCCGCAGCTTTACCCAGGGGCTCGGGCAAAGCTAAAACCAGTCCTTCGGTAGAAGAACTGAAATTCAGGTAGGGTGAGCCGATGACGGGCACCACAAATACCGCCTGATAATCGCTTTCACCGGAAACCTGATTGCCCAGCAGTGGATGCCAGGGCGGTACACGAGCGATATCGTAACGGCCCTTGGACTCGATCCGCGTCTCTCCGTCGGTGGTGCTGATCGTCGCTGCCAGGGCCTGACCCCAGAGTGTGCTTTTCAGGCCTGATGCATGCAAACCCTGCTCATCATTGTAGGCAACTTGCCCGGAAATAGACTCAAACACCAGGGGAAAATCCAAGAGCTCCATCCGCCCCTGATTAATGTCAGCCACCACCCGATAATGCTCACCATGCCGCTCACTTCCAAGGGGAATAGCCAGGTCGAGCTGAACCCCGGCACTGCCCTGAAAACGCCAATCAGTCAACATATCGACTCGCTCCCGGACAGGTGATGCCAGCAGGATATTCGTCGCGGCCGCCAATGGCGTACTGACTTGAGCTTTTACCGACAACAACGGACCAGGGGAAGTGCTCACCCGAGCGGAGTGAAGCCGCACCCGGCCGCTATCACCTAGACGGGCCGAGCTCACCTCGCCTTTTAATCTGCCATTGTCGACGGTGATATAAGCCGACAGGTCGGTGAGTCGGGGCCAGCCAGGGTCATAGTCCACCGTCCCGTCCGCCACTTTGGCGTACACCTGGATACTGGGCCGAGGCCCTTTGTCCCGCAGCAGGGAGCCACGCCACAGGAAACCGGCCTCGACCAGAGCAGCGTCACCTACCGCACGGTCGAGCCAGCCCCTCAGGCCAGGCTCAAGAACACTGGGCAGGTATTGATCCATATGGCGCGAGTGACTGCCCCGGATACCCGCCAACAGCCACATGGTCGGCGCCGGACCTTTTTGAAGAGGTATATCCAGGGCCAGATAGGCGCGAATCCGCCCCTCATCTCCTTTCCCTTCAATGGCAATGGGACCACCGCCTATTTTCAGGGCCGCCGATTCTCGATGCCATAGAATATCCACACGGCCCCGGCTGGCACCGTAGTGCATAAATTCCTCATAAACGCCGGGATAATGCATGGCAAAGCCACCGGGACTGTCCAGATCAAAAGAGCCTCGGTCCCCCTGCCAGGATAAATACCCACTGAGCTTGCGAGTTGCTGGCGCGCCAGCCCAGGCACTGGTATCCAGGTGCTCAATGCGGCTGCGCAGGGACTGAAGGGGAAAACCTTGATTCAAATCCAGATCGATGTGCAGATCCACCAGCCGCCCCTTTGGATCCAGAGCACCGAGTATTTCCCCACCGTCCCCGGTTGCCAGGCCCGTCGATACCAGCGCCTGCTTGAGGGTGGCAAGGTTAATGTGGTTGGCGGCCAGCGAAATCTCGCTCCAGCGGGCGCCCACCCGCTGACTGAACACAAAGTTGAGGGGTTGAATGGCCGTATCGGCCCATGTGAGGTCGAGGTTCTGCCAGCGCAGACCCCAGTTTTCGCCGGGCTGAAACCACCCCGTTAACTGGGCACTCAGATTTTGGACAGGCGGCAGATCCGCAGCCCAGCTCAAGGGGATTTCTTCCGCCTCAACCCGACCAACCAGATCGACCTCACCCGATGGATTGCGACGCAACCAGATCTCGCTTGCCAGCTCCGATTCAATGTCACCCATTCGGGCCACGAGCTCGGGAAACCACTGACCGACCATGGCGCGCAGGGAACCGCTGAAATTGATCCCCTGTAATGCAAGATAAGCCTCACCCTCGGCGGCCTCGGGGCTGGCGATATCCCCCCTGGCTTCGACAATCAATTGCGCCGAAGCCGGTTTATCGTCAAAACCCAGCCCGGCGGTAATTCGGTGAAAACCCGCTTCGTTCTCCAGCTTCAGGTCGCTTAAGTTCACCAATGCCCGAACCCCGGAATAAAATCCCAGGTTGAGGGAGACCTTTTCCACACCGACGAAACGATTTAACAATAGACGCTTTACCAGCCGAGGCGCATTTGAAGGGTCGGCCCCGGCTCCGTCCGCCGCCAACGGCGGCAGGCCTTCCAGTGACCAGGCGCCATCCTCCTGTTCCAGCAGGTTTAGCGCGATATTCCCAAGGCTTAGCTCGTTCCAGACTGGCTCACCAGCAAACAGGCTGCGCAACAAATCCAGTTCCAACACCAGGCGCTCAACGTGGATCGCACCGGGGGTATGGTGGTCGGGGTACACCTTCGCTTCACCGGCATCCTGGCCGGTGGGGGTGGTGATAGACAGCCCCCTCACCACCACACGTGGTGACAGGCGAGCCCATGAGCCGCTGAGGGAATGCGTGCTAACGACCAGCCCAGACTGTCGAGACAGAAAGTTGTCGATATCACTACGGTAACTGTCAATGGAAGGCAGGAGCTGCCTTCCCAGCACGACCATAACCGCGGTCGCAATCAAAAGAACCACGGCCGCGGAAATAAGAAAGCGGCTCAGTCGTGCCGCCCAGCGGCGCACATTCAATAAATCCGGCTCCCTGCTAAGACCAGAAGAAACTTATACCGGAATGATGTCATATTGTTCCTGGCTATAGGTGGATTCGACCCTGAACTCTACCTGCCGTTCAATGTGATTTTCCAACGACTCCACATGCTTGGCGTCCTCGTTTAATAAACGCTCGATCACCAGTGGCGCGCCAATCACGAGAACTTTATCGCTCTCGTAGGATTTGGCGGCACCGAGAATCTCTCGCATGATGTCGTAAGATATGGTTTCCGCCGACTTGAGATAACCCCGACTGTTACAGACTTCACAGGGTTCGCACAGCACCTGCTGGATATTTTCACTGGTGCGCTTGCGGGTCATCTCCACCAGGCCCAGCTCCGAGACGCCGGTCACCTTCATTTTCACCCGGTCGCTTTCCAGAGCTTTTTCCAGGCGTCGCAATACCTGGCGCTGATGCTCGGGATCCTTCATGTCGATAAAATCGAGAATGATAATGCCGCCAAGGTTACGCAACCGCAACTGACGGGCAATGGCCACCGCGGCTTCGAGATTGGTTTTGAATATGGTTTCTTCGAGGCTGTGGCGACCAACAAACCCGCCGGTATTAACGTCTATGGTGGTCATCGCCTCGGTCTGGTCAAACACCAGATGCCCTCCGGACTTCAGGTATACCTTGCGCTCAAGGGCCTTACTGATTTCGTCCTCGACGCCATAGAGGTAAAACAAGGGCCGCGGGCCACTATAATAGTCGAGGCGCGGCAACACCTCGGGGCAGAAGCGCTGGGCAAAATCGCACATTTCCTTGAATACACCACGGGAATCAACCCGCACAATTTCGACCTCCTGCATCGCAACGTCACGCATTGTGCGTAACGCCAGGGGCAAATCCTGATAGATATTCGACGGCGCCGGTGCTTTCTGGAGCTGCTCTTTCACCAGCCCCCATAAACGATGGAGGTATTCCAGGTCGATGCGTAATTCCCCTTCGGTAATACCCTCCGCGACCGTTCGGATAATATAACCGCCACCCTCCTCTTTCATGTTGCCCGTTTCAATGGCCCGTTCCAGTTGTTCACGCAGGCGCTCCCGCTCTTCCTCCTGCTCCAGGCGTTGGGAAATACCGATGTGATCCAAATCCGGCATATAGACCAGATAGCGGGATGAGACCGATAGTTGAGTTGTCAGGCGGGCACCCTTGGTACCCATGGGTTCCTTGAGAATCTGGACACAAACCTGTTGACCCTCATGCAAGAGCTGGCGGATGTCGGGCTTCGCGCCATTGGGACCGTCTTCGTCATTCTGAATCAGGGGCTGACCCGCAACATCGCTGGCGTGAATAAAACCGGCTTTTTCCAGCCCGATGTCAATAAAAGCCGCCTGCATGCCAGGCATCACCCTCGCTACCGTACCCCGGTAAATATTACCGACCAGACTGCGCTTGTTGGTACGCTCAATAGCCAACTCCAACAACACACCGTTTTCCACCCGTGCGACCCGGGTTTCAGTGGGTGCCACGTTAACCAGTATTTCTGCTTTCATATCCCGGTAATTTTCCCCAGGCATTCAGGCATTCCAACACCCGATGCCAAATCTGTTCAATAACTCCAGGGTTTCCACCAGCGGCAGACCCACCACCCCCGAATAACTCCCTTCAATCGACCTGACAAAGGCTCCGCCCCGGCCCTGAATGCCATAAGCGCCAGCCTTGTCCACCGGCTCACCGGTGGCCCAATACTGCCGACAATCATTCTCGTTCAACTCCGCAAACCAAACCCGCGTTTCACTGAGCACACAATGCTCAACCAATGCCTGCTCTTGTCGCGCACATACCGCCACCGCCGATAGTACACGATGGCAGCGGCCGGACAGCGCTCGCAACATCGCTAACGCCTCTCCCTCACCTTCGGGTTTACCGAAGATACTGCCGTCTAGTACTACCGAGGTATCCGCCGCCAGTATGGGTAGTAATATAGCATTCTGGTCCGATGCAGTTGCCCGCAGGCGCTCACAAACCGTTCGGGCTTTGCCGGCCGCCATCCGACGGACATAAGCCCCGGGGGCTTCGTCTGGAAACGGCGTCTCGTCGATATCCGCCGCTTGCGCTCGGAAATCCTTACCCGGTAAAAACCCCACCTGTTGCAGCAGTTCAATTCGCCTCGGTGAAGCGGACGCCAGTACAAAACGCATCAGATCGGCAACCCAGGACCTGGAAACAAGGCTGCGGCCCATGCCTTCAAGACACGAACCGCTGCAATTTGTGCAATCCGAGCCATAGCAACGGCCACAGTGCCACGCTCGCCAGAACTGGATACAACAAGGGGGAGCTACCGGCAAAATCGGTAGCCGCGAGCCGGACACTCAGGAGAACAATTTGGTAGACCAGTACCACCGCCCCCACAAAAAGGCACTGGAAAGGTAGTGAAAAGTGACCCAGACGTTGCCGCTGTGTGATTACCAGATAAACGGCCAGAGACATTGCCAGCGCGTGCTGGCCCAGCACCTGACCAAACATCAGGTCGACAAACAGGCCCAAAAACCA
Organism: Porticoccaceae bacterium; assembly: GCA_003448675.1. Lineage (GTDB taxonomy): Bacteria > Pseudomonadota > Gammaproteobacteria > Pseudomonadales > Porticoccaceae > HB2-32-21. Next base: position 8,268 of record DLXZ01000189.1, read on the forward strand.
GGCAAACATCACACCGATATAGCGAATTTCCATGAACAGCCAATAAATCGTCAATAACAGCAGCATGGGCGGTCGCCAGAAAGCCAGCTCGCCGCGCACTGGCAATAACCAGATCAATAGCGCCAGTAAAAAACTAATAAAAAGCAACAAGTAGGGTTGGCGCTCAGTCATCGCTCGAAGCCAGCCCCTGATTAACGGGCTGGTGACCAGAGAAAACCAGCAAAAGGTGGCGACTACGATCCACTTTGGCAGCGGGCTCTACAATAACTTCGAGGAAATCCCGGCCATTGTCGTGGATAATTTCACGTATTGTTCCCACCGGGTAGCCTTCCGGAAACCGCCCCCCCAGCCCCGAACTGACCAGGGCGTCGCCAACTTCAATATCCGAGGTCGGTGAAACGTGTCGCAGCTTCAATTGCTGGAAATCACCCACACCCTCGGCGATTACCCTCAAACCATTTCTGGCTACTTTTACCGGTACCGCATGGCGATAATCGGTGAGCAGGAGAATGCGGCTGTGGGTATCAAAGACCTTCAGCACCTGCCCCATCAAGCCTTCACTATCGATCACTGGCTGGCCAACGTAGACCCCGTCCACGCCGCCCCTGTCAATGGATACCACATGACTCACTGGGTCGGGTGAAACACCGATAAGCTGGGTGACCAGGACCTTATCGGATAACAATTCCGTGGCGTTAAGCAGGTTACGCAAACGCAGGTTTTCGGCGCTCAACTCGGCTAAGCGCTGCAACTGGCCCTTGTAAACCAGCAACTCTGTGGTCAGTCGGTCGCGTTCTTCCTCGAGCTCGCCGCGACTGGTCAAGCTGTCGTCGCTCCATTCACCGAGCCGCGACGGAAGATTGGTGAGCCAATAAAAGGGTCGGGCGGCCTGCTCAAACCAGTGATGGGCGGGTTTCAGCCAGGAAGTCAGTGCGTCGAACAGGATTAACGTGAGCGCCAATAGAACCAGTATCAGCATCCGGCGCGGAGACAGGCTTGGCGAAAACAGTTTCTTGATCGCAAGCGCCTCAGTTATGAGTTATCAGTGCCATCGCCAGGCGGTCAATCATCCTTTGAAAATCACCGGTCAGGAGGTAAGGAAGTCCAGATGTTTTTTATCCATCATCTGCAAAGCCCTGCCGCCGCCCCGAGCCACGCAGGTCAACGCGTCCTCGGCGACTATCACCGGCAAACCGGTTTCATGGGTCAGCAGCAGATCAAGATCACGCAGCAAGGCGCCGCCACCGGTAAGCACGATACCGGTTTCAGCGATGTCCGAGGCCAGTTCCGGCGGCGACTGCTCAAGCACCCGCTTTACCGCCTGGACGATGGCGGCCAGGGGTTCCTGGATCGACTCCAGGATTTCATCGCTATTTAGGGTAAAGCTTTTAGGCACGCCCTCGGCCAGGTTGCGGCCGCGTACGTCGATCTCCTTGACCTCTTTACCCGGATAAGCCGTGCCGATTTCCATTTTTATACTTTCAGCGGTGGATTCGCCAATCACTGAGCCATAACGGCGCCGCACATAGTTGGTAATCGCCTCGTCGAAGCGATCCCCGCCCACCCGGATGGAATCTGAGTAGACCACGCCATTCAGGGATAGAATGGCAATTTCAGTGGTACCACCACCAATATCGACCACCATGGACCCACAGGCTTCTTCAACCGGCAGACCCGCGCCTATGGCTGCCGCCATAGGCTCCTCAATCAGGTATACAGTCCGGGCACCAGCACCCTCGGTGGATTCACGAATCGCTCTTTTTTCCACCTCGGTGGCCATACAGGGCACACAGACCAGCACCCGCGGACTGGGTGGAATCAGATTATGGGAATGCACTTTCTTGATGAAATGCTGGAGCATTTTTTCGGTGACATTAAAGTCCGCAATCACCCCATCCTTCAGGGGCCGAATAGCGCTAATATTGCCCGGCGTTCGCCCCAGCATACGCTTGGCTTCGACGCCCACGGCTTCGACCATCTTTTGACCATGATGATGACGGATGGCCACCACCGATGGCTCGTTGAGCACAATACCCTTGTCGTGGATGTAGATCAGTGTATTGGCCGTACCCAGGTCAATCGACAGATCGTTGGAAAACATCCCGCGTAAGCGCTTTAACATACTGATATTATTACTCTTCAATGCTTCGAGCGCATTCGCTCTGGCCAGGAAAATTAGCTGCCCGCCGGGGCTTTTGCAGTTCTTTTGCGGTTATTGTGCGAAGCGCATTATCACGGCGACCCTAAGAGGCGAACTTTAACAATGGCGCGTGTTTAGAGCAAGGTTCAAATGTGTTACCTTAGCCCGCCTTTGCGAACATCGGAACGAGGCGCACATACATCATGTCCATAAGCCGGGCTGACATCGAAAAACTGGGTGAACTGGCCCGCATTGCCATCACCGAGGAAAACATTGAGACGACCACCACCAGCATCAACAACGTGCTGTCGCTGGTTGATCAGCTGCAAAGCGCCGACACCAGCAATGTCGAACCCCTGGCCAATCCCCTTGACGCCCGGCAACGACTGCGAGCCGACACGGTCACTGAAACAGACCAGCGCGCCAACTTCCAGCCCCTGGCACCGGCCGCCGAGAAGTCTCTGTATCTGGTACCGAAAGTCATTGAATAAAAGGTTCTCGAATATCAGCACTTGTTTTCATTATGCGGCGGCTGATCGCAATACTCACCGGGTATCAAAACACCCAAAGCAGCGAAAATTTCAGGAGCGGTAATGCACAACAAAACCCTGGCCGAATTACGTGATGGCCTGGTAGCGGGCGATTTTTCCAGCAGCGAGCTGACCCGGCATTTCCTCGACCGCATTGCCGCCCTTGACGGCGCCTACAATTCGTTCATTACCGTCACCGAAGAAGCGGCCATGACTGCCGCGGCTCATGCGGATAAGCTGCTGGCTCAGGGAGGCGGCGCCCCTTCCCTGTGTGGCGTACCCATCGCCCACAAGGACATTTTTTGCACCCGGGGTGTACGCACCAGTTGCGGCTCGAAAATGCTGGATAATTTCATCCCGCCTTATGATGCCACCGTGGTGGAAAAGTTTGCCGCCGCTGGCGCGGTGGTGCTGGGCAAGACCAATATGGATGAGTTCGCCATGGGTTCATCCAACGAGACCAGCTGGTACGGCCCGGTGAAAAACCCCTGGGACACCGGCTGTGTACCCGGTGGCTCCTCCGGCGGCTCGGCTGCCGCGGTAGCGGCGCGACTGGCGCCGGGTGCTACCGCCACCGACACCGGCGGCTCCATTCGCCAGCCGGCGGCGCTGTGTGGCATCACCGGCCTGAAACCCACTTATGGGCTGGTGTCGCGATGGGGCATGATCGCCTTTGCCTCCAGCCTCGATCAGGGCGGCCCCATGGCCCGCACGGCCGAGGATGTTGCCCTACTACTCGGGGTTATGGCCGGGTTTGATACCCGGGATTCCACCTCCGTCGAGCGGCAGATTCCCGACTACCGCGCCACGCTTGATAAAGACATTGCCGGGCTGACCATCGGCCTGCCCCGGGAATACTTTGACGAAGGCCTGAACCCCGCCACCGAACAGGCGGTGCGCGATGCCCTGCGGGAACTGGAAAGTCAGGGCGCGACCCTGAAAGACATCGACCTGCCCCACGCCAATCTCTCAGTACCCGCCTACTACGTAATCGCCCCGGCGGAAGCCTCGGCCAACCTGTCCAGGTTCGACGGGGTCCGTTACGGTTATCGCTGTGATAACCCGGTGGATTTGCAGGATATGTACAAGCGCAGCCGGGCCGAAGGCTTTGGTGACGAGGTCAAGCGGCGTATCCTGGTGGGCGCCTACTGTCTGTCAGCGGGTTATTACGATGCCTACTACAATAAGGCCATGAAGGTGCGGCGGCTGATCAAAAATGACTTCGCCTCGGCTTTCGAAGACGTCGATATCATCGCCGGCCCCACCTGCCCCAACCCGGCTTTCGCCTTCGGCGCCAAGGGGGATAATCCGGTGGCCATGTATCTGGAAGACATTTACACCATCGCCACCAACCTGGCGGGCCTGCCAGCCATGTCCCTGCCCTGTGGCCAGGTGGATAACAAACCCGTGGGTCTGCAACTGATCGGTAATTATTTTCAAGAGGCGCGCATGTTGAACGTCGCCCACCGCTATCAGCAGGCCACCGACTGGCACCAGCGCCAGCCGGCGGATATCGAGTAAGGAGGCGCGCACATGTCCTGGGAAACCGTGATCGGGCTGGAAGTCCACACCCAGCTAAATACTCACACCAAGATTTTTTCCGGCGCCAGCACGGAATTTGGCGCCGAGCCCAACAGTCAGGCCTGCGCCGTCGATTTGGCCATGCCAGGCACCCTGCCGGTACTCAGCGAAGAGGCCCTGCGCAAGGCCATCATGTTCGGCCTCGCCATCGAGGCTGAGATCAGCGAGCTGTCGGCCTTCGAGCGCAAAAACTATTTCTACCCGGATCTGCCCAAGGGCTACCAGACTACCCAATTGGAAAAACCCATCGCCGTTGGCGGCCACGTCAATATCCAGCTGCAAGACGGCTCCAGCAAAACCATCCGCATCCACCATGCCCACCTGGAAGAGGACGCCGGCAAGTCCCTGCACGAGGATTTCCATGGCATGTCCGGCATTGACCTCAATAGAGCCGGCACACCGTTGATCGAAATTGTCTCCGAGCCGGATATGCGCAGTGCCGAGGAAGCCGTGGCCTTTGCGAAAAAACTGCACGGCATCGTCACTTCACTTGGCATCTGCGACGGTTTAATGGCCCACGGTTCCATGCGCTTCGATGTCAATGTATCCGTGCGCCGGCCCGGTCAGGCCTTGGGCACGCGCACCGAAACCAAGAACCTCAACTCGTTCCGGTTTATGGAGCGAGCCATCGAAAAAGAGGTCGCGCGCCAAATAGATCTCCTGGAGGGCGGCGGCAAAGTCATCCAGGAAACCCGCCTCTATGACGGTGACACCGACACCGCCCGCAGCATGCGCAGCAAGGAAGAAGCCAACGACTACCGGTATTTCCCCTGCCCCGACCTGCTGCCTGTGCAGATCGATCAAGCCTATATCGATGTTATCCGGGCCAGCCTGCCGGAGCTGCCAGACGCCCGGCGTGTGCGTTTTATCGAGCAATACCAACTGTCCGACTACGATGCCGGCATCCTCGGCGAGGAAGCCGATACCGCCCGCTACTTCGAAACCGCAGCCGAGCATTGCGGCGACGCCAAATTGGCCGCCAACTGGGTGATGGGCGAACTGGCTGCCAAACTGAACGCCGAGGAACGGAATATTGGTGATGCGCCGGTAACGCCCAAACAACTGGCAGCGCTGATCGAGCGCGTCCGGGACAACACCATCTCCAACAAGATGGCGCGGGACGTGTTCGAGGCCATGTGGCAGGGTGAAGGCGAACCGGACACCATTATCGAAGCCCGAGGCCTGAAACAAGTGTCGGACAGCGACGCTATCGAGGCCATGGTCGATGAGGTCATCGCCAACAGCGAAAAACAAGTGGAGAATTATCGCCAGGCCGACGAGAAAAAACGACCGAAAATGCTGGGCTACTTTGTCGGCCAGATCATGAAGGCCTCCAAGGGCCAGGCCAATCCCCAGCAGGTCAATGAAATTTTGCTGAAAAAACTCAACGAACTACTTTAACCAGGGCAACGAACACCATTATGGTTCTACGTAAAGACAAACAAAAAGTCCTCGGCGAGGTTTTTGACGACGCGCGCATCCGCACTTTTCTGGACTTCCAGCCGCCGGAAGGCGTCGATGCCGACTTCCACGTACTGGAAAAAGCCTACCGGGGCATGAAGGCGGAGAATTTTGCGACTTTTCTAGAGTTCTTTGTCGACGCTGGTCGCAATGTGCAGGCTCGCAGTCCCCAGGGCCTGACGCTGCTGGAAATTATCGCCTCCCACCAGCGGGCCGAGGACTATGTCGCCGCATTAAAGGCACACAGCTAGCCGCTGTGTGAGCACGCTCAGAAATTCACAAATAACGATCAGATAGAGGTTCTACCATGTCCGACACCGTCACTTATTCCACCCAGGGCGCCATCGGCGTCATCAAGGTCAACAACCCGCCGGTCAACGCCCTGTGCCAGTCGGTACGTGCCGGCCTCAAGGAATCCGTGGAAACCTTGCTGGCCGATGACAATATCAAGGCCATTGTTCTGGCCTGCGAGGGGCGCACTTTTATTGCCGGGGCCGATATTAACGAGTTCGCCACCGGCCTGGGTGAGCCTGGCCTGGTGCCGGTGATCGGCACCATGGAAACCGCCGCCAAGCCCATCGTCGCGGCGATTCATGGCACCGCCCTGGGCGGCGGGCTGGAAGTGGCGCTTGGCTGCCATTACCGGGTCGCCGCGTCAACCGCACTGGTAGGTCTGCCGGAAGTGAATCTGGGCCTTCTGCCCGGCGCGGGCGGCACTCAGCGATTGCCCCGCCTGGTCGGTGCACAAACTGCACTGGATATGATTGTCGGTGGGGGGCATGTGCCGGCGCCTAAAGCCAGGGAATTGGGCATTGTTGACGACATCATCGAAGGCGATCTGCTCGAAGCCGCCATTGGCTACGCCGAAAACCTGATCGCCGAGGGCAAAGGCCCGCGCGCCATCCGCGACATTAAACCGGAGCCCGCCGACGGTTCGGTATTCGACAACTACGCCGCCGGCATCGCCCGCAAGCAGCGAGGCTTTCTGGCGCCCTTCCACATCATTAAAGCCATTCGCGCGGCCTTTGAGCTGCCCTTCGACCAGGGCATGGCCCGGGAACAGGAGCTGTTTGAAGAATTGATGGCCTCCCCCGAAGCCAAGGCCCAGCAACACATCTTTTTTGCCGAGCGGGAAGTGGCCAAGGTGCCCGGCCTGCCCAAGGACACGCCGGTACGAACCATCCAGACCGGCGCGGTAATCGGCGCCGGCACCATGGGCGGCGGCATCGCCATGAACTTCGCCAACGCCGGCATTCCGGTCAAATTGCTGGACATGAGTCAGGAGAACCTGAACAAGGGCCTGGCCGTGATCCGCGGCAACTACGAGAATACCGCCAAAAAAGGCCGCATCAGCCCGGCGGATGTAGAACAACGCATGGGCCTGATCGAGCCGGTGCTGTCCTACGATGATATTAAGGATGTCGATATTGTCATTGAGGCGGTGTTCGAGAACATGGACATCAAGAAGGACGTGTTCAAAACCCTCGATACCACCTGCAAGCCCGGCGCGATTCTGGCCACCAACACCTCCACCCTCGACGTGGACGAGATCGCCAGCGTCACCGGCCGACCCCAGGATGTCATCGGCATGCACTTTTTCAGCCCCGCCAATGTGATGCGCCTGCTGGAAAACGTGCGGGGTGAAAAGACCGCCGATGACGTGATCAACACGGTGATGAAATTTTCCAAGAAACTGGGAAAAATCGGTGTCCTGGTGGGCGTCTGCGACGGCTTTGTCGGCAACCGCATGCTACACGCCCGCACCCGGGAATCAGCCTTTCTCGTGGAAGAGGGCGCCACGCCCGAGCAGGTGGACAAAGTACTCTACGACTACGGCTTTCCCATGGGTCCCTTCACCATGGCCGATATGGCCGGGCTCGATGTCGGCTACAAGGTCCGCGAAGAGCGACGCAAGGCGGGCAAGATCGAAAAGCGCGATTCCGTATGGATCGACAAAATCGTCGAAATGGGCCGCCACGGCCAGAAAACCAAGGCCGGCATCTACACATACGAAGACGGGCGCACTGCCATCCCCGACCCTGAGATCGCCGCGCTTATCGCCCAATGCGCGAAAGATGCGGGTATCGAACAACGGGAGGTGTCCGATCAGGAGATTCTCGAGCGCTGCCTCTACCCCATGATTAACGAAGGGGCGCTTATCCTCGAGGAAGGCATTGCCGCCCGTCCCCTGGATATCGACATTATCTGGATCAACGGCTACGGTTTTCCAGCCTACAAGGGCGGCCCCATGTTCTGGGCCGACCAGATCGGCCTGGACAAGATCGTCGCGGCCTACCGCAAATACGCCGAACAATTTGGCGAGCACTACTGGCAACCGGCGCCGCTGCTGGCAAAGCTGGCGAAGGAAGGCAAAGGGTTTTACGACCTGTAAACCTCTTTCCCTCCCTGCCACCATTCCGCTCTCGCCAGCCACACTGGCGAGGGCGGCATCAAAACCATGCCATCCAGCCACTATCCCCTTCTCTACAGCTTCCGCCGCTGCCCCTACGCCATGCGCGCCCGCATGGCGCTGGTGAGCGCCGGCATTCAGGTGGAAATTAACGAGGTCGAGTTAAAAGACAAGCCAGCCGCGATGCTGGCCCTCTCAGCCAAGGGCACCGTACCGGTGCTGCTTCTCCCCGACGGCCAGGTGCTGGATGAGAGCCTGGCGATTATGGACTGGGCGTTGGGGCAAAATGACCCGGAAAACTGGCTGGCACCGACTGCTGATTCCTTGGCTACAGGTGGCATCGGACTCAAATGCCGCCAGCTTATCGACAACAATGACGGCAGTTTCAAAGCCGCCCTCGACCGCTATAAATACCCCCAGCGTTTTCCTGATGAAGACTGCTCGGGCGCCAGAACCGAGGGCTTACAGTTTCTGCAGAAACTTGAGGA
>DLXZ01000189.1:17084-17324 GCA_003448675.1 Porticoccaceae bacterium
AGTTTCTGCAGAAACTTGAGGAACAGCTCACCGACCATCGTTATCTGCTGGGCGAACACCTGAGCTACGGCGATATTGCCATCTTTCCTTTTGTCCGCCAGTTCGCCAATACCGACGTCGACTGGTTTCAAAGCCAGCCGCTGCCAAAACTCCAGGGTTGGCTCGATGCGCGAGTTAACAGCACCCTGTTTTTGGGGATCATGGCAAAGCATCGCCGTTGGCTGCTGGATCCAGCGCCTG
>DLXZ01000189.1:17571-17902 GCA_003448675.1 Porticoccaceae bacterium
GCCGGCCGAACACAGCGCTTGATCTCCTGTCAGCGTCCCCCAAATGCGACCAACCCGGCCTGAATACCGCCAAATCAATTCTGCCTGACGCTTATCAACATCTGCCCGTATAGCCTGGCGTTAGCTTGGGTTATGCTTAGGCCCGCAATTTCCCCGGGAATACCGACAACAAGGATAAACTTCTCCTAATGGCAAACAAACGCAACTGGCTGGTCTACGGCCCCCTGCTAGTGCTGGTCGTTTTGGTCATCGGCCTCGCCTGGTTAAGACTCCATCCACCGGCCCTGCCCGAGGGTATCGCCCGCGGCAACGTATCACCATCTCTCCCTCG
>DLXZ01000028.1:0-6425 GCA_003448675.1 Porticoccaceae bacterium
TCGTAATTACAGGTAATGGTGCCCGCTCCGATATTGACGCCAGCGCCGATATCCGCATCACCCAGATACGCCAGGTGGTTGGCCTTGCTCCCAGCACCCAGCTGGGATTTTTTGGTTTCCACAAAATTTCCAATACGCACACCGGCGGCTAGCCTTGTGCCTTCGCGCAAACGGGCAAAGGGCCCCACCTGAACATCATTAGCCAGCATCACCGGAGCATCTCGGGTCCCTTCAATCACAGTGTTGGCTTTTACCACCACGCCTTCACCTATCGATGCATTGGCAATATGACAATTGGGGCCAATGAAAGCGCCAGAGCCCAACTGCACGTCACCTTCGAAAACACTGTTAATATCGATAAACACATCGGTGCCGGTGCTTAAACTACCGCGGCAATCAAAGCGCGCCGGATCGGCAAAACTTACTCCTTCGGCCATTAAACTCTCCGCTATGCGCTTTTGATGGGCCCGCTCCAGAGCAGCCAGTTGGGCACGGGTATTAATACCTTCTATTTCCAGCCAGGAAGCCGGGGCGCTCGTTACTACTGCCTTGCCTTCGACTCTTACCAGGCTGATAAGGTCGGTGAGATAGTATTCCTCCTGGGCGTTGTTCTTACCGATTTTTGGCAGCAGTTGCCGAAGCAGGTCACTACCCACGCACATGACCCCGGTGTTGATTTCATTAATTTCCAATTGATCCGGTGTCGCATCCTTGTGTTCAACAATGGCCTCTACGGCGCCTTTCGCACCTCGAACAATGCGTCCATAGCCACCTGGATCTGTTACCAGGGCGGTAAGCAACGCCAGCGTATTGGCTTCACACTGCTCAACCAGTGTCTGGAGAGTAGAAAACGCAATAAGAGGAACATCGCCATACAGGATCAAGGTCCTGGCGCCATCCCGCAGGCAGGGAAGCGCCTGCTCCACGGCATGGGCCGTGCCCAACTGTTCGGCTTGCTCCACCCAGTTAATTTGCCGATCGGAAAAACAGGATCTGACTTTATCCGCGCCATGGCCAATGACAACGGTAATTTGTACATCATCGAACCCCGCCGCCGTATCAAGAACATGACCCAGCAAGGGCTTGCCCGCCAGTCGGTGTAATACCTTAGGTTGGTCAGAGCGCATCCTGCTACCCTGCCCGGCAGCGAGAATCACCACGTCGACGGCCATACCCCAATACCTCCCTAAAACGCCCGCAAAGGGCAAAGATAAAATGTCGAGTGCGCACAGCAACGCGCCACAAGAGGAAATTCTATCATGCACAAAAAAGGCAGCTATTGCTGCCTTTTACGTACTCTATGCACCACTGCGGATGTAAAGCATTAACCAAGAGAACGGGCGCGTTTACGCAGCTCCTCGATGGTTCGCAGCTGGGCGCTGGCTTCGGCCAGTCGAGCGGCGGCCTGTGAATAATTCACTTCGCTGCGCTCACTATTGAGGTCATGCTCTGCCTGCTTGCGCGCCTCCAGGGCCGCGGCTTCGTCTATGGATTCGGCACGCAAGGCGGTGTCAGCAAGGATGGAGACAACACCGGGCTGTACTTCAATAAACCCGCCGGAAAGATAAAACACCTCTTCGTTGTCTTCACCTTTAATGAGGCGCAAGGCACCAGGCTTGAGCTCCGTTAACAGCGGCGCATGGCCATAGCCAACGCCGAGTTCCCCCTGGGATCCGGTGGCAATAACCATTTCCACCAGGCCGGAAAACATTTCCTCTTCTGCGCTGACGATATCGCAGTGAATTGTCATCGCCATAATTAATGCTCTCTCCGCAAGTCAGGCGGCCGTCAGGCGGACATCTCTTTGGCTTTTTCCACCACTTCTTCGATGGAACCGACCATGTAAAAAGCCTGTTCGGGCAAGTCGTCGTAGTCACCATCGAGTATGCCCTTAAAGCTGGCGATGGTGTCTTTAACCGGCACATATTTACCGGGGCTACCGGTAAAGATTTCCGCCACAAAGAAGGGCTGGGACAGAAAGCGCTGGATTTTACGCGCTCGAGCCACGACCAATTTATCTTCCTCGGACAGTTCGTCCATGCCCAGAATGGCAATAATGTCGCGTAGCTCTTTGTAGCGCTGAAGTACCGACTGAACGCCACGGGCTACCTCATAGTGCTCCTGACCAATGACCAGAGGGTCCAGCAGTCGCGACGTGGAATCCAGGGGGTCTACCGCCGGGTAGATACCCAGCTCGGCAATTTGACGGGACAGTACCAGGGTCGCATCCAGGTGAGCAAAGGTGGTGGCGGGTGAGGGGTCGGTCAAATCATCCGCGGGCACGTATACCGCCTGGAAGGAGGTAATGGAGCCAGTCTTGGTGGACGTAATACGCTCCTGAAGTACACCCATCTCTTCAGCCAGGGTCGGCTGGTAACCCACAGCCGAGGGCATACGACCCAGAAGTGCGGATACTTCGGTACCAGCCAGGGTATAGCGGTAGATGTTGTCCACGAACATCAGTACATCGCGGCCTTCGTCACGGAAGTATTCCGCCATGGTCAGACCACTGAGGGCCACGCGTAGACGGTTGCCGGGGGGCTCATTCATCTGGCCGTACACCAAGGCCACTTTATCAAGTACATTAGACTCCTTCATCTCGTGATAGAAGTCATTACCTTCCCGGGTACGCTCTCCCACACCAGCAAATACCGAGAAACCGGAGTGCTCCATGGCGATATTACGTATCAGCTCCATCAGGGTAACGGTTTTACCAACACCGGCACCCCCGAAGAGACCGATCTTGCCACCCTTGGAGATAGGCATGATCAAATCAATTACCTTAATGCCGGTTTCCAGCAGGTCCACCGAGGAAGATTGTTCGGCGTAGGTGGGCGGCTTGCGGTGAATGGGCATATGGTCAGCTGCGTCAATTTCGCCAGCCTGATCGATAGGCGTACCCAGTACATCCATAATACGACCCAGGGTGCCCTGACCAACCGGCACCTTTATCGGTGCGCCAGTGTTGGCGACGGGGAGGCCGCGGCTAACACCCTCGGAAGAACCCATGGCAATGGTACGAACCACGCCGTCACCCAGTTGCTGTTGGACTTCAAGCGTCAGACCTTTCTCCTCGACGGTCAGCGCATCGTAAACATTCGGGACCTGATCCCGTGGGAATTCCACATCGATCACAGCACCAATGATTTGCACGACTTGTCCGCTACTCATTTCCGGTTCCTCTATTTTCTCGCTTGGCGTTTGTGCTGATAGTTAAGTTAGGTGACACGATCAGACCGCTGCCGCGCCACTGACAATCTCTGAAAGTTCCTGGGTAATGGCTGCCTGTCGGGCTTTGTTGTACAGGAGCTCCAGTTCGTTGATGAGCTCACCCGCATTTTCGGTCGCATTTTTCATGGCAATCATACGAGCGCCCTGCTCACAGGCCTTATTTTCCACCACACCCTGGTACACCTGGGATTCCACATAGCGCACCAATAACCCGTCGAGCAGTTCCTTGGCATCGGGCTCGTAGATATAGTCCCAATGATGTTTGAATTCCTCGTTTTCCTCTGGCAACAACGGCAGGAGCTGTTCAATGACAGGGGACTGTGTCATGGTGTTGACGAATTCATTGGACACCAGATACAACTTGTCCAGTCGACCGTCATCGTAAGCATCGAGCATGACTTTGACGCTGCCAATCAATTCAGAAGCAACCGGCTCATCACCCATGTCTTTCACCGTTGCTACCACATTAGCGCCAATACCGCCGAAAAAGCTGGAAGCTTTGCCGCCAATAGCACAGATATCCATTTCCACATCCTGATCGGCCCACTCCTGCATGTTTTTAAGCAGGGCTTTGAACAGGTTGATATTCAGACCGCCACAGAGGCCGCGGTCCGTCGATACAAGAATATAGCCTACGCGCTTGACATCACGCTCTTCGAGATATTTGTGCTTGTATTCACTGGTAGCATTGGCGATGTGACCGATGACGGAGCGTATACGCTTGGCATAGGGCTTACCCAGCGACATGCGATCCTGGGCGCGGCGCATTTTACTGGCCGCCACCATCTCCATGGCACTGGTAATTTTCTGAGTGCTGGTGACGCTGTTAATCTTGGTTTTTACTTCTTTACCGATCGCCATCGTCTAATTTCCCGGGGTGCAATCCACTAGAGGTCCTAAACCCAAGCCTATCGCCTTACCAGCTTTGGGTCGTGGCGAATTTATCCAGCGCCGCCTTGTAACCGGCCTCGATATCATCGTTCCAGTCACCATTTTCGTTGACGCGATCCAGAAGATCCTTATGCTCACTGTTCATATAAGCCAGCAGTGCCGCTTCGTATTCACCGACTTTGGCCACCGGCACTTCCTTGAGGTAACCCTCGTTCGCGGCGTAAAGTGAAACCCCCATTTCAGCAACACTCAGGGGCGAATACTGATCCTGCTTCATCAACTCGGTGACCCGCTGGCCGTGCTCCAGCTGTTCGCGGGTTGCATCATCCAGATCGGAGGCGAACTGGGAGAACGCCGCCAGTTCTCGATACTGAGCCAGAGCCAGACGCACTCCGCCACCTAGCTTTTTGATGATTTTGGTCTGCGCGGAACCACCCACCCGGGATACCGAGAGCCCCGCGTTCATCGCAGGACGGATACCCGAGTTAAACAGGTCCGTTTCAACAAAGATCTGTCCATCAGTGATGGAAATCACGTTGGTCGGTACAAACGCGGATACGTCACCGGCCTGGGTTTCAATGATCGGCAATGCCGTCAGGGAGCCGGTTTTACCTTTGACTTCGCCATTGGTAAACGCTTCGACGTATTCGGCGTTTACTCGTGCCGCTCGCTCTAGCAAGCGTGAGTGCAGGTAGAAAACGTCACCGGGATACGCTTCCCGGCCAGGGGGGCGGCGAAGCAGCAAGGAAATCTGACGATAAGCCCAGGCCTGTTTGGTCAAATCATCGTAAATGATCAGGGCGTCTTCACCGCGGTCGCGATAGTACTCGCCAATGGTGCATCCCGTATAGGGCGCCAGGTACTGCATGGAGGCGGGGTCGGATGCAGTTGCCGCAACAACGACGGTGTGATCCATGGCGCCATGTTCTTCCAACTTGCGCACAACACCAGCAACGGTTGAAGCTTTCTGGCCAATAGCCACATAAACACACTTAATACCCGTGCCTTTCTGATTAATGATGGCGTCGATGGCGATAGCGGTTTTGCCGATCTGGCGGTCACCGATAATCAGCTCACGCTGACCACGTCCGACCGGCACCATGGCGTCAATGGCTTTCAATCCAGTTTGTACCGGCTGGTCAACCCCCTGGCGCTCAATAACGCCCGGCGCGACTTTTTCCAGTGCGTCGGTAAGCTTGGCGTTAATCTGGCCTTTGCCGTCAATGGGATTACCCAGGGCATCGACCACCCGGCCTTCCAGCTCGGGGCCGATGGGCACTTCAAGAATACGGCCTGTGCAACGGGCTTTCTGACCTTCGGCAAGCTGCAGGTAATCGCCGAGCACCACGGCGCCGACGGAATCGCGCTCCAGGTTAAGGGCCATACCGTATAGACCGCCATCAAATGCGATCATTTCACCGTACATCACGTCGCGCAGACCATGGATGCGGACGATACCGTCGGAAAGGGAAACAATGGTTCCCTCATCCTGAGCTTCGGCAGAAACATCGAGCTTTTCGATCCTCTGGCGGATCAGTTCGCTGATTTCAGAGGGATTCAGTTGCTGCATGTCGTGATTCCTCGATCCTAAGAGAGTAGTGCATCCGAGAGCTTATTCAGTCGCCCGCGGAGTGAGCCGTCAATAACGGTATCACCAGCACGAATAATGGCGCCGCCAATCAAACCCGGGTCTATCGACACTTCGATGTTGACCTCGCGACCCAGTCTTTTAACCAGGGCTTCCGCCAGTTTGGCTCGCTGACTGTCGTCAATGGGCGCCGCACTGGTCACCTGGACTTCCACAAGTCGTTCGTGATCGGCTTTGAGAGCTTGAAACTGTTCAAAAATCGCCGGCAACAAAAGCAGACGATCGTTTTCGGCAAGAGCATTAAGGAAGTTGCGTACCGGCGCTTCCAAATCCTCACCAGAGATATCAATCAATAGCTGGGCGCGCTGATCCCGGGCCAAAGAAGGGGAGCGTAGTTGCACGCCTATCCGCTCATCCGCCACCAACATATCAAGCAAACCCAGGGCCTGTGACCATGACGCCAGAGTGTTACTTGCGGCGGCATGTTCAAATGCCGCTTTGGCATAGGGCCGCGCCAGCGTGCTTAATTCAGCCATAATCGATCCTTAAAGCTGGGCTGCCAGGCTGTCAACCAACTCACTGTTGGCTGCGTCGCTGACTTCACGCTGAAGGATTTGCTCGGCGCCAGCCAAGGCCAGCGACGCAACTTTATTGCGCAGCTCTTCCCGAGCCTGATTAACCTCACGCTCGATTTCCGCTTCGGCAGCCGTCTTGA
>DLXZ01000028.1:6680-6894 GCA_003448675.1 Porticoccaceae bacterium
CCTGCTCAATGATACCAGCCGCTTCCTGTTTGGCTTCCTTCATCTGTTCCGTGGCCCTGTCCTGAGCCAGTTCCAGATCGCGAACCGCTCGATCGGCAGCTTCAAGCCCATCGGCAATCTTTTTCTCACGCTCCTGCATGGCATTGATAATGGGAGGCCACACAAATTTGGCGCAAAACCAGACAAAGATCGCAAAGGAGATCATTTGCCCAAT
>DLXZ01000122.1 GCA_003448675.1 Porticoccaceae bacterium
CCGAAGATGCCGAAGATGCCGAAGATGCCGAAGATACCGGTTCCGCAAAGCGCGGTTTACACCCTCTAATCTGGTTAGCGCCATCTTTGGAAGGACCAGTATCGTCGGCCTGGCAATGGCTTACATCAATCGCGGCTCCGCGCCGGTCTGGCTGCAAAGCCATTACCAGTTTCAGATAGGAACATTCTGGATAGGTGTGTTATGCGGGGTTATTGGAGCGCTGATGACGCGGGTGCTGGCAGGCTGTTTGATTCTGCTGTTTACACGGGTTTGGCTGGTGATTCGCTGCGTCAAAGGGCTACAGGCGCTGGATCGAAAAGAAGCAGTCAGCGACCCAACCATCTGGATATTCAGCTAACTCGCATTCAGCCTACCGCCGTTCGCAGAGCCTCGCTGGCCTTGGCATACTCGATCCTCACTATTTCCAGTTGATCCCTGGAAAGTTCCAGATCGCCACTGCCGCCCGCCCGCTCAAGCACCGCGCAGGATTTCGCCAACCGTAGCGCCGCCACATTGCCACAGGAGGATTTCAGCGAATGGGCCGTTTCCCGTATTTTTTCCGCATTGCCCTCGGTAATAAATTTATGCAGGTCATTCTGCAGGTTTTGAGCCACCTGGATAAACAGCTCCACTATGTGCGCAAGCTTGTCGGGCTCCTCGCTGTAAAGATTTTCCAGTTGCGCAAAAGCGTCCAGATCGAGAATGTCTGTTTCATCGTCGTCGTCCAGCCGATCTTTTAGGGTACACGCCTCGCTCGGACTCACATCATTAGCCGTTTCACCGTCGGCGGCCCCCGTCTCGCTTGATACAGCCACTGGAACCCACCTTGCCAGCAGGCCCGCCAGATCATCCTGAGAAAATGGCTTGCTTAGGTAGTCGTCCATACCGCTTTCCAGAAAACGCTCGCGATCACCGGTCATGGCATTGGCAGTCAAAGCCACAATCGGAATATGCCGGTCTTTATCCTGCTCCCATTCACGGATCATGAACGTCGATTCGATGCCATCGATATCCGGCATGTGAATATCCATCAGCACCAAGTGGTAATCGCCACCAAACAGGGCATTCGCTGCCTCCCGACCATTGGCAGCCACGTCGACTTCCAGTCCCATTTTTTCAAGCATGGTCTTAGCGACTTCCTGGTTAATTGGGTTATCCTCGGCAACCAGCACCTTGCCACTGAATGCCCGCACGCGTCCTCCTTCGGTACTGGTAGCACCTTTGCCAACAACAGGTGTGATTTTCGAATGGTTTTCAAACACACTCCGCAGGCAAATCTGGAGGTCTTTTCTGTTAATCGGCTTTGCCAACACACCAGCAAAGCCCACCCGCATCCTTTCCTTCTGTGCCGTTAGGCTTTCAGAACCGAGCAATACTATCGCCACATCACGTAGACCTTGGTCCGCCCGCACCGCTCTTGCCAACTCCACACCGTCCATACCGGGCATGATCAAATCCAATAGCAACACGTCGAAAGACTGACCGGATTCGCGCAATAGCCTCAAAGCTTCCAAACCACTGGATGCCTCGACAGCTTTCGCTTTCCAGTTACGCAGATACTGCACCAGCACTTCCCGGCTGGCGGCGTCGTCATCAACCACCAGCACTGTGCGCCCAGTAAAATCGTTGACTTCGCTGTTGAGGTCCACCTCGTGGGCTTCCTGCTTCTCCAACTCAATCACAAATGAAAAGGTACTACCCACGCCAACTGAGCTGTTGACACTTAACTCGCCACCCATCAACCGCACCAGTTGAGAAGAAATACTCAAGCCAAGTCCAGTGCCGCCAAAACGTCGGGAAGTGGTGCCATCAGCCTGGTTGAACGCCTCGAATATGGTTTTCAGTTTATCCTGGGTGATGCCAATGCCCGTGTCTTTCACTTCAATTTTCAAACGCAGTCGATCGTCCAGTTCTTCAACCAGGTTTGTCGCAACCGCCACCTCCCCCCGCTCGGTAAACTTAATGGCGTTACCAATCAGGTTGGTCAACACCTGACGCAGTCGCGTGGGATCACCGTACACCGCACAAAGTTGTTCAAGAGGCGCGGCATGGATCAACTTAATCCCCTTTGTGACCGCTGTTTCGTTCAACAGACCGCAGGTATCGTCCAGCAAGTCATTAAAATTAAAGCCAACATTTTCCAGCACCAACTTACCGGCCTCGATTTTTGAAAAATCGAGAATATCGTTAACGATAGCAAGTAGCGCCTGCCCGGAATTCTTAATATTGTTGATATAACGGCTTTGTATTTTATCCACATCGGTATCCGCCAGGATGTCCGCCATCCCCAACATGCCGTTCATGGGCGTGCGGATCTCATGACTCATATTGGCGAGAAACTGTGATTTAGCTTTGCTCGCTGATTCTGCCATTAGCTTTGCTTCCGCCAACGCCGCTATCGTGGACTGCAGTCGATCATTGGTCGCCGACAAGTCCGCGGTTCGCTCGGCAACCAGGACTTCGAGATCGCTCCGGTACGACTGCAGCGCAGCTTCCCTGCCGCGGACCTCATCGAGCATCAAGCTAAAACCACGATAGAGTTCTCCGACCTCATCCTTTCTCTCCTCTTCACCAGATAAGGACGGGACATGGAGAATGTCTTCGGAAGCCTCCGCCATCGATTTGGTCAACTTCAACAGGGGCGAGGTAATGATTCGTTGCAAATACCACGCAATAGCCAGCACAGAAACCACGACCAGCGCCGCGCTAATCAATGCGACCGTCAGGTATTCCCGCAAATGCTCCAGCAGGCGCTGTTTTGACGCTACGATATGCAAGGCGCCAATTCCCGACTCGTCCAGCAGCACCGGTTGCGTGAAATGCATCAAGTCATTCGCTTCAACTAATATCTCTTGCTTTGTTTCGATCAGATCATGGATCGCTTGATCCCGAGAGACAGCGGATTCTGCGTCAAACAAATGCTCCAAGCCGTAATCTGGAAAGCCGGATACCTTGTAATCCGCAAAACTGTGTTCTGCTTCCGAGTGCCCGCCATGACTGGCAATATCGGGCTGTACATAAAGCCTTGCAAACACAATATCGGGGTTTGCCTTTAACGCCGATAGCGTCTCCCGTGCCGCCGACTGATCCTGAAAAGCGATACTCGCCGCACTGTTCCAGGCGATCACGCTGGCTAATTGCCGCAATTCGGCACGCAATTCCCGCAGTTCGCTTTCTCTCACGGTAATAGCGGCAAACCAGACTGCAGGCACCAAAGCCAGCGCCGCGGTGAGAGACATAATGCCCACGAGCTTCAACCGCAGGGGAATGTTCTCAAACCGAATCAAAATCCACCCCCTACTCTTTGACGTGCTCGGCAAGTTTGAGGAGCCGCGAGCTCAGCTTGATGTTGGCTCGGCGCGCATTGCTTAAGTCAACCTCAAATACCATGCGCTCGTGTTCAGTAAAAAGGTTAATGACGCCACCGGTATCGGTAAATCCCGGCATCTCACCAATCGTCAGCACGGGTAAGTCAGCAATGGCTGCGAATAATCTGCCTAGCGCTTCTCGTTCGGTGCGCTGCACAAAGATCAGTTGGCAATTTTGGGGCCGTTCCAACCACACACTTGTTTGTACCTCTATCGGGTGCGAACCAATACTTTTTTTTGTCAGCGGTTGAAATGCGTGGGCGAGGGATTCTTCTCCCATCACGCAAACCCTGAAGGGCGCGTGGTTACTGGCATAGACCCGTGCAGGCCATTCAGAGAAGCGCGCAAAATTTAAAGTGAAAGCCGCCAGCAAGCGATGCGCTTCCATTGCCTGCGGTTGCGCATATGCTTTTGCGCCACACAGAACGAGCAAAAAAAACGTCAATCGCTTGCTAAGCATTTAAACTTTACTCTATTAGCAGGCAAACCCCTTACCAGGGCCGCCACATTATTTTAAAAGAAACACTCCTTTCTATTTCCGTCGGCAGGGTAAAAGACTCCTCGATATACTCTGGATGAGCCGGATCAAGCAGATTCTGACCGACCAAAGCCAACTCCAGGTTTTTATTTGGTCGCCAGGCAAGGCGTACATCCGCGCTCAGGTAAGCGTCAATTTGGTACACGCTTTCATTTCGGCCATCAACTGCATGTGCTTGATCTGTATAACGAAGCCAGACATCAAGTTCGACATTATTGGTAAGATCGTACTGGGAACGCAGGGAAACCTGGTGGCGTGGGGCCTCGCCATTTTGCAACTTATCCGTGGCGTTACGTGTATCAAAGTTTTGCTCCAGATAGCCGTAGACCAGATCCCAGCGCCAGGTTTCGGTAGGCTGCCACACTGCGGACAGCTCAAAACCATGGGTATCACCCGACAGTTTGTTATTAAAGCGTATAGATTGTTGAACGTGGGTACCCATGAATACCGGGGGCTCCAGCCCAACGGAGCGTAGGTCGTCGTAGTCATTGTAGAAAGCGGCAAAATCAAGCATCAGCGATCCCGCAACGGTGACGCGATAACCGCCCTCCCAGGCAATCAGCTGCTCTGAGTCGTAACCATCGTCACCAATCAGCCGGACGACAACCGGCGGGATAAAAGGCGGCACGGGAGGAACCACGGTTTGCAGAAAATCCACATCGTGTTCAACCCGGGACGCAACACGCACGGCCCGAGAAGCGCCCAGCCACAACTTTTGATTGTCCGCGAGCGACCACATCAATCGCACACTGGGTTGTATTTCCGTACCGGTGTAATCATTACGCTCAAATTTACTGCCCAGCGCTAACCAAAGCCTGTCACTAACAAGGGTGATTTCGTCCTGAAGGAAGAAACTGAAAACTTCGTCATCTCGCCTGGTATCACCGAGCACTGCGGCCACGTTGCCATTGAAATCTGTCTCGAAATACCGATAGCCCAATCCCCAGATAACATGATGTTTGTCCCACCCTGCAATGAGGTGTTGCAACTCAAAATCCATAGTTTTATCGGTCTGGTCCGCGAACCCCTCATTGCGGTTATTAAAATCATAGTAGGCCTGCAGGGTAAATTCCGAATCCGCCGATTGTGTATGGCGCCAACGACCAAGAAAATTCCAACCATCGGTTTCAACCGTGTCATTTAAAAAATTCACGAAAGGGGGAGCAAGATCGGGCAGCAGCAATTGCTGGTCAAAATTTCCCCGGTAAAAATCACCCTGGAAAGTGAAAGTATTCTTATAGGATGGTTGCAGATCGACACGAAAACCGCCACGCTGAGCATCTCCCTCGTCACCAGCGTCGCCCCCGCTTTCTCGTTCGGTTTCGTCACGTTCGGTGGTCTTGAGGTAAATGCGCGCATAACTATTTTCCGCAAACCGGCGGCCCGCGCGTACAGCAACCGCCCCTTGGATTTCGTCACCAAGCATTGCCGTCACCAGAGAACCCTGGGTATCGGCGGCATGTCGTGAACTGATATTAATCACACCATTGACCGCGTTGGCGCCCCATAAAGTAGCACCCGGACCACGGATTACCTCGATTCGCTCAATATCTTCAAGCATCAAATCGCTGGCTTCCCAGTAAACACCAGAAAAAGCCGGGGAATACACCGTGCGCCCATCCACTAGCACAAGCAACTTATTGGCGAAGCGGCCATTGAAGCCACGGGCTGAAACCGCCCATTTATTGCCATCTATGCGCGCCACATTGATGCCAGGCGCCAGTCTCAGAACGTCGGGCACACTGGTTGCGCCGGAACGGCGGATATCTTCCTGGGTAATAACGAAAATCGCGGCGGCACTGTCGGACAGTTTGCGAACCTGTTTGCTAACCGAGGTCACCTCGATATCCATCAAGGCTTCAATATCAAAGTCCACCATATTTTCGTCATTGGACCAGGCCACATCGATCCACCCCACAACCAGGAGGACTATGCCGACACCGAATACGACGCTTCGGTCGCAAGCATCCAGTACAGATGTTTTCGCCGTTACAAACCGGCTAGGTTTGACGGAATAACTCATAATTCACCCTTCTCGCATTGTTCAAGTTGGGCGTCACGATATTTGGTGGAACTTTTCGCACTATCGCGTATTCTTCGGTCGGCGAAGCTCCCATCTTGAAGCTCAAACCGTAAAAAAATCACGCGCCGAAAAGTCGTTAATAAACTCCGGTATATGCTCACCGAGCAGGGGTTTTCCAAACAACCAACCCTGCCCGAATGCACAGTTTTCCGCTTTCAACAACGTCAGCTGATGCACTTCCTCTATACCCTCGGCCACCACCTCAAAACCTAAGGAATGGGCCATCGCGATAATGGCCTTGGTGATAGCCGTATTATTCGCATCAACCCCCACGCCCTGCACGAATGATTGATCAACTTTCAGGGTATCGATTGGAAAGCGGCTCAAATAACTCAAGGACGAGTAGCCGGTACCAAAATCATCAATTGAAATCGCCACTCCCAACTCCTTTAGTTCTTGAAAGGTGTTGATGCTGGTTTCGACATCGTCCATGACCACGCTCTCTGTCAACTCCAGTTCTAGCAAATCAGCCGACAGACATGTCTCGGCTAACACACCGGCAACCAGCTTGACGAGATCACCGCGGCGGAACTGCACGCCACTCAAATTGACCGCTACTTTTAGCGGTGGCAAGCCTTGTCTCTGCCAGGACTTAACCTGTGCACACGCTGTTTTCATCACCCAGGCGCCAATAGAGACAATTAATCCTGTTTTTTCCGCCACCGGAATAAATTCCGCTGGCGAAATGTCACCCAGGTCTGGGTTGCGCCAGCGCAGCAAAGCCTCGACGCCCATAAACCGGCCATCACTCAGACGGATCTGGGGTTGATAATTCAAAACCAGCTCCTGCCGCTCTACCGCCGTTCTTAACCGGGTTTCTAGCTCCAGTAACCGCAGCGCCTTTTGATTCATTTCCGGGGCATAGAACCGGTAAGTATTTTTACCTGCTTTTTTGGCTTCATACATGGCGATGTCCGCGTTTTTCAACAACTCACTCGCGCTGTTACCGTCGTCAGGGAAAACGGATACGCCCATACTTACACTCGCATACACTTCATGAGGGACAACCCCCTGGCCAGGGGTTTCCACGGCAATCAAAAACGCTTCGGACAAGCTTTCTGTGATTCTTTTCGCCACCGCGCTGGCATTGGATTTACCCTGCAATCCGCTCAGCATGAGAATGAATTCATCGCCGCCAAAGCGGGCGAGCACCCGACTTTCTTTGCTTCTAGCGATCAGGTCACTTTCCCGACAAATACTACTCAACCGCTCGGAAAACTTTCCGATAAACTGATCGCCAACATGGTGCCCGTGGGAATCGTTGACTCGCTTGAAGTCATCAATATCCAGATAGATCAGCGCCAGTGAAGACCCCATGCGTTTGTGTAGCTGGAGCGAACGTTCCAGCTCCTGAATAAAAGCAGAGCGATTGTGCAGGCCCGTGAGATCATCAAAAAAGGCCATGTGCCGTATTTTTGCTTCGTTACGCCTGGTTTCACTGATATCCTGAATAGTACCCATGACGTGCCTGGCAGATCCTCGGCCCTCTTTTACAAGGCTTTCACCGGTAATCTTAATCACACGTACCGATTTGTCCGCTGTTACAACCCTGAATTCGACCGTCCAGTTATTGGGGTCTGTGGTTAACACGGGGAATTTTTTAACCAGTTCCGCTTTGTCTTCTTCGTGAACGATGCTGATACATTTTTTCAAAGTGTCCAGCTTATGCAAAGGATGACCAACAATTTTGTCGACTTCATCCGAATACACAAATACGCCGGTATCCAGGTTTAGATCCCAGTAGCCCAGCTTGGCGATGCGCTGTGCGTTAAGCAAGCGTTGGCGGTTTTTCTCCAGCTCGGCAAAACTTGTCGAAGCACGAAGAATATAGCGAATTCGTTGCAGTAAAACCGACCAGTTAATGGGTTTGCCCACGAAATCCGTCGCTTTGACATCGAAAGCTTGTTCCGCCGCACCGACATCATCGCTGCCGGTTACCATAATAACGGGTATCCGTCGCGTGGACGCATTTGCGCGTAATTGCCTGCACGCGCCAAAACCATCGAGCCGGGGCATCATGACATCGAGGAGAATCAGATCCGGCACGACTTGTTTCGCCAGAGCCACCGTCTCGACGCCATCCGCCGCCAGATGCACCTCAAATCCCACTTTCTCCAGCATGTCTCGCGAAATTTCCCGGGCCAGAGGATCATCGTCAGCGACAAGAATCCGTTTTAGCGGTTGGCCGACTGCCGCTGCTTCCTTTTCGCCTGGGGAACGGTGGAAATTTTCTTTTACGCCAGCCATTTTGCTGTCGCTAGCAAACTCCTCATCGTCGCTCCGCATTGTTTATGACCTATTGTTAGCGGTATCCTCGCCTCAAAATACCACTAAAGAGTCTATGCAACAACAGCTTACAAACTAGCATTAACCTTATCATTGAAACACCACGACTCACACCACGGGTTTGATTGACTCGAGAATCCGGCGTCAGCCTGGAACCGGAAACAGGTGGCGGATGAATAACCTTTTGTCACCATGAAATTATCCAAGCTCACAAAAATTTTTACCCGATGGATTACATTCTGTTGTGCACGAGGGCTTTCACGGTTTTAGCCAAACAATACTCACTCGGCGAAACCTCTAAAATAGTTGATGACATCATCTGGAGGACAGTATGGATTTAGATTTATCTGGGAAAGTCGCACTGGTGACTGGCAGCCATCGCGGCACCGGCGAAATTATCGCCAAATGCCTGGCGGCAGAGGGCGCCACGGTTATCGCCCACGGGTTGGAAGCCAACAGTGCTGACCACGTAACCGAAAATTCAGATGTGGCCCATGCGGTATGGGGCGATATCCTCACCGACGAAGGCGCGCATGGGGCGGTGGAGCAAGCGCTGGCGGCTACCGGCAAGGTCGATATTCTGATCAATAACTACGGCACTGCCGACGAACGCACCTGGTTAAACGCCAGCACCGATGATTGGCTGCATATGTATCAGATCAACGTGCTTTCCGCCACCCGCATGATTCGCCTACTCTCACCCCAGATGCGCCAACTGGGCTGGGGTCGCATTATCCAGCTGGGCACCATCGGTTCCACCCAGCCCAATGCGCTTCGCCCCCATTACTACGCCGCCAAAGGCGCCCTGGCAAATATCACCGTCGGCCTCGCCAAGGAACTGGCCGACACCGGCATCACGGTAAACACCATCTCTCCCGGTTACATTCGCACCCCGGAAGTGGAAGCCGCCTTTCGCGCCAAGGCTAAAAAGGAAGGCTGGGACGACGACTGGGAAACCATTGAAAAACGCATCGTCGCCAAGCGCTTCCCCAATCCGGTGGGACGAATCGCGACCCGCGAGGAGGTAGCCGACCTGGTGTGTTTTATCGTCAGTAAAAGAGCCTCTTTTATCAATGGCCAGAATATTCGCATTGATGGCGGCCATATTGACGTCGTCCACTAAAATTCAATTAACGGTATTGATGACCGTCAATGCACCTACGCCCGAACTCACTACGATGCAGGAGTGAATATTCACTAACGCCATATTCACCGGGAGGCAATAATGACTACTGAAGAAAAAACCGGTCTTTCATTCGATCGTCGCAGGTTTATTTTCCGAAGCGCTGCTGTCGCCGGTGCTGCTTTGGCCAGTGCCACGATGTCCGCTGGCTAGGGCAAAGGCCCCGGAGGCGGTGCCAAGTTGATCGCCAGTGACCACGAAAACATCTGCGCCACCTGCCAATTCTGGGGAGCGAAACGCAAGGTTACCCCTGATGGCAGTCACGTTGTCGTCAAGAGCCTTGGCTGGTGCAACAACCGCAAAAGCCCGAACTTTGGCAACACTACCGGACCACAGACTGGCCCCATGAAGGTATGGGAAAAATGGTCGGCGATTACCTGACAGTCAAATCCTGACAGGCCGATCTTCACCTGGCTTTTACCCGGGTTTCCACATCCACATTGCCTGACGCTGTCTCCGATCCTGGGTCACCAGGCTGAAGGAACAGGCCGTGCCTATGCTATATTTGCGCCTTTTTTGGATACCTTTTGATGGACTGGCACGGTGCTTTTGCCGTCACGCTGACGATTTCCACCCTGGTTACCCTGATGCTGTCCCGCATCGGGCCCCATCTCGTGATGATGGGAGCGATGGCGCTGCTCAGCGTCAGCGGTGTGTTAACCGCCAGCGAGGCGCTGGCCGGATTTAGTAACCCGGGGCTGATTACCGTCGCGGCCATGTTCATTGTCGCCACCGGCATTCATGCCACCGGCGGCATCGATATGCTGGTTCAGCACCTGCTGGGACAACCGGGCTCCACCCGTCGCGCCCAGCTGCGCCTGTGTGCGCCAGTGATGCTGCTAAGCGGTTTCCTCAATAATACACCCGTGGTGGCGACGCTGATTCCCGCCGTCAGCGCCTGGGGGCGCAAGCTGGGTATCGCGCCCTCCAAGCTGATGATTCCCCTGAGCTATGCCGCCATCCTCGGTGGCACCCTGACACTCATTGGCACCAGTACTAATCTGGTAGTTAACAGCCAGTACCAGCAGCTGACCGGCCAGGAGGGCTTCCCCCTGTTCGCCATCGGCATGATCGGCCTGCCCGCCTGCATCGTCGGTATCATTTTTATCACCTGGCTGTTTCCGCGCTGGCTGCCGGACCGAGGTGACGAAGGTTTATTTGGCGATGTCCGCGAATTCACCCTGGAAGTGGCCGTGGCCCACGATGGCCCTCTGGTGGGTAAAACCGTCGAGGAGGCGGGACTGCGCCAACTGGTTAAAATCTATCTGGTGGAGATCATCCGTGAGGACAGCGTCATTACCGCCGTACCCTCCGAGGAACACCTGCACGGTGGCGATCGTCTGGTCTTTGCCGGCAATACCGAGGCCATCTCCGACCTGCTGCGCATCCGGGGCATTGTCCCGGCCAGCGAGAGGGAACGTCCCGCACTGAGTCAGGAACGGGAAGAGCGCCGGCTGGTGGAAGCTGCTCTCTCTCCCCATTCCGACTGTATCGGCCAGACCATCAGGGACTCACGCTTTCGGGACCGCTACGGCGCGGTGATCCTGGCGGTAGCCAGGGGCGGCGAACGGGTCTCGGGTAACCAGGGCACCATCCGCCTGCGCGCCGGCGATACGCTGTTGCTCGAAGCGCGCCCGGCTTTCGTTACTCGCCAGCGCTACAACAAGGATTTTCTGATCATCAACGATCTGGAGCAGGAGCAACCCCGCCATGATCGGGCCTACCTGGCCTGGGGCATTCTGCTGGCCGTGGTTACCGCCGCTACCACGGAGTTGACCAGCATGCTCAATGCCGCCCTACTGGGCGCTGGCGCCATGCTGGCTACGGGTTGTTGCTCACTCAACCAGGCCCAGAAAAGCCTGGATATGACCGTGCTCATCACCATCGGCGCCTCTTTTGCACTGGGCGCGGCACTGAGCAAAACCGGCGTCGCCACCCATATCGCCGACTTTGTCATTACCATGAGCGTCGGCGAAGCCTGGCTGGCCCTGGTTCTGGCTTACATCGCGGTATCGGTGCTGACCGAGCTGATCAACAACAATGCCGCGGCCATTCTGATGCTGCCTATCGTGCTCGAAATCAGCGCCCGCGCCGGCCTGCCCAGCGAACCTTTCGTGTTTGCGGTGATGATGGCCGCTTCGGCCAGTTTCGCCACCCCCATCGGCTACCAGACCAACCTGATGGNNTTTTCGCTGTAAAATGCGGCGTTCATTGCCGTTTTTTCTGCGCCGGAAGGATTCGCTGAGTGAGCCTGGATATTCTGATTACGCTGCTTGTTGTGGCCTCGGTGTTAGGGGCGTTGGCGACTAACCGCTTGCCGGCAGACCTGACCATGATGGCGGCGTTGGTGGCGGTGCTGGTTGCCGGTATCATCACGCCTGCAGAGGCATTGGCCGGGTTTGCCAACCCCGGTCTGATGACCATTGCTGCGCTGTATGTGGTCGCTGCGGCATTGCGTGATACGGGGGCGATTTATTGGGTGGCCCACCGGTTGTTGGGGCAGCCCAAAAGCATTTTTTCCAGTCAACTTCGGCTGATTGCACCGGCCTCTCTGCTCAGCGCTTTCCTGAACAATACCACGGTAGTCGCAATGATGATTCCGGCGGTTCAGGAATGGGCGCAAAGGCTGCGGCTGTCAGCTTCCAAACTGCTGTTGCCGCTTAGCTATGCGGCGATCCTGGGCGGCACCTGTACGTTGATTGGCACCAGTACCAACCTGGTTGTTGACGGTCTGGTACAGGAAAAAGGGCTTCCTGCGTTTGGCATTTTTGATGTGGCCTGGGTCGGTGTCCCGGTTCTGTTGGGGGGCGGGCTGTTCATGCTGCTGCTGGGCCGTTATCTCTTGCCAGAGCGTGAGGGCATGGTGGAGCAATGGGAGCATGCTCGCGAATACCATGTGGAAATGTTGGTGGCCAAAGGCAGTAATTTGGCCGGGCGAACTATTCAGGACGCGGGTCTGCGAAGCCTGACCTATGGCTACCTCACCGAGATACAACGGGGCGACAAACTGTTTACGGCTGTTGGTCCGGAGATGACGCTTCAGGAAGGCGACCTGCTGGCGTTCGTTGGTGTGCCGGAGTGCGCTCGTGAGTTGCAGCGTATCAGTGGTCTTCAGTCCGCTCATGGGGCAGTCCACAAACTGGGGTTGAACAACCATCAGCGCCATCTGGTTGAAGTTGTGCTGAGCCCGGAGTTTCCGGGGATTGGCAAAACCGTCAAGGAGACCGGGTTTCGGAGCCGTTACCAGGCAGCCATCCTCAGCATTAGCCGTAATGGCCGGCGGATGGCGGGCAAGGTGGGGGAGCAGATGCTGCGGGTCGGTGATACGCTGCTGCTGGAAACCAGCCAGCAGTTTGTCGAGCAGTACCGTTACCGTCGGGATTTCATGCTGGTGAGCCCGTTGAAGGATTCGACCCCGCCGGATTTCCGCCGGGCTCCCATTGCGGTGGGTGTCCTGATTGCGATGGTCCTGGCTAATGTCGTGGGGGTTGCGTCCACGCTGGAAGCGGCTATGGTGGCGGCCGGGCTGATGCTGGCGTTTCGCTGTGTGACCGTGAACCGTTCGCGCATGAATGTGAGTGTGAATTTGCCGGTGCTGGTGGTGATTGGGGCGTCATTCGCCTTGGGCAAGGCAATGGAAAGTAGCGGCGCTGCCGCCTGGATTGTACAGGAAGCCTTTCCGGACAGTGGTTTATCGCCGTTTATGGCGTTAGTTATTGTGTACTTGCTGACCGCGGCCTTCACTGAGGTTATCACCAATAACGCGGCGGCGGTGCTGGTGTTTCCCATCGCGCTTGGTGTGGCAGAACAGCTTGGGGTAAGCCCCATGCCGTTTATCGTGGCGGTCATGTTTGCTGCTTCGGCAAGCTTTATGACCCCTCTGGGCTACCAGACCAACCTGATGGTCTTTGGCCCCGGCGGTTACCGCTTCAGCGATTTTGTTCGGGTGGGCGCCCCCATGAATATCCTTATCGGCGTGGTCTCCATACTGGTAATCATGACCATCTGGCCATTGGGCTAGAAACTGTTCGCGCCGGCAACCGTTTGCACGCTCCCAGAACGGGCATTTTTAGCTACAATTCCCGCCTTCACCAAGCAGCGAATTCACCATGGCTCAATACGTTTACACCATGAACCGGGTCGGCAAAATCGTGCCGCCCAAACGGGAAATCCTGAAAGACATTTCCCTGTCTTTTTTTCCAGGCGCCAAAATCGGGGTGCTGGGCCTCAACGGCGCCGGCAAATCCACCCTGCTGAAAATCATGGCTGGTGTCGACACCGACATCGTCGGCGAAGCCCGTCCCATGCCCGGCATCAAAGTGGGTTATCTGCCCCAGGAGCCGCAACTGGATCCTGAAAAAAATGTACGCGGCAATGTGGAGGACGGCGTACGCGAGGCCCTGGATGCCCTCAAGGGCCTGGAAGAAGTTTATGCCGCCTATGCCGAAGAAGGGGCTGACTTTGATGCCCTGGCCAAGAAACAGGGTCAACTGGAAGACGTCATCCAGGCCTGGGACGCCCACAACCTGGAGCACAAACTGGATGTGGCTGCCGACGCCCTGCGCCTGCCGCCCTGGGATGCTCGCATCGAAAACCTGTCTGGCGGCGAAAAGCGGCGGGTAGCCCTTTGCCGCCTACTGTTATCCCGACCCGATATGATTCTGCTGGATGAGCCCACCAACCACCTGGACGCCGAATCCGTTTATTGGCTCGAGCAATTCCTCCACGACTTTGACGGCACCGTGGTGGCCGTCACCCACGATCGCTACTTCCTCGACAACGTCGCTGGCTGGATTCTGGAGCTGGACCGTGGCCACGGCATCCCCTACGAAGGCAACTACACCACCTGGCTGGAAACCAAGGAAGCGCGTCTGGCCCAGGAGCAGCGAGAAGAAGCTGCCCATAAAAAAGCCATTCAACAGGAGCTGGAATGGGTCCGCAAAAACCCCAAGGCCCGGCAAGCCAAGAATAAAGCCCGTCTCCAGCGTTTTGACGAGATGAACAGCCGCGAATTCCAGTCCCGCAACGAGACCAACGAAATCTACATTCCCCCCGGCCCGCGCCTGGGCGACAAGGTCATTGAGCTGGAGCATGTCAGCAAAGGTTTTGGCGACCACCTACTGATCGATGACCTGAGCCTCAGTATTCCGAAGGGCGCTATCGTGGGTATCGTCGGCGGCAATGGCGCCGGCAAATCCACCCTGTTCCGCATGATTGCCGGCACCGAGCAAGCGGACAGCGGAAACGTCAGCCTGGGTGAAACCGTCGAGCTGGCCTTTGTCGAGCAGAGCCGGGAAAACCTTGAGGACGGTAAAACCGTTTGGGAAGCCATCTCGGAGGGTCACGACATCCTGAAAATTGGCGACTACGAGGTGAACTCCCGCTCCTATGTAGGTCGCTTTAACTTCAAGGGCAGCGACCAGCAGAAACGGGTCGGCGACCTATCGGGCGGTGAGCGTGGCCGCCTGCACCTGGCCAACACCCTTAAACAGGGCGCGAATGTACTGCTGCTGGATGAGCCCTCCAACGACCTGGACGTGGAAACCTTACGCGCTCTGGAAGAAGCCATTCTCGCCTTCCCCGGCTGCGTGCTGGTGATCTCCCACGATCGCTGGTTTCTGGACCGGGTCGCGACCCATATCATCGCCTTCGAGGGCAATAGCGAGGTGGTCTTCCACGAAGGCAACTTCACCGATTATCACGAGGACTTTGTCGCCCGTCAGGGCAACGATGCCCAGCCCCACCGGATGAAATACAAGCCGCTTAAACACTAATCGCGAGAACCGTTGCCCCGCGACTTTATTGCTGGGCACGCTAAAAACTCACGGTTCTTTGTAAACCCTTCGTCTGTAGAAGCGTTATTAGGCGCACAACCCAAAGCAAAGGATGGGCGCGTATGTACAAGCAAATGTTTTTGGCAATGGTTCTCACGGCAAGTTTCGCCAGCACCACCCTGGCGGCGGACAGGGGCGACCATATCGAGGAGCATCTCGACAACCGGGGCGATCGCATTGAAGAACGACTCGATAACCGGGGTGACCGGATTGACGACAGGCTCGATCAACGGGGCGAAAATATCAATGACCGTCTGGACCGGGCCTCCGACAGGGCTGAAGAACAAGGCAAGGAGCGCGTCGCGGCAAGGCTTGACCGCAAGGGCGATCGCGTTGAACGAAGACTGGACCGCAAGGGCGACCGCATCGATCGTCGTCTTGACCGTAAAGGCTCCCGTATCGACGGTCATCTCGATCGCAAAGGCAAGCGCATCGATCGAAGAATAGCGCGATAGGTTCTTCTGTTACCCCTGAATCCAACCACTGTATAAGCGTACGCGAAAACGCGGTTGCCGGTTGGCACCGGCAACCGCGTTTTTATACAACAGACGGGCAAAACCCTTCCTTACCCCCACCAAGCAAGCCTTTCTCCCGGGGCAAATCAGGACCAGCATCCACCCCCGCCTTTACAACCCGAACTAGCCTATTGTTTTTAAAGGGAAAAATACCTATCCTGACAACCAACCTGAATTGGGAGAAAGCCATGAGTGTTGTCGGATTTATTGTGCTGGGGATTACCGTATTGCTCATCGGTTATCTGGTAATACTGTATAACAACCTGGTAGCGCTTAAGCACCGGGTTGCCAAAGCCTGGGCCAATATCGACGTCTTGCTGAAACAGCGCCACGATGAACTCCCTAAGCTGGTGGAAACCTGCAAACGCTACATGAGCCATGAGCAGGAAACCCTGGAAAAAGTCATCTCAGCCCGTAATTCCGTCGCCAGCGCCAACGACAGCCTGGACATGGGCGCCCTCGGTGAAGCGGAAACCCAGCTGCGCAGCGGCCTGGGAAGACTATTCGCCCTGGCGGAAAACTACCCCGACCTGAAAGCCGACCAGTCCTTTCAACATCTGCAATCGCGTATTAGCGACCTGGAAAATGGTATCGCCGATCGACGCGAGCTTTATAACGATGCGGTTAACCTCAATAATATACGCATCGAGCAGTTCCCCG
The DNA here is from genome assembly GCA_003448675.1 of Porticoccaceae bacterium. Classification (GTDB taxonomy): domain Bacteria; phylum Pseudomonadota; class Gammaproteobacteria; order Pseudomonadales; family Porticoccaceae; genus HB2-32-21. The sequence continues at coordinate 16,468 of DLXZ01000122.1, forward strand.
ATGTACTGATCGCTCGGCGCTTTGATTTCAAGGCCCACGAGCTGCTGGAATTCAGCGAAGAGGAAATCGCCGACGTGAATATGCAGGCTTTGTTTAATTCCTGATTGCAAACGATTAACCAATTAGGCTGTCGCCTTAATTAGCCTTTTTAGTTACGAGGATGGAAAAGCTTTTCTGCAGCCAATGCATCGCCGATATGGCCCTACCCGAATTTCTGCTCTGGGCGGTGGTACTGATCGGCGGCACTGCCTTCCTGCTTTATTTATGCTTTAAGAACTTTAAAAAAGCCCGCCTGATCGAGGATATGCCCACCTCCTTGATTCGCTCGGCCAGTCAGGGCTTCACCGAGTTAATCGGTATCGCCAGGATATATAACCAACCGCTGTTATCCCCTCTGACCAACACCCGCTGCCTCTGGTGGCAATACAAGATTGAGCGCTATCAGCGACGGGGCAAATCCAGCTCCTGGGTCACGCTTGAGTCCGGCGCCAGTGAAAAACCTTTTTATATCGACGACAACTCGGGCCTGTGCCTGGTATTGCCCGATGGCGCCGACTTGAGCGCCCGACACAAACGTCGCTGGCGGGGGCGACAACGCCATCCGCTGGGTAACGAACACGGTACGCCTTCAAATACCGGCGGTCTTATCGATATTGTTACCACGGACATCGGTTTCGGTCGCCGCTACCGTTATACTGAAACCATGATCATCGACGGTGATCCCCTGTATGTGCTGGGGCATTTCGAATCTGACGCCAGCGGTGGACGCACGATGTCGGTGGAAAAACTGGCCGGCCAGATTCTCCGTTCATGGAAACAGGATTTCGGGAAATTGTTAGCCCAGTACGACAGCAATGGTGACGGTCAGTTGGATATTCCCGAGTGGAAAGTTGTGGAACAATCCGCCAGAAAAGCGGCCCGCGCCAAGCAACGAGACACCCCAACCCAAGCGCCAGAGCATCAAATCGGCAAACCTACGGAAAGAGGCCTGCCTTTCCTGGTCGGCAGCGAAGAGCAACACCATCTGAGCCGTCGCTACCGCTTAACCGCGCTCGCCTGTGGCGCCTCCTTTATCGCCCTGGGCGCCTACGCCACCTGGTATATCAACGCGCGTGGATTTTAGTCCCCACCTCTTTTGCTAACGCCGCAAGCGCCTCACCCAGACTTCCAGGTCAGTGGCGTGTGTTGTTGCCGAGGCCCAGGCCTTTTCGGCACTGTTCCTATCGGTAAAGACCCCGAAAGACAACACATGCCACCGCCTGCCATCTTTTTCATGATGACCACGGGTAATATCCAGATGCAGTAGCTTGTGCCGCTCTAGGAACCGCTGAGCTTCCTCAGCCGAAGCAAAAGCCCCCAATTGCACGGTATAAGCAGATTCCAGATCTGACCGGTATGCTGACTGACTGACTCTCTCGGGCAAGGTGTCAGGTTCACTCTTGACACCGGCATTTGGCCCCAAACCACCATCACTGTGCTCAACGGGAACCCTGCCGTTGTCGCCCTCAGAATAAAGCTCATCACTGAAAGCTTGCTCAGGCACCGGCGCGACGTCATCTCGATAACTCCCCGAAACCACGTTCGGTTTTCGGTTTGTCTCTACCCTGAAGGCCGGCAACTGTTGCTGCCAGGGACGCGGTCGCAAATCACCAACCAGAACCAGCTCCCGGGTTTTGGCTATTCTCTCACCCTCCATAACGGGCTTGGTCTCGGCGGATTTTTGATTGTCGGTGTCGGCCGCTGTCTGCTGACGGCCATTGACAACCCGCACTTGCTCACAGGGTTCGCCGCGTCTGAGTCGGTCACCATCACAACGCCACCCTATGTGCTCGGCGCCAGCCACTTCGGTATCTGACTTGCCAGCGCAGGCATTCAACACACTCAGGCAAAGCCCAATCAGACAGAAACGGGCCTGAACCCTCGGGTTTATGCTCACTCTCTTATTCCTTCCAACCGACCTGGCCGACTCATCGTTTCGAACTGCGCAAAAGCACTGGCAGGATACTGACAGACATCACGGAACCAAAGAAAACAAACCCATTCGCTATATACCAAGGCTGGACAACATGCTGGCGACACGCCCAAGCATGGAGGCAAGGCGTGGGTGCTCGGTTTCCAGCCGTTCCACCTGCTGCTCCAGCTGGCCGACGATTTTGTTTCGCACTTCGTGAGCCGGCTCTTCCTGCCCGGCTTCGTGCTCGGTCAGGTGCGCGACAATATCAGTTAACAAATTACCCACCAGATCCCTGTCTGCGGGAGTAAGATCATGCACAGTGTGTAACTGCTTTTGGGCCTGCTCGATATCCGCTTTTAATTCCTCGCGGGTTTGAAACTTATCCTTTGTAGCCATCGCGCGCTCCAGTTGTTAATGTAAGCCACCAGTATAAGCGCTGCTCAAACACCCTTGCATGCGCCAACGCAATTTTAAGCCGGCGAAGCGCTAACGTCCCGGAACAATAACCAAAACACAAACCGTTGCTGATGCTTATACGGACCGTATTTGGCTGGCCACACAAAGATCTATTTTTGTGCACAAACAAGCTGAAACGCACAATAATGGTACATTAATTGCATAATAAACACAGAGTGCGTTTTTTTCATCGCTTTTAGCGCCACTATGGTGCGATCAGATAGAGTGACCTAGTTATGCGCACCAATTTAGTGCTCACGCTTCTACTAAAAGGGGAGACCATGTCTTATTTATCTCGGGGGCTAAGGCCTGCTTTTGCATTGATCACGCTGCTGTGTTTGCCCACGCTCAGTTACGCCGAACAGCTCAATGGCGCCAACACAGCATGGATTCTCACCTCAACAGCCCTGGTGCTGTTTATGACGATTCCCGGCCTGTCGCTGTTCTACGCGGGCCTGGTGCGATCGAAAAACGTACTGTCCGTAGTCATGCAATGCTTTGCCATCACCTGCGGCGCCTCCCTGGTGTGGATGATGGTCGGCTATAGCCTCGCCTTTACCGATGGTGGCGGCCTTAACGCCATTATCGGCGGCACCGGGCAGTTCATGTTTGCCGCGCTCACCGAAGGCTCCCTGTTCGGCGATATTCCCGAGAGCGTATTTGCCATGTTCCAGATGACCTTTGCCATCATTACCCCGGCACTGATCGTCGGCGCCTTTGCCGAACGCATGAAGTTTTCCACCATGCTCACTTTCAGCATGATCTGGCTGGTGCTGGTCTATGTTCCCGTTACCCACTGGGTCTGGGGTGGTGGCTGGCTTGGCGAAATGGGACTGCTCGACTTCGCCGGCGGCACCGTGGTGCATATCACCGCAGGAGTCGCGGCCCTGGTGGCGGCGCTGGTCATGGGCAACCGCAAAAATTTTGGCACTCAGGCCATGCCGCCGCACAATCTCACCATCACTGTCGCCGGCGCTGGCATGCTATGGGTAGGCTGGTTCGGCTTTAACGCCGGCTCCGCGCTGGCGGCCAATGGCGATGCCGGCATGGCCATGCTGGTGACTCATATCTCTGCGGCCACCGGCTCGCTGGCGTGGATGCTGATGGAATGGGTTCGACACGGCAAACCTTCGGTGCTGGGTATCGTCACCGGCATGGTCGCGGGCCTTGGCACCATCACCCCGGCTTCCGGGTTTGTCGGCCCCGGCGGCGCTTTGGTTATCGGTTTTTCCGCCGGTGTCATCTGCTATTTCGCCACCCAGGCCATCAAACAGAAGTTTGAAATCGACGATTCCCTGGATGTATTCCCGGTTCACGGTGTCGGCGGCATCCTCGGCACGTTCCTGGCAGGCATTTTCGCCTCCGGCGAACTGGGTGTATTCAGCGGCCAGGGCTATGCCGAGGGCGTAAGCATGGGTGGGCAGGTCTGGGTACAGATCATCGGTATCGCCGCCACCTTCGCCTATACCGCCGTGGTCACTTTTATCTTGCTGAAGGTTCTGGGTGCGATTATGGGTCTGCGTGTCGATGACGAAGCGGAAACGATGGGTCTGGACATTTCCCAGCACGACGAGCGCGGTTACGACCTGTAAGCTGTGAGCGAAGCAAAACACGCCCCGCACCCAGGATGCGGGCAAAAAAACACCGGCCTTTGGCCGGTGTTTTTTATACCACCTCTGGCCTAGGCTGCCGCCAGCGCCTGTCTCGCCTCGAAGCGCTTCCAGCAGTATTCAAAACCAAACAGCAGGGCCGCAAACACTACCGTTGCCAATACCGTATTGTGAAAGAACGGCAACGCCGCCACATAGCAGGCCAATAAACCTTCAAGGCTGTGTGGGTAAGTCGCTCCCAGCCACCACACACCAGCATTACTCAGCAGGAAAAACACGCCCGAGCCAGCCAGCGCCGTGAGCGCCAGCACAGGCAAACGCCGGTTTTCACCCAGCCAGCGGCCAATCACGACCACCAGCGCCATACCCACATAGACAAACATCATGGTCTGGTGAAATCCGATAAACAAATCCGCCAACAGCATCGCCGCCAGCGGCACCAGATATGCCAGCCTGCGCTCGGCAAAGGCGGCGCCACCAAACAGGGCCAGGGCCACCACCGGCGAAAAGTTCGGCGGATGGGGCAGAAGGCGAGTCAGAGCGATGACGCCGATCAGTCCACACAGCACCCGAATTGATTGAATTTTCATACTGACACTCCTGCATTAACTAACGATAAACCTCGCCTGCCTTAAAAATCATAGCGCAGACTGAGGCTAAAATTGCGCTCTGGCGACGGATAATACGCCCGCGTCCCGAAAAAGGTCACCAGCTCGGTATATTCCTTACTGGTAATGTTGTTCATACGCGCCTGTAAAGTCCAGCGATCTCGCTCATAGCGCCCGCCAAGAATACACGTACCTGGATGGG
>DLXZ01000131.1 GCA_003448675.1 Porticoccaceae bacterium
GGCGTGGTGCCGCAGCAGCCGCCGACGATATTTACCAGGCCATCGCGGGCAAACTCGGCCACTAAAGCAGCGGTTTCTTCCGCCTGCTCATCGTATTCGCCGAACTCGTTGGGCAGGCCGGCATTGGGATGGGCGCTGACCGCGACCGGGCAGACCCGCGCCAGTTCCTCAATATGTGGACGCAGCTGGCTGGCGCCCAGGGCGCAGTTAAAGCCGACGGACAATGGTTTGGCGTGGGCCAGACTGTTCCAGAAGGCTTCCGGCGTCTGACCGGAAAGCGTTCGGCCACTGGCATCGGTAATGGTGCCGGAAATCATGATCGGCAGCTCGAAGCCCAGCTCCTCGAACACATCCTGCACGGCAAATACCGCGGCTTTGGCGTTGAGGGTATCGAAGATGGTTTCGATCAGAATAATGTCGGCGCCGCCTTCGATCAGGCCCCGTGTGGCCTGGCGGTAATCCTCGGCCAGTTCGTCAAAGCTGGTATTGCGCGCCCCAGGATCATTGACGTCTGGTGAAATCGAGGCGGTGCGGCTGGTGGGGCCGATGACCCCGGCTACCCAGCGGGGTTTGTCCGGGGTTTTGGCGGTGAATTCCTCGGCAGCCTCCCGGGCCAGCCGGGCGCCGGCTACGTTGAGTTCGTGGACCAGATCCTCGGTGCCAAAATCCAGTTGGGAAATACGGGTGGAATTAAAGGTGTTTGTCTCGACAATATCCGCGCCGGCGGCGAAGTAATCCCGGTGGATGGCGCGAATAATATCCGGCTGTGTCAGGGACAGAAGATCATTATTGCCCGTCTGATCCAGGTTGGCGTCGGCCAGGCGCGCGCCGCGATAATCCGCTTCGCTCAGCTTGTGCTGCTGGATAAGCGTGCCCATGCCGCCATCGAGAAACAGAATCCGTTGCTCAAGGGACTGGTGCAGGGCGGCGATGCGTTGCTGACGATCTTTCAAAACTGATGCCTGTTGGTGTTAGCTGGAATATGGTCGGAAATACGCTCGGGCGACCGGGTAAAAAAAGAGCCGCGCAGTTTAACAAATGTGCCGGCTTGGGGCCTATCTTATTGAATGCCAGGGTGGCAGGAGTTAGAATACATGACTAGTTTAGTCGGGTATATCTTGTCACCAGTGCCTTATTACCGTGGTGACAATAGCTAAACGTGACTTGTTTCGATCTCTTATCCCGGTGTTACACCGGGCATCTACCAGTTAAAGGTTAAAGATTATGGCTGACCTGGAAATTACCGAACCCGCTCAGGAATACCTGGCCGGCCTGCTTGAAAAGCAGGAGACCGAGGGCATGTCGGTGCGTTTGTTTATTACCGACCCGGGTACACCCAAGGCGGAAACCTGTATCGCCTATTGCAAGCCTGGCGAGGAGCAGGAAGACGATATCAAGCTGGAACTGAAGGGTTTCGATGCGTATGTGGAAAAGCGCAGCGTTAATTTTCTTGAAGACGCCAAAGTGGACTACTCAGCGGACAAGTTCGGCGGTCAGCTCAGTATTCGTGCGCCCAACTCCCGTATGCCCCAGGTGCGCGATGACAGTCCTATTGAGGATAAGGTCAACTACGTGCTATACGAAGAAGTCAATCCAGGGCTGGCTGCTCACGGTGGCGTGGTGACTCTGGAGAAGATGGATGGCGACATTGCCGTGCTTCAGTTCGGTGGCGGATGCCAGGGTTGTGGCATGGCCGATGTCACCCTCAAGGAAGGGGTGGAGAAAACCCTGCTGGAGCGCGTTCCAGAGTTAGGGGGGGTGCGGGATATCACGGACCACTCGGATACATCCCAGGCCTATTACAAATAATTCTGGCAACTAAACTAAAAAAACCCGCTGTTTAGCGGGTTTTTTTGTATGAGAGTCGTTTTACTTTTTCACGCGTCCAGGCAGCACGTCACTGAGTTTGTCATGCATGGAACGGATGCTTTTTTCCGTTGTGTCCCAGTCGATACAAGCATCGGTCACCGATTTGCCGTATTCCATGTCCGCTCTGTTTGATGACAGTTTCTGATTGCCCGCGGCCAGGTTGCTTTCCACCATTAGGCCGACAATGGATTGATTGCCTTCGATAATCTGGTTGGTGATGTTTTCCATCACCAGCGGCTGCAGTTCATGGTTTTTGTTGGAATTGGCGTGGCTGCAATCCACCATGATATTGGTGCTGACCCCGGCCTTTCTCAGTTCCTGCTCGCACACCGACACGCTGACCGAATCATAGTTGGGCTTGCTGTTGCCGCCGCGCAAAACGATATGGGCGTAGGGGTTGCCGTTGGTACTGATTACCGCCACCTTGCCCTCGCCGTTAATGCCCAAAAAACGGTGGGGGTTGCTGACGGATTTAAGCGCGTTAATGGCCACTTCCAGGCCGCCATCGGTGCCGTTTTTGAAACCCACGGCGGAGGTCAGGCCGCTGGCCATCTCCCGATGGGTCTGGGACTCCGTGGTGCGGGCGCCAATGGCGGACCAGGTAATCAGATCCTGCAGATACTGGGGCGAAATGGGATCCAGCGCTTCGGTGGAGGCGGGTAGGCCCAGCTCGGCGATATCGATCAGCAGCTTGCGCCCGATGTGCAGGCCCTCGGCTATCTTGAAGGAATCATCCAGGTGGGGGTCGTTGATCAGGCCTTTCCAGCCCACCGTGGTGCGGGGCTTTTCGAAATAAACGCGCATTACGATCAGCAGGGTATCGCTGACTTCCTCAGCCAGCAGTTTCAGTCGCTGGGCGTAATCCATGGCGGCGTCAACATCGTGAATAGAGCAGGGGCCGACTACCACAAACAACCGGTGATCCTGCCGATCCAGAATTTTCTGAATGCTGGCTCGGCCTTCGAGGATGGTCTTTGCCGCTGCTTCGGTCATGGGAATGTCGTGCTTCAGCTCTTCGGGCGTCAACAGGACTTCCTGGGACTGGACATTGAGGTTTTCGAGGGCGCGCTCAATCATGATGTAATGCCTGAAAGTTCAGATGTTTTAAAAAAGGGCGGCTATTCTACTGTAATTAAACCAAGATTGGCTGTTTTTTATGCAAGCGTTGGTCAACCGTAAGCACTCAGACCGGAACCGCTTGCAGTCGGCCGTGGAGCGGGAAATACAGGGCTGTTTTTATTGGCCGTGTTTCCAGCTCGCCGAATAGCCTGGCGTAGTGTTGTAGCTGTGGTCGATACTGTTGCACCTGTCGGTCGATAAACTCTTGCTTATCTTCGTCCGCCAATGTTTCAGACGGCGCTAGTTTGTAATCGATAATCCAGCGTTGGTCCTGAAAGATAAAACTGCGATCGATGATGGCGGTTCGGGCCGTGCCCTCCGAGTCCAGGTAGGCCAGCGGCAGTTCACAGGCGCTGTCCTCCAGCTTGTGGTCGAAAATCCATTGATTGCTGGAGTCGTTCAGGCAATTTTCGAGAGCCTGGTTCAAGGTCGTCAGCGCCTGCTCCGGCTCGCTAATAACCATGGCTTCGACCTGCTGGCGCCAGACCAACTGCTGGCGAGCGATGCGTTCTTGGTTCCAGGTGCTCAGGCCGTCGGTGACCAGGTATTGCAAGGTTCGGTGAAAGATAATGCCGGTTTTGCGGGCATCATCTTCTGTTTTCTCCGATGACTCTTGCGGGCTTTTGCCTTTGCCGACGCTGTCTGTGTCCGTCTCTTTGAAGAGGTTCGGAACGTCGTTTTTTTCCTGCAAGGTGCTGCTTCGCCACGCCGGTGGCAGTCGCCACTGGTAGCGGTAATCCTCGTTTTCCGGCGCCTCTTTTATGTCCTTGCCCGACGCTGAAAGTGTGGCGTCGTGGATGCTCACCCGACAGTCTGGCCCTGGATGTTCCAGTTCGGGTTTCAGGGCCGGCCAAAGGGTGGCCAGCAGACTATCGCCAGAGGGGTCTTTATCACCGTTGCGGCTAAACAACAGGTGCAGGTGATTAACCGCGCGGGTGCAGGCGACATAAAGGATGCGGGTGCTTTCCAGGCGGTTTTTCAGGTTTTCCTCACGGCGCAGATGTTCATAGGTAGCGTCGCGCTTATCGCCAGATCGCTGGGGCGGTGACAGCAGCAGTTCGGTGCGGCCATGGGTGGCGACCCGCTCGCGCCAGAGCAACAGTTGTTGTTCGTTGGCGCGGGTGCGGCGTTCCAGGCCTGGCAGGATTACCGTATCGAATTCCAGGCCCTTGGCCTTGTGGATGGTCA
>DLXZ01000049.1:0-310 GCA_003448675.1 Porticoccaceae bacterium
GTTTTTGGTGGCGATTTTAATGGCGAGGTACCCATGACCACCCTGTTTGGTATTAAAAACTGCGACACGGTAAAAAAAGCGCGACGCTGGCTGGAAGACGCCGCCATCGACTATCGATTTCATGACTTTCGCGGCGACGGCCTGACCAGGGAACAGGTCGAGCGCTGGCTGGAGCAACTGGACTGGCAAAGCCTGGTTAACCGGCGCAGTACTACCTGGAAGCAACTGCCGGAAACAAGCCGGGATAGCTTGAACGAAGACAATGTCGTCGAGTTAGTGCTGGAACACCCGACTCTGATAAAACGCCCGG
>DLXZ01000049.1:595-903 GCA_003448675.1 Porticoccaceae bacterium
GATTACGAAACTATTTTTCAATAGAAGCAACGGTATTCACCGGATTTACGAGGAAAACGAATGACAGATTTATACAGCGTCGGGCTCGGCGTCGGCACCCAGAACAGTAAAGGCGAGTGGCTGGAAGTCTATTACCCCGCGCCCCTGCTTAACCCCAGCCAGGCAGTGGCGACCGCCCTGGGCAGTGTCCTCGACCTCAATGAAGGCGAAGGCGGTATCGCTCTGGACAGCACAACGCTGGAAAAACTCGCCGAGGCGCTCACGGCGCAGGGTGAATCGACCCAGGCGGATATCGCTCGGCAACTGGC
>DLXZ01000049.1:1157-1426 GCA_003448675.1 Porticoccaceae bacterium
GCGGGAGTAAGCCGGCGGTCGCCGTCGCCCTGAGGGCCGACAGCGACCCCGCCAGCGTCCCGGCCGCCTACCTCAAGCTGCACCTGATTTCCCACCGGCTGGTCAAACCCCACGGCACCAGCCTTAACGGCATCTTCGGGGTGCTGCCCAATATCGCGTGGACCAATGAAGGCGCTATTGACCTGGCCGAGCTGCCGCAGCGCCAGTTCTCGGCGCGCACCCAGGGCCGGAGGCTGGAAGTCACTTGCGTGGATAAATTCCCGAAAATG
>DLXZ01000049.1:1702-6326 GCA_003448675.1 Porticoccaceae bacterium
CCTATATCGGCGAAGGCACCACAATCATGCACGAGGGCTTTGTTAACTTTAACGCCGGCGCCGAGGGCCCGAACATGATCGAGGGCCGTATTTCCGCAGGCGTTTTCGTCGGCGCGGGCTCCGACCTGGGCGGCAGCAGTTCGACCATGGGTACGCTGTCCGGGGGCGGTAATATCGTCATTTCCGTGGGCAAGGAGTGCCTCCTGGGAGCCAATGCCGGTATCGGTATACCGCTGGGCGACCGCTGCACTGTCGAAGCTGGACTCTATATCACCGCCGGCACCCTGGTCACCATGCTGGACGATCAGAAAAACAAAGTCACCGAAATCAAGGCCCGCGAACTGGCCGGACGCTCGGATCTGTTATTCCGCCGCAACTCCGCGAGCGGTACCGTGGAGTGCCTGACCAACCGCAGCGCCGTTGAGCTTAACGAAGCCCTGCACGCTCACAACTAACTAGCGCTCCGCACGAACAAACTATGACAGAACAGCTTTCTTCCACCCTCGAACTGACCTGTGCGCTTATCCAGCGACATTCGGTCAGCCCCGAGGACGACGGTTGCCAGGACCTGATGATCAACCGGCTGGAGAGCCTTGGCTTCGATATACACCGGCTGCCCTTTGGCGAAGTGGATAACTTCTGGGCGGTTCGGGGCAAGGAAGGACCAATTCTGTGTTTTGCCGGGCACACCGATGTGGTCCCAACCGGGGATTTAAGGGACTGGAATACTGACCCTTTTAAGCCACACATTGAGGGTGAGTATCTCTATGGCCGCGGCGCCGCGGACATGAAGGGTTCCCTCGCGGCCATGGTGACGGCGACCGAAACCTTTATTCAGCAGCATCCCGAACACAACGGTCGCATCGCCTTTTTAATCACCAGCGATGAAGAAGGCCCCGCCATCGATGGCACCGTGCGCGTGGTCGACTGGCTGGCGGATCAAGGCATCACCCCCGACTGGTGCGTCATTGGCGAACCCTCGTCCAGCCAGGCTCTGGGTGATGTGGTGAAAAATGGTCGCCGCGGCTCCCTCAACGGTCACCTGACTGTAAATGGCATTCAGGGTCACATCGCCTATCCGCAATTGGCGGACAACCCCATTCACCGCATCGCACCGGTGCTAGCGGAGCTAACCGCCACTGAGTGGGACCGGGGCAACGAATACTTCCCCGCCACCAGCTTTCAGGTATCGAATATCCAGGCGGGCACGGGGGCTACCAATGTCATCCCCGGTGAAGTCAAGGTCGATTTCAACTTTCGCTTTTCCACGGAAAACACGGCAGGCGCCCTGCGAGACAAAGTCGAAAGCGTGCTTAAACAGCACCAACTCAACTATCAACTGGACTGGCAACTCAGCGGCGAACCCTTTTTAACTTCCGCTGGTTCCCTGGTGAAAGCAGTGGCCGCAAGCATTCGCGAACAGTGTGGGCTGGAAACCGAACTGTCCACCGGCGGCGGCACCTCGGATGGTCGCTTTATCGCCAAACTGGGCGGACAGGTGGTGGAGTTGGGCCCGGTCAATGAAAGCATCCACAAAATCAATGAGCATGTACGCATCGCCGACCTGGATAGCCTGGCGGCAATTTATCTGGGCATTATGAAGAAACTGCTGCTCACCTGAGTTGAAACGCCCCGTCTACGAGAACCCCTTCAGCGAGGTATTTTTGCGAGGCTGTACACGTCGAAACGCGTGGTTTTCCCCTCCAGCGTGAATGTCGGCTTGCGCTCAGCGAGAAAGAGCGCGCCCCGTGGGCGCTTGACCACCACCCGATAACGGGCCACCTTTAGGGCCGCGTCTAATAACTTCCCTGCGTCATCATCGCCACCCACCAGTTCCTGGAAGGCAGCCATCTCTTTTTTCACCGCCGCGCTCTTGTCCCGACCTGGAAACATAGGATCCAGATAAATCACGTCGGGTGTGTCGCGGCGGCAGCCATCCTCAAGCCAGGCCCGGCCATCCTGCTCATAAAAACTCAGGCGGGCAACTATCTCAGCGAGCACATGCTCATGCTGATCACCACCATCGCGTGATTGCCGGTCGAATGCGGCGGCAGTGCGCAACCTGTCCAGACCATCGGCCAACAGGGCCGCTACAATCGGGTGGCGCTCGAGCCAGATAACCCGGGCGCCCAGGCTTGCCAGAACAAAGCCATCCCGCCCAAGACCAGCGGTCAGATCAGCAACCAGTGGCTTAAAGCCCGACGACAAACCCACCGCACGCGCTAACGCCTGCCCGGTACCACCACCATAAAGCCTGCGGTGGCGGGCAGCGCCGCTGACAAAATCACAACTGATGCGGCTGGAAGAAACCGCGCCTTTGCGCCCGATGGTTCGATGTTCTATCAGTGCCAAACCGGCATTGTCATAAAGTAGATACCGGGGTGGAAAAATGTCAGAGGGGGTCTGCAGACAGGCGATACCCAGGCGTTTAGCGAGAGCCTGGGCGGGGTAGCGCCACTCGGGGCAGGCCAGCAGGACGAGTTCTGACTCAGTCACGGCCAGCCACTTGCGGCCCGACGACTTATTACTGGAGAGATGAGGTTGTTATGCCTTATTGCAGGGGCACCAGCTCCAGCTCGACACGGCGGTTGGCCTGGCGACCACCTTCGGTGTCATTGCTAGCAATGGGATAACGCTCTCCATAACCGCTCACCTGAATTCTGCCATAGGACACACCGTGGGAACTCAGATATTGCCCGACACTAGCGGCGCGCTTTTCGGAAAGGGTCTGGTTATAGCTGTCGCTACCACTGGAATCCGTGTGCCCAGCGATACGAATTGCGGTTTTGTTAAACTCTTTGAGCACGATAGCTACGGACTCAAGGGTTGGATAAAACTCCGGCCGGACTTCATGACGATCCACTCCAAAAGTAATATTGCCGGGCATGATCAGCCGGATATTATCGCCTTCCCTGACCACCCGGACACCGGTACCTTCGAGCTTGGCGCGCAACGCAGCTTCCTGCTTATCCATATAAAAGCCAATACCGCCACCGATCGCGGCGCCACCAGCCGCGCCGATCAACGCACCCTTTTTACGATCATCACTACTGGATGTTGCGGCTCCGATCACAGCCCCCGTAAGTGCGCCAATACCCGCACCTTTAGCGGTATTACTGGTCTTTTGTTGCCCCGTATAGGGGTCTGTCGACATACAGGCTGTTAGCGTTAAAACAAAAAAACTCAACAGTACTTTTTTCATGGATCACTCCTTCACGTGACTTCCTCACCAGATCGGTAAGACACTAGTAATAGCCCGAACCCTGTACACGGCGCTTTCTCACCGCGTGTTACAGCATCCGCTTGAACACCAACGAATATTCTATCCAAGAGCGTAGTGTTCCCATAAGACACTGCTCACGTTCTCTACACTTTCCCGAGCTGGCTATTTCAAAACACCTACTTCTCTAAAAACCTACCGCGTTCTCAAAAAAACGTTAAACCTTTCGAAAGCACTTTGCCCGAACGCGGCATATCAGGGAAAAACCCTCAGCCCCATAAATCACTGCTTATGGTGTTGATCTGGGGTATCCTGCCACCCGGTATCTCCATACTGGACAACGCGCCTGTGAAGCAAACACTCTTTATACTCTTCTTAGCCATTCTCTGCTCAGCTTGTGCTCGTTACACGGTTACCTTCAATGAACGCGTGGTTTACGAACCGCCAACGCTACTGGCTGACTACACATTAAAAGATCCCGCACTCAACCAATGTGTAACGGAAACCATCCGTAACCGAAAAATCCAACAACTCAGCCAGCTCACTGACTTGCGCTGCCCCGATGCCGGTATCCGGATACTGGATGGTCTCGAGGCTTTTACTTCTATCACTGTGCTGGACCTATCGTTTAACAAAATACTCAGCGTGGAAGCTCTCACGGGTCTGAAACAGCTCAGACAACTCAACCTCAAAGGCAGCTCGATGCTGGATTGCGACAGCACCGCCAATATCAGCACCGGGCTTGAGCAACTCATACTGCCCGAACACTGTCTTCCATAAATTAACGTTTATAGACAAAAAAGGGTTGACAATGCTTATCAACAGTTTCTGTGGATAACTTTGTGGGAAACTTATTAAGAACCGCCTGGAAGCCGCATTAACTGGGACTCTTAACAAAATGGTCACTTTTTCGTCAAATTAATAATCCTTTATAATTCATATAGTTACGGGTACGATTTTTAAAAATCAATAACTTAGGCTGCTTTGCTAGAGTCCATATGAACTAAACCTATTAACTTGGCAAATCTGTGGACAAGAATCGCTTTTATCCAGGCGGCCAGCACTAAAAAAGGGCATATCGCAAGCACGACGCCCTCTCTTTTATCAATCGAATTTCAAACCCAGTCGATGGCCAACCAACTCATAGGATTCCACCACATCCCCCAAATCCTGCCGAAATCGATCCTTGTCCAGCTTTTCCCGAGTATCCACGTCCCATAGCCGGCAACCGTCGGGGGTAAATTCATCCCCCAACACCACCGCCCCCTTGAACAAACCAAACTCCAGTTTGTAGTCCACCAGCAGCATATTGCCGGTAAGAAACAGCGCCTTGAGCACATCATTCACGGCAAAGGTGAGTTCTTTCATTTTGGCTATATGCTCTGGTTCGGCCCAGCCAAAAGA
>DLXZ01000049.1:6430-12158 GCA_003448675.1 Porticoccaceae bacterium
GGCTATATGCTCTGGCTCGGCCCAGCCAAAAGACTGAATATGGTATTCATTGATCATGGGATCGCCACGCTCATCATCCTTGAGGAAGAACTCGAAGGTGGGCGGTTGCAGGTCAATGCCCTCTTCCACACCCAGACGCTTGCAGATGCTGCCAGCGGCGATGTTTCTGACTACGCACTCGATGGGGAACATATCCAGTTTGAGCACCGCCGATTCCTGATCATTGAGCAGGGACTTAAAGTGTGTGGGAATACCGGCATCCGCCAATTTCTCCATGATGAAGGCATTGAATTTATTATTGACCATGCCCTTACGGTCAAGCTGTTCGATTTTTTTGCCATCGAATGCCGAGGTATCGTTACGAAAATGCAGTATCAGCAAGTCCGGATCATCGGTGAGATAAACCGACTTGGCTTTGCCGCGATACAATTCTTCTTGCTTGTTCATAAAGATAGTTTCCCGATTTTGCCTATCGCTGATTGGTTTATCAGCGCTTAACACGCCGGCAGATTGTCTACCAGCAAACCCGCGCATACATCCCTTGCCATAACTTCCCTTTGAAAACCTTCACACTAGCCACTGTTCAGTCAGATTTAGTGCAAACACCTGGCCAAAAACATTTCACGCCCCCAAGTCGATCTATTCGACACTCAACCAGTCGCCGGGAGTGCCCTGCTCGGCGTACTGCACCGCTGGCACGACTTCCAGCAAAGGTTCAACTTCAGCCCTGACCTGATCCAACCGGTTATTCTGTTCACTCATGTGCCCAATGACAATACCCTGCAAGCGTTCCACGCCCACGGCATCCAGCAAACGGGCGGCCTGACCGTTATTTAAATGCCCCCAGTCGCTGCCTACACGCTGCTTCAGAACATAGGGGTAAGGCCCCTGAGCCAACATCTCCAAATCGTGATTAGCTTCCAACAATAAACCATCACAGTCTTTATAGGATTCCACCACATGAGCTGTGACACTGCCCAGGTCGGTCAATACACCGAGGGTTTTTCGCTGACGACGAAATACAAATTGTACCGGCTCCCGGGCGTCGTGCGGCACCGGAACCGGCGTCACGGCAATTCCGCCCACCTCAAAGTCGCGGTGACTGTCGATCACCTGGAGGCAAGCCTGATCCCCCAGCTCCGCCGCTCTCGCGGTACCGGAAGTCATATACAACGGCAGTGGGTAACGCCGGCCCAGCACTGCCACGCCCCGGCAGTGGTCACTGTGTTCATGGGTGACCAGAACCGCCGTTAACTGGTCTGGGTGCCGACCCACCGCAGCCATGCGACGTGTCAACTCAACCAGTGAAAAACCGCAATCGATGAGCAGGCAGGTATCGGCTGATTCAACCAGTGTTGCGTTGCCTTTACTACCACTCCCCAGGGACAGCAGACGCACGTTAGCAGCCGCCAGTCAGGATAGATTGGCGCGAATTTTTTTCAGCAGACGCACGGCCTCGCTACGGGCGAGATCCGCTTTCTGGGCATCGTAAACTCTCACCTCGATACCATGATCACCGCGTATCAACAGCACCTGAAAATCCGTCTTGGGTTGAGTTTCTTCCACCTCGGCGCCTAGCATGCGGCGAATAAAACCGGGCTTGTCCTCCGCCTCATCACGTTGTTGGTGGACATAAAACACACCAGCGCTGCGATCCTGATCGAGGACCTGGAAATGCTCCCTGCTTACCGAGTATCCAACCGAAGCCCAGGAACGATCATAATCGAGTCGTAGTAAAAGGTAAGGCGCCTGGCCCGTCGGGGTCACAATATCCACCTTTGATTCCCCACCGATCTGTTGGGCCAACATGGAAACCGTGCCGCTCGACTGGTCACCAGCCAGTTCACTGGCCAGCACATTCAACATGGTTTTTTCCCGTTCCTCATCGAACGATGTCGCTGGCCAGGGCGGTATGTCCCCCTCCTTGGTCATGGCCATATGCAACACGGAAATCTCGGTGCTTTTTGGCTGTACACCCTGGGTGATGCTGAAACGATAGCGATGATGGTTGGCCGGGTCGTCGTCAAACTCCAACCATACGGTTTCGAGCAAACCCTGGCCGGCATCGGCGCGCGCAGTGGGCACACCGTTACGACTCAGGATGCTACGTACACGGGGCCAGACTTCCCCGGGGATGCGGTTAATCAGAATCCAGCGGCCACTGGGCAGACTCTGGATTTTCACCACTTCCTCCAGCACATTGGTGGAAAGCACCTGGGGCCGGGGCGTGCCTTCAAGTTCTTCCAGCACGCTTGTTTCGGGTATTGCCGGTACGCGATAAAGCTCCCCCACGGCGCCACCATCCAGGCCTTCAGGTACTTCGATATAAGGCGCTTCTTCCGCCATCAGATAGTCCCGTGACTTATTGCGGAAAATACCGTCGTCATCGAACATGCCACAACCGCTAAAAAGCAGACTGGCAAGTACCAGGATCACTACAAGAACACTGTTTTTAGTCATCATTTAGACCGGTTTATGCTGATTGTCCCAAACATGGAATATTTTTTGACCCTGCAAGCGTAAGCCTCAGAGTACTCCGCAATCACTCAGTGCGCCCCGTAACTCACCATGCCAACTGGCGGACAAAGGGGTCAGTGGCAGGCGAATGGCATCATGGGCAATCAGCCCCATTTCCGCCAGCGCCCACTTCACCGGTATGGGGTTGGCTTCAACGAATAACTTGTCATGGACGAGAGCCAAGGCTTTATTCAGCGCCCGCGCTTTATCCGCGTCACCCGCGATGGCAGCGACACATAATTCATGCATTTTCGCCGGCGCCACATTCGCCGTAACGGAAATATTGCCCTTACCGCCGCTGAGCATCAATTCCACCGCGGTGGCGTCATCACCGGAATAAACGGCAAAGCTATCATCGCAGCCGGCAATAATCGCCTCGGCACGACCGATGTCACCCGTGGCCTCCTTGATTCCGATAATATTTTCCACCCGAGCCAGCTCACATACGGTTTCGGCCAGCATATCGCAGGCGGTGCGCCCCGGTACGTTGTAGAGGATTTGCGGTACCGGTACCGCCTCGGCAATTGCCTGAAAGTGCAAAATCAGGCCTCGCTGGGTGGGTTTGTTGTAATAGGGAGTTACCAGGAGGCAGGCATCGGCGCCGGCTTGCTGGGCGCCTCGTGTCAACTCAATGGCTTCGCTGGTACTGTTGGCGCCGGTCCCGGCAATGATGGGAATGCGACCAGCAGCCTGTTCGACACAGGTTTTGATGACGGCCAGGTGCTCTTCTACTTCCAGGGTCGCGGACTCACCGGTGGTGCCGACGGCAACGATAGCGTCCGTACCATTGCCAATGTGCCAGTCGATCAACCGCTTTAATGCTTCGTTATCCACAGCCAGTGTATCCGGCACCATGGGCGTTACCAGGGCGACAATACTGCCTGTGATCATCGGTTCACTCCGCAAAAAAAAGCGCCATGGTACTGGGGTGACTCATGGGACACAAGCACGGGCCAGCCCACACCCGCGCACTGACCACGAAGCCTTAACCCCGCTGCACACAAGACCGCGTGTAAAGCAATTCTCTAACGCCGTAAAACCGCGTCGAGGTGTTCCACCTGCTCTGTCCAGTCGGAATCATCGGCCAGTGCCTCAATCAGAAAGGAGCGCTGCCCCGGGTTCCAGAACGGCCAGTCAACCAGTTTTACCGACGGGTCCAGCGGGCTGTGCTCGTGCATAAAGCGCGTGATTTCGTCATCGGATGACGGTAGACCCAGCTGTTCAAACAATGCCGTCAAGTCGTGAGCTGAAGTATCCATAGCGACCCCTTTTATTAAATCCTTAACCAGTAGGTAGTTTATAACCCTGCCACTGGCAATACATGCCCTGATTGGCGCTAGCAGCGAGAGCCTAGATCAATTCCCAGCACTCCTGATCAAACTCCTGATTGCGGGAAGTGCGCTGGGCGACGCCATCCCGTTCCAGTTTGAGCAGGTGGGCCCAGAGCGAGAAACGGGCGTAAAATAAAAGCTCCTTGTCGACATCATCATAAACCGTCGACAACATGCCAAGCAGGCTTGCCTCGCCAAGCTTTTTCATCCCAGCAATAACCTTTTTCTCCCGCATGCTGCGATGGCGAATCAAGCCCTCGATAACTTTCATCGGCTCCGGCATCAGGTTGCCATGACCTGGCGCGATGGACTCCAGTGACCTTTGTTTGAGTTTATCCAGGGAATCCAGGTAATCCTTCATATCACCACTGGGGGGAAGAATAACCACGGTGGAGCCATCCATAATGTGGTCGCCGGCAAAGAGCATGCCCTCTTCGTGGAGAAAATAGCAGACGTGGTTGCCAACGTGTCCCGGCGTGTGGATAGCTTCGAGGGTAAATTCACTGGTTTTAAACAGCTCGCCATCGGCGATATTTTCCGACACCTGAAAACTCGTATCCTGAAAACTGTCGGGCGGGTCCATCATACAACCGACCAGCTCGGCGCCGGTTTTTTCCGCCAGGATAGCCGCCACCGGTGAATGGTCCTTGTGAGTATGAGTAACAATAATCCAGCGGATTTTATCGCCGCCGGCTTCCAGGATAGCGTCGACATGGCTGTCGTATATGGGGCCCGGATCAAGCACCGCAATTTCCTCCCGGCCCAGCAGGTAGGTATTGGTGCCCGGCCCGGTCATGTCGCTGCCGTTGGGGGCGGTGATTCGCCGAACCAGGGGCGAAAACTGATCCACTTGTGTCATTTGCCTGCTTCCCCTTCTATCACTGATTTTTATTTGCTATTGCTCAAAACTAACGGCTGATACGGATGGCCTTTTACTTACAGCTCCACCATGGGGCTGACGTCTGCATCATAATCCACGCCTTCGACTCCAAAACCGAAGAGTTTGAGAAACTCCTCCCGATAGCCGGCAAAGTCGCTCAACTGACTGAGGTTCTCGGTGGTGACGCCATCCCACAATTCCTTGACCTGGTTCTGAACGCTATCCTGAAGCTCGAGGCCGTCCATGCGCAAACGTCCCACTTCGTCCAGATCACGACCACCCTGCGTATACAGTTGACGAGCAAACAGACCCTGGATCTGCTCGATGCAACCCTCGTGGATGCCCTGCTCCTTCATGATCTTGTACAGGATGGAAATATACAGGGGCATGATGGGAATCGCTGAACTGGCCTGGGTGACCAGGGCCTTGAGTACGGAGACCTTGCATTCACCACCGATGGACTGCAGTTTTTGATTGATGGCCAGGCTGGCCCGGTCCAGATCCTTTTTCGCCATGCCAATACTGGCGTGGCCGTAGAGGGGCCAGGTCATCTCTTTGCCAATATAGGTATAGGCGGTGGTTTTACAGCCTTCGGCCAGCAATCCGGCATCGGCCAGGGCATCAATCCACCACTCCCAGTCCTCGCCGCCCATCACTTTGATGGTGTTGGCGATTTCTTCCTCGGTGGCAGGCTCCACCGTCACCTCGTCCACCTCCAGGGTATCGGTATTAACGCCTTTCATGGTGTAGGAATCACCGATGGGCTTCAGCGCCGAGACGTAAGTAGTGCCAGTGCGCGGATCGGTACGTCTGGGCGAGGCCAGGGAATAAACCACCAGATCCACCGGCCCCATATTGGCCTTCAGCGTCTCGATAGTCTGTTCCTTAATTTCATCCGAGAAAGCATCGCCGTTGATGCCTTCGGCATAGAGCCCCGCTTCCCGAGCCGCCGCCTGCATGGCCGCCGTGTTGTAGTAACCGGCCGAGCCGGTGCGCTTAT
>DLXZ01000044.1:0-7955 GCA_003448675.1 Porticoccaceae bacterium
CTGTCGTGTTGCTCAAGGTCAATGGCCAGACGGAGCTTGGTACCGACCCCGTCGGTGCCCGCCACCAGAAGAGGTTCCTTATAGCCGGCTGGAATCTTGCACAGGGCACCAAAACCGCCAAGACCACCGAGAACCTCGGGCCTTCGGGTTTGCCGGGCCACATGCTTGATGCGCTCGACAAGGATGTTGCCGGCGTCGATATCGACCCCAGCGTCTTTGTAGGTCAGGGGAGCTTGGTCGGAAGTGCTCATTGGCGGGCCCTTTGGCAAATGGCGTATTCTAGCTTGACCCGGGCTTGAAATCAGTCTGCCAGGGTGAATAAAAAGCGCGATAGTCCGATCGCCTTGATACAATCCGCCCATGACTGGTTTTGCCATGCAACGATTGCTTTTGTGTTTTGTTCTACTGCTGGGGTCGGCGCCACTGCTGGCTGTCCAGGTTGCGGATATGTACAGCGCCAGTGTTCCGGTTGCTGATCAAAGCGTGGCCGAGCGCCAGCGTGCGACCCGACAGGCCCTGGCCGAGGTGATGGTAAGGCTGGTGGGCAATCGCGCCATCCTCGGTGACGATAGGCTTGTCGACACGTTGAAGCGTGCGGACGATTATGTACTGGGTTACGCGTATTCGGATCCTGGTTTGCCCCCCGGCCTTGATACCCCCACCGGGAGTGAGGCTTCCGATGCGGGAAGTGAGGTGCCGGAGCATTCGCTGGCGCTGCGTGTGAGCTTCGAAGGCAATATCCTGCAAAGCGTGTTGCGGGATCTGCTCCTACCGGTATGGCCCGTGGATCGCCCGGTCCTTGTGGTATGGCTGGTGCAACAGGGCGCCAGCGGCGTTCAGTATTACGAGGCTACTGAACAGGATGGTGTCGTTTCCGTGGTTGAAGCGGCGCTAAAGCGGCGCGGCGTTCCTTTCAAAATGCCTCTCTATGATTTGCAGGACCAGATGAGTTTGAGTGCCGATCAGGCGCTGGTCGGCAGTGTCAGAGAATTGCTTGTCGCCGGGCAACGGTATGGCGCCAGACACTGGCTGGTGCTTGAGGTGCCGACTAGTAGCACACAAAACCGCGCTTTGACCTGGCAGGTGGGGGGAGAACACGAAAACGCAGCCGGTAAACACAGTGCCCGGTTGGGAATATCGCCGGTGGCAGGTGCGGTAGACGCGGCAATCGATCGCTTCTCAAAGGCTTTTGTGTTTCAGGCGCGTCACGGGGAAAGAGAGCTAGATCTCGTCGTTGGCAAGGTAAATAGCTACGGGGATTTTAAGGCACTGATGGATGCACTGGATCAGCTCGAAGTCGTCACTGGTGTTCAGGTCACTCAGGTTGAGGAAGGTGTTCTGTACCTCGAACTACGTGCTGCCGGCGATGCGGATGTCCTCCTCAATACCCTTGATGGCCACCGTAATTTTGAGCGTGTTATGGATATCGGCGCGGTCGGGTCATCATATCGCTATCAATGGCGAGCGGATTATCAGTGAAGGGTCAGTTAGGTCTCGGGCTGAGTCTGCCGGACGATTGCCGTTTTGAGAACTTCCTGCCCGTGCCCGGTGTCACCATGCCGGTCAGCGAGTTTCTGCGGACCGATTACGGCGCGCGGGAGCGGGAAGCGGTGTATCTCTGGGGACCGCAAGGTAGCGGCCGGACTCACCTCATGCTGGCGCTTTGTCAGGATTGGTTAAGCCGTGATCGGCAGGTGCAATACCTGCCTTTGGCGGAATTAGTGGGTTTTCCGCCTGGTGAGGTGCTGGCCGGCTTGCAAGCGCTGGATCTGGTATGTATAGATGATATTCATCTGGTGGCCCGGCACGGCGACTGGCTTGAGCAATTGTTTCATTTTTACAATCGAAGCATGGATCAAGGGGGGTGCCTGCTGGTATCAGCGGACTGCGCGCCTGCCGATCTGGCGCTGGCGCTGCCCGATTTGCAGTCCAGGTTGGGTGCGGCGCTGATTTTTCATTTGCCCGGCTATTCCGATGCCGAGAAACTCAGAATTCTTCAGTTTCGCGCCCGCTGTCTGGGTCTGGACTTAAGTGATGAGGCCGGGCAGTTCCTGATCAACCGGGCTCCGCGGCAGTTGCTTCAATTAACGGAAAAGTTGCGGCAGCTTGATCGCGCCAGCCTGGTCCATCAGCGGCGTCTGACGGTGCCATTTATCAAGCAACTGTTCGGCTGGTAATATTTGCTCTTCGTGGCGCCGCCCAGGAGACGACTAGAACAGTCGGCACTCGATACACTCCAGATAAACTCCCGCCGGATCGCTGACCCGCCCGAAGATGCCGAGTTTCTCCGCCAGCCAGCGTGCCTGACCTTCAATAGCCCTGGCCGGTTCAGTGAATACTCCCGACGCATTGGGAGAATCTGTTCGACTTAGCCACTGGGTCATGGGCGCCACTCGGCGACTCAATTGCCGTAGCAACTGTTCCTGAAATTTAAGTTCCCGCTTGATGGGCTTAACTTCATAGGCATCCAGTTTGGCCAGGACGGCCGCAGCGGCGATAGCGTCCGGCAGGTCACCAAGTTCATCGACCAGGCCCAGTCGGTGGGCTTGGGCGCCGGTCCAAACGCGACCTTTGGCGAGCTCGGCCACCTGATCACGCGACAGCTCCCGCCCTTCACTCACCAGTTGAAGGAAGCGTTCGTAGATGCTTTCGACATTTAGCTGAACAATACGGCTGGCCTGGGGGCTCATGGGCCGATCCAGACGATGCATGTCCGCCAGGGCGCTGGTGCCGACGCCGTCGCTATGGACCCCCAGTTTGTTGAAAGTGTTTTCAAAGGTGGGGATCAGACCAAATACACCGATGGAGCCGGTCAGGGTGGTTGGCGCGGCCCAGACTTGATCGGCATTGGCGGCTATCCAGTAACCGCCGGAGGCCGCCACTGAACCCATGGAGATCACCACGGGAATCCCGGCGGCGCGGGTCAGTTCGATTTCCTGCTTGATAATATCGGACGCGAAGGCGCTGCCACCGGGGCTGTCGACTCGAATCACCAGAGCCTCGATGTCCTCGTCTTCGCGGCTTCGTTGCAGCAGTTTGCTGAGGGTGGCGCTGCCGATATTGCCTTCGAGCTGCTCGCCGTCATAGATGGTGCCCTTGGCAACGATGACGCCGATCCGCGACTGGTGTTTGTCTCCACTTTTGGGTTTTAGCTGTTCGTGGAACAGGTATTCACCGGGGCTGATAGCGATGTAGGTATGCTTGTCGTCGGGGTCGACACCTGCCAGCGATTGCAGGCGTGCGACCATGGCTGGACGAGTATTGATATGGTCTATCAGCCGCGCGTCCAGCGCCAGTTTCGATAGATCGCCACCGCTCAGGGCCAGTTTTCGATCCATATTGTTGATATACAGATCAATGGCGCCAGTGGGCAGTTGGCGATTGCTTTCCACCTGGGTGGTAAAGCTGAGCCACAACTCTTCAAGCCAGGCCTGGGTGTGCAGTTTGGAATTATCCGACATGTTATTGCGGATAAAGGGTTCCACCGCGTCTTTGTATTCACCGACCTTGAAAACATGGAAATTAATGCCCAGTTTGTCGGCGGCGTCCTTGAAATAGGAGCGGTAGGCGCCATAGCCGGTGAGCAAAACCATGCCCATGGGGTTGAGATGAATCTCATCGGCAAAGGTGGCCAGGTAGTATTGTTCCTGGGAGTAATTGCTGGCGGTGGCGATCACCGGCTTCCCGCTTTCCTTGAAGCGGGTCAGGGCCTGACCGAGTATGTTCAACTTGGTCAGTCCGCCGCCAACAAGGAAATCCAGCTCCAGGGACAGACCGGTAATGCGTGGATCTTTCGCGGCTTTATCGATGGCCTTCACCAGGTCGGGTAGCAGAGTTTCGGCCGGGTGGGGGGCGCTTTGCTCCGCCAGCTGGGAGAGAGGATCGCTATAACTGAGTTGTTCCACCAGTACACCGGACGGGGCAACCTGCAAGAAGGCCTTGGCTGGCAGCGGTTTGATATTGCTGGTAAATAAACTGCCGATGATGATCAGAAAAAGTAACAGAAAAAGCACGTTAATGGCTGAGCGAACGAAGCGTCCGACGCTCCCCAATAAGGAAAACAGGCGCCTGATGATCCCAGGCTTTTTTTCCGCGCCTCCTTGCTGTTGCGAATTGTCCCTGGCCATATTGCTGTCCTTCTGATAATTAATTTTCGAATTGTTCGTTCGCTGCCGCGCGCAGCCAACGGCTGTACATCATGGCGGAGCTGAACAACAGGGTGACCGCGATCAGGGCAAGCACCGTAAACAGGTTTTTGTCCGGTTCAAACAGGTTGGTAACGATGGCTGTGAAGTACAGCAAGGTTACAAAACACAAGTAGGCCAGAGTGCGATGGTTTTCACGAACCAGCCCCGGTAAAAACAGTAGCAGGGGCGCAATGGCCAGAAATGTCAGCGCCAGATGGGTGCCGGCCACTACACTATCGGCAACCAGGGCGACGATTAGCAGGGCATAGGCGCTTCTACAGACGACTTTTGCCAGCCTCAAATAGTTCATGGCGTTACCGATTCTCGGAGGAGTTTGCGCCGCTCACAGGATATCCAGCACTGCTTCTGGTGGTCGGCCCAGGGCGGCTTTTGCACCGTTGACGACAATGGGACGTTCTATCAGTTTCGGAAAGCGAACCATGTAGTCAATCAGTTCGGCGTCGCTGAGCCCGGTGTTTTTCAGGTTGTTTTCTTTGTAGTCCGCCTCGCCCCGGCGTAGCAGTTCGCGTGGGCTAATATCGAGCTTTTTCAGCAATTGCTTCAGTGTGGCAGTGTCCGGGGGAGTGTCCAGGTAAAGAACGATATCGGGTTCGATACCTTTTTCCTGCAGCAGTTGCAAGGTCTGGCGTGACTTGGAGCAACGGGGATTGTGATAAATCGTGGTCATGGCTTCCTACACGGGATTGTGATATTTAACCTGGCATTGTAATGGCAACACATTGACCGGGCTACCGATGATCGAGCTTCCCAGTGCGCTGACCACGCGTCTCCAGACCCTGGTCGGGTTTTTTCAACACCTGGTGCGCCGCTATAAAGTGGACGGCTGCCGGGAGAGTGCCGCGGCCTTGACCTACATGAGCCTGTTTGCCGTGGTGCCGCTACTCACCCTCATGTACGCCATGTTCTCAATCATTCCCTCGTTTCAGGGCTTGGGCCAACAGGTGGAGCAGTTACTGTTCGAAAACCTGATGCCTCAGAGTGGGTTGGAGGTGCAGCAGTATCTGAGGGATTTTTCAGGTCAGGCGCGCAATCTTGGCTGGGCTGGCGGTTTCATCCTGGTGGTGACCTCCTACCTGATGCTGACCAATATTGAAAAAACCTTTAACCGCATTTGGGGCGCGGTGGGTGGACGTCGGGGGCTGTCTAGTTTTTTACTCTATTGGGGTGTGTTGAGTTTCGGACCTCTGCTGGTCGGGGCGGGGCTGATGATGCACACTTATCTTTTATCCTTTCAGCTTATTGTCGACGAAGTGGATGCCCTGGGTATCACCGCATTACTGCTCGAATACCTGCCCTGGCTGATGACCTGGGCGGGTTTTACCCTCCTGTTTGTGGCCATGCCCAACTGCCGGGTGGTGAGACGCTATGCTGTTTTCGGCGGGTTGTTCACAACGCTGTTGTTTGAACTGGCAAAAAGTGCGTTTGGACTGCTGGTGACCAATACCAGCTATCACACTATTTATGGCGCCTTTGCGATCGCGCCTCTGTTTCTGCTGTGGATTTATCTGTGCTGGATGATCATCCTCGGTGGCGCTGAGCTGGTTCGCTCGCTCGAAACATATGATCTGGCAAGCCATAGAAAGCATATGCCAGATCTGATGGCCCTGGTATTCATTTGTTCCCAGTGCCTTAGCCGGCAGCGCGAGGGCGTAACAGTCAGCGACCGGGACATGATCAAGGCTGGAATCAATGAGGCTCAGTGGCGTGATATGCGCGATCTGTTACTGGCCCGTGGCGTGCTGGTGAGCAGCGACCACAATACCTATGTGCTGGTCCGGGATGCGGCAACGCTGACATTGTGGGAACTGAGAAAGATGTTGCCGGGCGTTTTTAGTGGCGAAGGGGCCAGTGAGTTCGGGGCTATTGCCAGCGAAACCTGGGCGCCCCGTCTGGAAGCGCTACTGGACAACGCCAGCCGACACTCGCGAGAACTGCTTAATATTCCTCTGCAAAACCTGTTTAGTGAGAACCCCGTTGGTGACAGTGAAAGTAAAAGTTAGATTTGTCAGTCTGATTGTGCTCCTTGCGACTGTGCTTGCGGTGGGCTGTGTGCCGGACGAGGCGGCTTATCCGACCCTGGCGGGCGAGACGGTACGCTTCTCCGAGTACCGGGGTAAAGTGGTGTTTATTAACTACTGGGCTGAATGGTGTGCACCCTGTCGGGTCGAAATTCCGGAGCTGAACCGCTTTGCCAGGGAATATGCCGAGCGGGCGGTGGTGTTTTCCGTTAACTTTGATGGAGTGGGTGGCGATACCCTGCGCCAGCAGGTTGATGCCATGGGCATAGCGTTCCAAACCCTCTTACGTGATCCCCGTCACGACCTGGGGGCCGCTCCCGCCAAGGGCCTGCCGGAAACCTTGATAGTCGATTCCCAAGGTCAACTGGCGGACGTGTTACTGGGCCCGCAAACGTTGGAGACCTTGAAAGCGCAGTTACCCTGATTGTTGCGGTTGCGAGAGTTGCGTTCGGAGGGGCTGGTGGCCGAGAACCGGCTATCGACCTGAGATGCGCGATTTTAACTCAAATGGTAGTAGAGGATTAACAGACTTCACATGGTAAAAACCGTGTCAAATGACGAACGGGTACTCGCCCGGGTGGATGATGTGGTCGAAGGCGAGCTGTTGGGTGTTGAAGTGGACGACATTGAACTGGTGCTGGTTAATGTCGAGGGCAGTATCCGGGTTTTCGAGGGGCGCTGCCCCCATATGGGCGCTCTGCTGGCGGAGGGGGAGCTGGAAGCCGGGCAGGTAGTTTGTCGCGTGCACCAATGGCGTTTTGATGGCTGCTCTGGTGCGAAAGTGGACGACCCTGCCATTTGTTTGAAGTCCCTGCCAGTGTCTATTGTTGATGGCCAGGTTGTGGCGACACAGACCGATCTGCAAGCCGTGGGCCGGCATAATGAAGTCCCTTCGACCAAATCCTGCTTGCCCGGCGAAGCGCTGCCTGGCCCCCGACCCTGGCCGCTGGTGGGCAGCCTTCTAAGCATCGACCGGCAGGCGTTCCATTTGACCCTGGAAGCGTGGGCCCGTCAGTATGGTGATATCTATCAGGTTCGGTTGGCCACGACCACGGCCATCATTGTCTCGGATGAAGGGATCGTCAACGAACTATTTAAGGCCAGACCGGGCGCCTTTCGTCGCTCCAGCCAACTGGAGCTGGTGAGTATCAGCGGTATGAATACCGAGGGTGTGTTTATGGCCGAGGGTGAGCGCTGGCACAAGCAGCGCCCCGTGATCATGGAATCCCTCGATACGCGGCATTTAAAACAGTTTTATCCCCTGTTGCTCTCGGTGACCGAGCGACTGGGCAGGCGCTGGCGACTAAGTGCGGGGCAGTCGGTGGATGTGCAGGCGGATCTGATGCGTTTTACTGTTGATGTCACCACCTCGCTGGCTTTTGGTCAGGATATCAATACCCTTGAAGCCGAGGGCGATGTTATCCAGAAGCATCTGGACAAGATTTTCCCCACCATCCAACGACGTCTGTTGACGCCTTTTCCCTACTGGCAGTATTTCAAGTTGCCCGTGGATAGGGAAGCGGAACGCTCCGCTCGCTTCGTCATGGATGAGGTGGGCAAAATCGTTGCCGACTGCCGTGCTCTCCTGCAAGCGCAGCCCCATTTACGTGAGCAGCCGGAAAACCTTTTGCAATCCCTGCTGGTGGCCGTGGACGACGAAAGTCGAGGGTTTAGCGAAAAAGAAATGGTCGACAATGTCACTACCATGCTACTGGCGGGGGAGGACACC
>DLXZ01000044.1:8230-11642 GCA_003448675.1 Porticoccaceae bacterium
GGAGGACACCACCGCTAACTCCCTGGCCTGGGCGATTTACTTTCTGGTCAAGTATCCTGCGGTGCAGACCCGCCTGCGGGAGGAAATAAAGGCCGCTTTGGGAGATGGCCTACCAACATCTGGCGATCAATTACGCGCGCTGCCGTACCTGGATGGCGTGATTCATGAGTCTATGCGCCTCAAGCCCGTGGCGCCCATAAACGGGCTTGAAGCCAACGAGGATTTTGTCGCTACCGGCACGACGCTTAAAAGTGGTCTGGCGCTGAGAAAAGGCGATTTTATTATCGCTCTGACCCGCGTTATGGCCAGTCGGGAAGCGGACTTCCCCGACCCGGGGGCGTTTCGACCAGAGCGTTGGTTGCCGGAAAACCGTGCTAACCAGGTTAATCAACGCGCGTTTATCCCCTTTGGTTCCGGCCCGCGTCTGTGCCCTGGTCGCAGTTTGGCGCTGCTGGAAATGAAGCTGGTGCTGGTGATGATATTGCAGCAATTCGAGATCGAAGCCCGAGTCGATTTCAATGAGGTGAAAGAGGCGCTGGCCTTTACCATGAGCCCAGTGGGTTTGCGCGCCGCGTTTATCCCGGTAGAAGAAAAATCGGAATGAGCGGCCCGCGAAACCTCATTGGGGCGTCACGAATTTGACCACTGATTCTTCCGGGTCCCGGGATAGTCCAGCTGCATTGAGCTTGTCCAGATAGTCCTGCCATAAACTATCGCGGTCGCGATGCAAATCCGCCAGGTAGGTCCAGGAGTAAATGCCGGTATTGTGACCGTCGTCGAACTCGATTTGCAGCGCGTAGTGACCGGCCGCTTTCAGGTTGGTAATTTTCACCCTTTTTTTATTATGCTGGAGCACTTCCTGTCCGGGGCCGTGGCCGCGCACCTCGGCACTGGGGGAAAATACACGCAGGAACTCGGCGCTGAATGTCGCGACCTCGTCGTCTGCATATCGAAGTTCCAGACTGCCATCGCTTTTACGCAGGGTGATTTTTTCAGGAGCGGAGGCGGATGAGTTCATAGGGGCTGGCCTGGATTATTCGCGGCAATTGTTAATAAAAAAATTAAAAACACAAAGGGCCGCTATAGAATAAACCGGGACAGGTCTTCATTCTTGGCCAGTTCTTCCAGGTGTTGGTCAACAAAAGCGGCATCGATAACCACGGTTTCCCCGGCGGCGCTTTTTTCGCTGGCCTCGAATGAGGCTTCTTCCAACAGTCTTTCCAGTACGGTGTGTAGTCGTCGGGCACCGATGTTTTCGGTTGTTTCGTTCACTTCCCAGGAAATTTCGGCGATGCGTTTTACCCCTTCGCTGGTGAAATCCAGTTTCAGTCCCTCGGTGCCCAGCAGCTCTCGGTACTGGGTGGTGAGAGAAGCGCGGGGTTCGGTAAGAATACGCTCGAAGTCTTCCACCCCCAGGGATTCCAGCTCCACCCGTACCGGCAGTCGGCCCTGCAACTCCGGAATAAGATCAGAAGGTTTGGAAAAGTGAAATGCACCCGAGGCGATAAACAGGATATGGTCGGTTTTGATCATGCCGAATTTAGTGGATACGGTGCTGCCTTCGATCAGTGGCAGCAGATCGCGCTGAACCCCTTCGCGGGAGACATCGCCGCCAGTGGTTTCGCCGCGCTTGGCCACCTTGTCGATCTCGTCAATAAAGACAATACCGTTTTGTTCAGCATTGTTCACCGCACGGGCTTTAATGTCTTCGTCATTGATCAGCCGGGCGGCTTCTTCGTCGATGAGCAGTTTGCGGGCCTGGGCGACGGTTAGCTTACGGCTGCGGGTGCGACCGGCATTGCCCATGCTGGAAAACATGTTTTGGAGCTGGCTAGTCATTTCCTCCATGCCCGGGGGGGCCATGATTTCGATACCCACCGGCGTGGCGCTGGTTTCGATTTCAATTTCCCTGTCGTCCAGATCTCCCTCGCGCAATTTCTTGCGAAACAGCTGCCGAGTGGACGATTCGCTGTCTTCCTGCTCGCCCCTTGCCGGAGTCAGCAGGGCATCCAGGATACGTTCCTCGGCGGCATCACCGGCCCGCTGGCCGACTTTTTCCATTTCCTGTTCACGGAGTAGTTTGACCGCGGTTTCCACCAGGTCGCGGATGATGGATTCCACATCCCGGCCCACATAACCCACCTCGGTGAATTTGGTGGCTTCGACTTTAATAAAGGGCGCGTTGGATAGCCGAGCCAGGCGCCGGGCGATTTCAGTTTTGCCGACCCCGGTGGGGCCGATCATGAGAATGTTCTTGGGGGTGATCTCGCCGCGCAGGTCTTCGTCCAGCTGCATACGCCGCCAGCGGTTGCGCAGGGCATTGGCCACGGCGCGCTTGGCCTTGTCCTGGCCGATGATGTGGCGGTCGAGCTCGTGGACGATTTCGCGGGGTGTCATATTGGACATTGCTTACTTCCTGGATGTCGTGGTTTGACGCTGGTGAAAGGGGTGAGTTGTGGCCTCATTTTTTGCGACGAGTCATCAAGCGTTCCGTTTATGTGCAGTCCAGCTCTTCGATGGTCAGATTCTGATTGGTATAGACGCAGATGTCGCTGGCGATGCGCAGGCCTTTTTCGACAATATCCCGGGCGCTCAGGTCGGTATTATCCAGCAGCGCCGTGGCCGCTGACTGGGCGAATGGCCCGCCGGAGCCAATGGCGATGATGTCGTTTTCCGGCTCGATAACGTCGCCGTTGCCGGTGATAATCAGTGAGGCCTCTTTATCAGCGACAGCGAGCAGGGCTTCGAGACGACGCAGCATCCGGTCGGTGCGCCAGTCCTTGGCCAACTCCACCGCAGCACGCACCAGATTACCCCGGTGTTGTTCCAGCTTGCCTTCAAAGCGCTCGAACAGGGTGAAGGCGTCCGCGGTGCCGCCGGCAAACCCGGCGATGACCCGGTCGTGATGCAGGCGGCGCACCTTGCGGGCGTTGCCCTTCATTACCGTATTGCCGAGGCTGACCTGGCCGTCACCGCCGACCACGACCTTGCCCTGGCAGCGAACAGAAAGAATGGTGGTGCCGCGATATTGATCCACGAAGCTCTCCCCGATTAATAGAACAACCTATGGTGGGGGCGAGGAGACCGGATTTCAATGTGCGTTCCCCAATCTCTGTCTACAGATCATTGGATGATATGTCTTGGCCAACGATGGCGCCCGTGGTTACACTGCCAGGTCACGTGGATCCATCTTTCAAGCCGGCTGGACGTGCCTTGTAGTGAGGCGGCCGTCCAGATTATCGATAAAGCGAAAACACAGATTGAGCGAAGCACGAGACATTGAATCGACCGGCAGACCCCCACCCCGCGGGCTGCTTCGCTCCAGTGCCGTGGTCGGCGCCATGACCATGATTTCACGGGTGCTCGGGCTGGTGCGCGATGCGGTGTTTGCCAGGGTTATCGGCACCGATGG
>DLXZ01000044.1:12012-18193 GCA_003448675.1 Porticoccaceae bacterium
CCGGTGCTGGCTGAGTATCGCGAAAAGGGCGGCGCCGCAGCGGTTCGGGAACTCAGTGACCGGGTAGCCGGGGTACTGGGTTCGGTGTTGATAGCACTGACCGTGCTGGCGGTAGTCGGCGCGCCGGTGCTTACCGCCGTGTTTGCACCGGGTTTCTGGAATGATCCGGCCAAATTTCAGGCCACCAGCGACATGGTGCGTATCACCTTTCCCTACCTGCTGTTTATTTCCCTCACCGGGGTGGCCGGCAGCATCCTGAACAGTTTTGACCGCTTTGCCGTGCCGGCTTTTACCCCGGTTTGGCTCAATGTCTGCCTGATTGGCGCGGCTCTGGTGGCGACCCCCTGGTTTGGGGAGCCGGCCTACGCACTGGCCTGGGGTGTATTGGCGGCGGGTATCGTGCAATTCCTGTTTCAGATTCCCTTTCTGGCCCGCATTCATCAATTGCCAAGGCCGCGATTGGAGTTGCGTCACCCGGGTGTCAGGCAGATTTTGACCTTGATGGCGCCGGCCATGTTCGGTGTATCCGTCAGTCAGATTAACCTGCTGCTGGATACCGTGATTGCGTCTTTTCTGCCCACCGGCAGTGTTTCCTGGCTCTACTATTCCGACCGTATGGCGGAACTGCCTCTGGGTGTATTCGGGGTGGCGGCTGCGACCGTGATCCTGCCGAGTCTGTCCCGCCAGCATGTGGCTAGTGCGCCAGAGGAATTTAATCGGACTCTGAACTGGGCCATGCGTTTCGTCCTGTTGATAGCGGTGCCGGCATCCATTGCCCTGATGATCATTGCCGAACCGGTGCTGACCGCGCTTTTTTACGATGGTCGTGACTTTGATAGCCACGATGTGTCCATGGCGGGCTGGAGCTTGCGCGCCTACGCCCTGGGTATTATTGCCTTTATGTTGATCAAGGTGCTGGCGCCTGGTTACTACGCTCGCCAGGATATGAAAACACCAGTGCGTATCGGTGTGATCGCCATGGGCATGAATATGCTTTTGAATGTTGCCTTTGTATTGCCCTTACACTATCTCTTCAGCCTTGGGCATAGCGGCCTGGCGCTGGCGACTTCTA
The DNA here is from genome assembly GCA_003448675.1 of Porticoccaceae bacterium. Taxonomy (GTDB): domain Bacteria; phylum Pseudomonadota; class Gammaproteobacteria; order Pseudomonadales; family Porticoccaceae; genus HB2-32-21. The sequence goes on from DLXZ01000044.1 coordinate 13,085, forward strand.
TTTCGGCTTTGCTCAACGCGGCTCTGCTTTATCGGGGTTTGCGTCGAGAGGGGGTTTATACTCCCGACCGGCGGTGGGGCAAGCTGAGTCGGGCGCTGTTGCTGGGCAATGTGTTGATGGTGTCGGTTTTGTTTGCCTGCTTGCACTATTTGCCGATGTTGACGGAACTGGGCTTTCTGGTGCGCATAGTCGCTATTGTCTTTGTGTGTGGGGCAGGCGTCTGTTTCTATGGCCTTGGGCTGCTGCTGGCGGGCATGCGGCCCGCGGATTTGCGTCTGGCTAGCACGCCCTAAGTTTGTCCCTCAATTGGTTGGGTCGTGCTGTTTTCGGTACTGTGCTCAGTTATACTTTCGCGTTTGAAAATATTGTTTATATGCTCTTGATTCAGCGCTCTCCCACCGATGATCAAGGACACTGATTGTGAAACTACACACTGATTTTTTTATTCGTGGGGTCCACAACCTGCGACCGGAGCACCGGGGTAGCGTTGTTACCATTGGTTCCTTTGACGGCCTGCACCTGGGGCATCGGGCCATCATTGATCAGGTCAGGGAAAAATCTAGACGCTATGGTGTGCCTTCGGTGGTGATGATGTTCGAGCCTCAGCCCAAGGAGTTTTTTTCCGGCGAGCAGGCGCCGGCGCGACTGATGCGCATGCGGGAAAAGGCCAACGCCCTGGCTCGCCTCGGTATCGATCGGGTGTTTTGTGTGCGTTTTAATCGAGCCATTAGACAACTATCAGCCCAGGACTTTGTCGATCAGCTACTGGTTCAGGGCCTGGGCGTGAAGTGCCTGGTGGTGGGTGATGATTTTCGTTTTGGTTGTGATCGCAAGGGTGATTTTGCCATGTTGCGGGAGCAGGGCCGGGAGCACGGCTTTGAGGTGCAGGAAACCCACACCGTTAAAGTGGATGATCAGCGGGTTAGCAGTACCCGAATTCGTCAGGCGCTGGAGGTGGGCGACTTCGCTACCGCGGAAAGGCTTCTGGGCGAGCCATTTTGTATTACAGGTCGAGTGGTCTACGGCCAGCAGTTGGGTGGCCAATTGGGCATTCCCACGGCAAATGTGAATTTACATCGCTACCGGGCGCCACTGGCCGGGGTGTTTGCCACCGAGGTGCTGCTCGATAACGAGCGGATACCGGGCGTGGCTAATGTGGGTGTGCGTCCAACCGTAGGTGATCTGATCAAGCCAGTGCTGGAAGTGCACATGCTGGATTGGAGTGGACGCGTTTATGGCCGCCGTATAGCGGTTGAGTTTAAACATAAACTCCGTGAGGAGCAGAAATTCGCTAGTCTCGATGACCTGGTGGCGCGCATCCATCAGGATATTGACCTGGCGCGGGCTTACTTTGCCCAGTCCCGATAAGCCCGATTCAGGCCAGATTTGCCGCACCTGATAAAGATGCGCCCGAGTAACAAACTGTATTTATTAAAACCGATTTTATAACTGACGCTGAAACCGAAGTCTGAGTATGAGTGATTACAAAGCGACCCTGAACCTGCCGAAAACCGCGTTTCCGATGAAGGCCAATCTGGCCCAGCGGGAGCCGGGAATTTTGAAAAAGTGGCAAGAACAGGATCTCTATGGCGCCATTCGCGCTGCCCGCAAGGGTCGAGAGCAATTTATCCTTCACGATGGCCCGCCCTATGCCAACGGCGAGATTCATATCGGCCACGCGGTTAACAAAGTGCTCAAGGATATTATCGTCAAAGCCCGCACCCTGGATGGCTACGATGCTCCCTACGTGCCGGGCTGGGATTGTCACGGCTTGCCTATCGAACATCAGGTAGAGAAAAAACACGGCAAGGCTGGCGCTAAAATTGATCACCGGGTTTTTCGCCAGAAGTGTCGTGATTACGCCCAGCGTCAGGTGGACGGGCAGCGCAAGGATTTTATTCGTCTTGGCGTCTTTGGTGAATGGGATCAACCCTACCTGACCCTGGATTCACTTTACGAGGCGGATATTATCCGTGCCCTGGGTAAGATCATCGCCAATGGCCATCTGGTGAAAGGCTACAAGCCGGTGTACTGGAGTGTGGTCGGCGCCTCGGCCCTGGCCGAGGCGGAGGTGGAGTACCACGACAAAACCTCTTTCTCCATCGACGTCAGTTTTCCGGTAGTGGATGAGCAGGACTTTGCGCGGGCGGTTGGCGAGTTAGAGGGCGAGGGCGACATCGCGGTGGTGATCTGGACTACCACTCCCTGGACCTTGCCAGCCAACCAGGCGGTGTCATTGCATCCGCACGTTGATTATCAGGTGATCCAGTGTCAACTCGACGGTCGACCCAGGCGTTTTTTGCTTGCCGCCGATTTGGCGGAGTCCGCGCTGGGTCGCTGGGGTGTCGAGCATTACAGCGTGGTCGGTACCTGTAAGGGTGGGCAGCTTGAAAACCTGCTGTTACAGCATCCTTTTTATGAGCGCAGGGTGCCGATCATTATCGGTGAGCATGTCACCACCGAGAGCGGCACCGGGGCGGTGCATACCGCGCCCGATCACGGCGTTGAGGATTTCGAGGTGTCGGCCAAATATGGCATCGAGACTTTGAATTACCTGGATGACCATGGGGTTTACCGGGAGGGGGTGGAATTGTTCGCCGGTGAGCATGTGTACAAGGTGGACGAAAAAATCGTCGAGTTGCTCCGCGATAAAGGCCGGTTGCTGGCCGACAGTAAAATCACCCATAGCTACCCCCATTGCTGGCGCACCAAAACGCCGCTGATTTATCGCACCACGCCCCAGTGGTTTATCAGCATGACCGCCAAAGGTCTGCTTGATCAGGTGCGTGAAGCAGTGGGACAGGTGCAGTGGGTACCGGACTGGGGTCAGGCGCGCATGCGGGCCATGCTCGACAACAGCCCGGACTGGTGTATTTCCCGCCAGCGTACCTGGGGCGTACCTATCGCGTTGTTTCTTGACCGCAATACCGGTGAGCTGCATCCGGAAACCGCTCGATTGATCGAAGCGGTGGCCGAGCGGGTTGAACGGGATGGCATGGACGCCTGGTACGACCTGGACGCCAGGGAATTGCTGGGCGACGAGGCCGAGCGCTATAGCAAGGTTACCGATACCCTGGATGTCTGGTTCGATTCCGGGGTGAGTCACGAGGCGGTGCTACGGCGCCGGGATTACCTGCGTTATCCTGCGGATCTTTACCTGGAGGGTTCGGATCAGCATCGGGGCTGGTTCCAGTCTTCCATCAAGGCGGCCATCGCCATGAATGGCAGCGCGCCTTACAAAGCGGTGCTGACCCATGGCTTTACCGTCGATGCCGATGGCCGCAAGATGTCTAAATCCCTCGGTAATGTCGTGGCGCCCCAGAAGGTGATTAACGAGCTGGGCGCTGATGTGCTGCGTCTGTGGGTGGCCTCCACCGACTTCAGCGGTGAGTTGACGGTCTCTGACGAAATCCTGCGCCGCACCGCCGACTCCTACCGCCGTATCCGCAATACCCTGCGTTTTTTGCTCGCCAACCTGGAGGGTTTTGACCCCGTCAAGCATTTGGTCGCCAATGAAGACATGCTGTCCCTGGACCGCTGGATACTGGGGCGCACTGCCGATTTACAGGCGGACATTACCGCTTCCTACCAAGCGTACAACTTCCATCATATCTACCAGCAGTTACATAACTTCTGCGCTGGTGATCTCGGCGGGTTTTATCTCGACATCATTAAGGATCGTCAGTACACCTGTCAGGCTGACAGCCTGGCCCGGCGCTCGGCCCAGACGGCGCTCTATCATATCGCCCATGCCATGGTGCGCTGGATTGCGCCGATCCTGAGTTTCACCGCCGAAGAGGTTTGGGCAGCGTTGCCGGGAGATGCGCTGGATTCGGTGCATCTGGCCGAATGGTATGAGTTGCCCGACGCCAGTGGTGATCAAGAGATCAGTGGTGAGGACTGGCAGCGGATTTTCGCGGTCAAGGAAGCAGTCAACAAGGCTCTGGAAGATGCGCGAAAGGCTGGTCTGGTCAAGGGCGCGCTGGATGCCGACATTATCCTGCATGCTTCGCCCGAGCTTGCCGGGGTCTTGAATAAAATCGGTGACGAGCTGCGTTTTGTCACCATTACCTCAAGCGCCCGGGTGGTAAGCGCCGAAGATATTGCCGGAGCTCCCGGCGTGGCCACGACCCTGTCCGGTCTGACTATTGAGCTCGCCGTGTCCGAGGCGACAAAATGCGTACGCTGCTGGCATCGGCGCGCCGATGTCGGTGACAACATCGAGCATCCGGCGCTGTGCGCCCGCTGTGTTGTCAATGTGGCTGGTGACGGGGAGCAAAGACGGTTTGCCTGATCGTGGCTGCTCTGGCCCCTTTAGTGTGAGCCTGATTCCGGTCGCCGGAAAAGCGCTTTCCGCCCGCTGCCGCAAATGAACACACCTTTAAGACAAGTGCTGGTCTGGGGCGCATTGGCGGTGCTGCTGCTGGTGGCGGATCAGTACACTAAACAACTGGCCAGCCAGACCCTGCGTTATGGCGAGCAGGTCTATGTGACGCCTTTTCTGAACTGGACCTTGCTCCATAACACCGGGGCGGCCTTTAGTTTTCTTGCCGATGCCGGCGGTTGGCAAAACACGCTGTTTAGCGTGATCGCGATTCTGGTCAGCCTGTTTATTGTCTACTGGTTAGCGACTACGCCGCGTTCCGCACCCTGGCAGGCCCTGGCCCTGACCCTGGTGCTCAGCGGTGCGCTGGGAAATTTATATGATCGTCTGACCCTCGGTTATGTGGTGGATTTTGTTCAGTTCCATTACCGACAGTATTACTGGCCGGCCTTTAATATTGCTGACTCCGCCATCACGGTTGGTGCGGGCCTGCTGATTATCCAGTCGCTGTTTGGAAAGGAGATTTCCGTGGATACCAATCCCGCGGATGGCGAATCATAAGCATGAATTTGAATGCCAGCAGGCTGGGAGGTTCCCGATAACCTTAGCGAATCAGATAACGATAGCGCCGGTAAAAACACCATGACCACTCAAGCAGAAACTATTAATTCAAGTAGCCGGGTGACGATGCATTTCTCCCTGGCCCTGGGCGATGGCACGCTGGTCGACTCCAATTTTGAGGGCCAGCCAGCCAGCTTCACCATGGGCGACGGCAGCCTGTTGCG
>DLXZ01000044.1:18394-18677 GCA_003448675.1 Porticoccaceae bacterium
GGGCGACGGCAGCCTGTTGCCGGGCTTTGAGCAATGCTTACTGGGTTTGAAGGCTGAGGATCAGCGCAGCTTCACCGTCGAGGCGGCCCAGGGCTTTGGGCTGCGCAAGACCGAAAACATCCTCTCGGTAAAACGCTCGGATTTTGCCCCGGACATGACGCTGAGTCCCGGTCTGGTAGTGTCCTTTGCCGACCCTTCCGGGGGTGAGATGCCCGGTGTTATCACTACCTTTGATGAGCAAAAAGTTGAGGTGGATTTTAATCATCCCCTGGCCGGCAAGACC
>DLXZ01000235.1:0-409 GCA_003448675.1 Porticoccaceae bacterium
GTGTAGATCGCCTCCCCGTGCTCGCCCTCCTGGCTTCGCGCCTGGCCAGCGCGCACTGCCAGGGTATCCAGGGCGGCACCCCGCAAAGCCTCTTTGACCTGCGCTCGAGACCCGCGACCAGGTTTAGCTGAGTCGCTCATAAAGCCATTTCCCGCGTAGAATTGTGCAGTCCGATAACTTCATCATCTCCCAGCTCGCCATTTTTTTTCGCCTTAGCCAGATCACTACGCTCCTGAGCCAACTCGTTGAGATAACTGGCATCCACATCGCCGGTAATGTATTCACCCGTAAAGACAGAGCAATCAAACCGCTCAACCACGGGGTTGCCTTCCCGGGCGCTGGCTATCAAATCGTCGATATCCTGGTAGATCAGCCAATCAGCGCCGATCGCCTGGGCGACCTGATCAAT
>DLXZ01000235.1:625-823 GCA_003448675.1 Porticoccaceae bacterium
TCGCCTGGGCGACCTGATCAATGGTACGGCCGTGGGCGATTAACTCGTTAGCCGCTGGCATATCGATGCCATAAACGTTGGGATAACGCACCGGCGGCGCAGCGGACGCCATGTACACCTGATCCGCCCCGGCGTCGCGGGCCATCTGAATAATCTCGCTGGAGGTTGTACCCCGAACAATGGAATCATCCACCAGCA
>DLXZ01000235.1:1022-8633 GCA_003448675.1 Porticoccaceae bacterium
ACAATGGAATCATCCACCAGCAACACATTCTTGCCCTTAAATTCCAGCTTGACCGGATTGAGCTTCTGGCGCACGGATTTCTTTCGCTGGGTCTGCCCCGGCATAATAAATGTGCGCCCAATGTAACGGTTTTTCATAAAGCCTTCACGAAACTTGAGCTGCAATGCCTCAGCAATCGCCTGGGCGCAGACGCGACTGGTATCCGGCACCGGGATAACCACATCAATGTTCCGATCGCCTATTTCCCTCTGTATTTTGGCGGCCAGTTTTTCGCCCATACGCAGGCGTGCCTTGTAAACGGAAATATCGTCGATCAGCGAATCGGGACGAGCAAAGTAAACATGCTCAAAAATGCAGGGGTTCAGCTCCGCATTTTCAGCGCACTGGCGAGCGTGGAGCTGACCATGGTTATCGATAAATACAGCCTCGCCGGGCTTAATATTACGCTCGAGTTCATAGCCAAGGCCATCGAAAGCGACGCTTTCCGAGGCCAGCATGTATTCCTTGCCTTGAATGCCGCGCCGGCTCCCCAGCACCAGTGGGCGGATGCCCCGGGGATCTCGGAACGCAAACAGCCCGTAATTTGCGATTATGCCCACCACGGCATAGGCTCCCCGACAACGACGGTGAACCCTCGTGACCGCGGCAAACACATCATCGGCCTGCGGCTCAAGCTTGCCCTGAAGCTGTAATTCATGGGCAAAAACATTGAGCAAAATTTCCGAATCGGAATCAGTATTAACGTGCCTCAAATCAGATTTGAACACGTGTTCCAACAATTCACGCGAGTTGGTCAGGTTGCCGTTATGCGCCATGCATATGCCATAGGGCGAGTTGACATAAAATGGCTGGGCCAGCGATGGCCCAGAACTGCCGGCAGTGGGATAACGCACGTGACCGATACCCATATGACCCGTGAGTCTTTCCATGTGTCGAGGCTTGAATACATCGCTTACCAGGCCGACATCCTTTCGCTGGTTCAACTGCCCCCCGTGACAGGTCATGATGCCTGCGGCGTCCTGACCCCGGTGTTGCAGCATGATCAGTGCGTCATAAAGCTGCAAATTGACATCACTGCGGCCAACGATCCCAACCACTCCGCACATTGGTAATACCTCTAGAGCAAACCACTGAAAAAATCGATAACGGCCAAGGCGATCTCTTTCGACCGTTCCTCAAAACGCAACAGTTCCGGGATCAGGAAAGACTGGCGCCACCATGCGTCCTGCTCCACCGGCAATATCTGGGGCAAAGTGATCAACAGGACCATTACCACCACAAAACCCCGCAACGCACCGAAAATCAGCCCCAGAAACCTGTCTGTTCCGCTCAGTCCCGAGGCTGACACCAGTCTGGCCAACAAAAAATTTAGCACCCCGCCAACCAACAGAACCCCAAAAAACAGTATCAACCAGGCCACCAGATAACGCAGTGAAGGCGTTGACACCAGCTCGCTCATAAATGGCGCCAACTGCTGATAAAAAACCAACGCCACCACCACCGCTGCTATCCAGACGGCCAGGGACATCGCCTCCCGGACAAACCCTCGCACTAAACTGATCGCCATCGAGGTCGCGAGGATGGCGATGATTGCCCAGTCAACCCAGTTCACAACCCGCTCCCCATTTAGCCTAGGTTACGCCACAACGGGCATCGGAGATGCAAGATTTTAGCAAAGGTGTTGCACATGGTCAGGGTTCCAGGCGCAACAGCAGTGTTTTGAGCTGGTATTTCTGCTCAATAACAGCCTTTTCATCAAGTAAGTCCTGTTTCAGGAATTTGGGGCCTACATATACCCGGTGCATTGTCTTACCCTTGGCCGTCGACGACTCACTGTAAGCCCGATACCCGTCGCGCTGAAGCTGCTGGAGTATTGATCTGGCCTTTTGCTCTTCGCTAAAGCTCGCAATTTGCAGCAACCACGAAACAGGCACACCTTCCCCGCTTAGCTCCGGCGCCTGTGGTTTAAGCTCCTCCGAGCTCTGACCACCTGCCTGCTCGACCGCTTCCCGCGCGGCGTCAACGCCAAACAGTTGTCCAGGTGTTTTTGCCTCGTCCAGGCTGCGGTTTAAGCCCGGATCCGCGATAACAATGGGCTCAATATCGGGTCGTTGAGGAATCTTGCTCCGCGTATCAACCTGGTATTCGCCGTCAAAATCAAATAACGCCGGAAGAATAATAACCACCAGGGAAGCGAGCACGATCATTCCGATAATTCGCTGTTTCAAAATATCACCCGGCTATCAGTCCCCAAACCGGGCCGAAGCTTCCAAAGCTTCGGCCACCGTGTAAAAAGAGCCAAATATCAATAGCAAGTCATTGTCCCTCATCTGCCCTAAAAGCGATAGCAAAGCACCTTCCACGTTATTAAAGACCGAAACCCGCGCGCTACGGTTGTCCAATTCCCGCGCCAGTTGCTTTGCATTGGCAGCTCTCGGACAAGCCCGCAGGTCGCAAGCCGCCCAACCATCCACCAGGGGCAATAACGGTTCCACGATGCCCTCGATATCCTTATCTTCCAACACACCAAAAAGAGCGTAAAGCCGCTCGCCTTCGTGCAATAAATCGGCAAGCTTGTCAGCCAAATACCGGGCCGCCGCTGGATTATGCGCTACATCCAGTAACACGCGCCGACCCTGGAAGTCTCTAAGTTGTAACCGACCAGCCAGTTGGCATTGCGCAAAGACCTGACGGACATTGTCGGCGGTAGGCTCATCACCAGCACAGATCATAGCCTGCACCGCGCAGGCAGCACTGAATTCAGGTAATCGTGGCTGGGGCAAGTTGGAGTATGTGCGCGTTTGACCCTTATGGTTAGTGCAGATCAGTTCCAAACCCTGGTCCGAATCCAGCAATTTAAAACGCTCACCACCCAGTTGGTAGGGGATAGCGCCCAGGGCATCCAGGTAATCGCAAAATGAAGTCGGTGGCTCGGGATCACCGCATACCAACGGCCTGCCGGTCCGTGCGATACCCGCCTTCTCTAGTCCAATACTCGCCCTATCACTGCCGAGCCAGTCCTGATGGTCGAGGTCGATGGAGGTGACCACGGAGACATCGGCATCAATAATATTCACCGCGTCGAGGCGTCCACCAAGCCCCACCTCAAGCACGGCAACATCAAGACCTGCATCTCTGAACAACAGTAGCGCCGCCAGGGTAGTGAACTCAAAATAAGTCAGACTGATTTCACCGAGCTGGCCTTCAATGAGCTCGAAGGCGTCGCATATCTGCTGGTCTTCCACCGGCTGACCATCAATGCGAATACGCTCATTGAACCGTACCAAATGGGGAGAAGTATATGCTCCGGTTTTATGGCCCTCGGCCATGTAAAGACTTTCCAGTACCGCGACACAAGAACCCTTACCATTGGTTCCGGCAATAGAAATTATCCGCGGCGCAGGTTGTAACAAGCCGGTTCGCTGGGCCACCCGCGCAACCCTATCCAGCCCCAGTTCAATTTCAGAGGGATGTCGCGTTTCGAGTAGCGCCAGCCACTCATTCAGGGATGCTGGTTTCAGTCTCGCTCTCACCATCGGAGCTCTCCAACTCCGGATTCGAGGAAGAAGCAGTGGCTGCCGGGGCCAATATAAGCGGTTCAAGCCCCAGAAGTTTACCCAGCAATCGAGCGACGGTATCGCGCATATCCAGACGTGAAACGATCATGTCAATAGCGCCATGTTCAAGCAGAAATTCGCTGCGCTGAAACCCCGGCGGCAGCTTTTGACGGATGGTTTGCTCAATAATATTGGGCCCCGCAAAACCCGCCCGCACGCCTGGCTCGGCAATATTGATATCGCCCAACATGGCAAGACTGGCGGAAACGCCACCGTAAACCGGGTCGGTCATCACGGAGATATAGGGCGTCCCCTGTTGGCGAAGCTTTTCGAGAATGGCGCTGGTCTTTGCCATTTGCATCAGCGAAATGAGAGCTTCCTGCATGCGCGCTCCCCCAGTGGCTGAAAAACAAACCAGGGGAAGATTTTCCTCAAGGCACAGACGCGCCGCCTGGGTGAATTTCTCACCCACCGCATAGCCCATTGAACCACCGTGAAAATCAAACTCAAAAGCTGTAACTACCAAAGGAACGCTATGCAGCTCGCCGCGCATGGCTACCAACGCGTCCTTCTCGCCAGTATTTTTTTGCGCCGTGGTCAATCGATCCCGATATTTTTTCACATCCTTGAACTTGAGCCGGTCAACGGGTTCGATGTCCGTGGCCAGCTCTTCGCGATGCTCATCGTCAAGAAAAATATCCAGACGCCGCCGAGCCCCTATGCGAAGGTGATGCTCACACTTGGGACAGACATCAAGGTTGCGTTCCAACTCGGGTTTGTATAGCGGCGCATTACATCGGGGACACTTCTCCCACAGCCCTTCGGGAACAACCCCACCTTCTCTTTTTCTGGTCCCCAGTCCGGTAGGTTTAATTCTGTCTAACCAACTCATTCACTCGTCCTGTTCAAGGCTTTTACACACACCAGAATCGTGCCCGGCACACCTGAGCGCATCCTACACAGACTGCCGTAACAGTCAATCAAAGCCCAGCTTTAGGCAACCAAAAGCTGGGAAAATCCGGTTGCTGGTAAGTTCAGACATGCTTCGCTGATTTAACAAAACGCCGCATTAGCTGGTGATCCTTGACCCCCGGGCTCCGTTCAACCCCACCGCTGACATCAACAGCATAAGGGCTTGTGACTCGCACCGCATCTGCAACGTTATCCGGCGTCAAGCCGCCGGCCACTATCAGCGCGCGCGCCGAGACATCGCGCAAGCGGCGCCAGTCAAATTGCGTTCCGGTGCCACCGTATTGATCTGGTTGCCAGGCATCAAATAAAAAGCCCACCGCACCCGGATAACTGGCCATCTCCCGCTGGGGATCCAGGTCGGGCGCCATACGGATGGCTTTGATATAGGGCATGCTCAGCTGCTCACAGTAGGCTGGGCTCTCATCACCGTGAAGTTGAACCAGGTGCAATCCGGCTTGCCGGTAAATCGCTTCCACTACCTGGGGGTACTCGTTGACGAACAAGCCCACGACAGTCACAAACGGGCCTAGCGCCCGGGTAATGGCGACACCCTGGCTGGTATCAATGGCCCGCTTGCTGCCCGCGTAAAACACCATTCCAATGGCATCAGCACCAGCCTCCTCAGCCGCCACACCATCTTCCGGGGTAGTGATGCCACAAATTTTCACTTTGGTGGTCAATGTGCTTACGCCTTTCTTTGCCAGGCCTGAATTTTATCCCATCGATCATAGCCGCCACCAAAACCCCGCCCCACAAAACTCGGGCCAGGCTTTGGGACAGGTAAATCAAACGCCGCTGGGTAATCCACCCCCACCAGATACAGACCAGATGCTGGCGCGGTAGCGGGCGCCTGGGTTCGATCATGTGCGGCCAACAGCTCGCCGAGCCAACACGGAGGCCGCTCGCCACGACCGACGCATAGTAAAGCACCGACTATGTTACGCACCATATGCAATAGAAATGCATTGGCGCATATTTCAAAAACCACCATCTCATTGACCCGGAAAATGTCCATATAAAAGACATCTCGTCTGGACGTTGATGACTGACAACCCGCGGCTCTAAATGAGGAAAAGTCCTGCTCTCCGAGCAGAAACGCTGCCGCCTCGCACATGACCGGAACCGAAAGACTTTGTTTTTCCCAGGTCAAATTACGGCGCAGCAAGGCTGGACGGCTTTTAGTATTCAACACAATATAGCGGTAAGTTCGCGCAAGGGCGCCAAAACGTGCATGAAAACCCGCCGACACCTCCCGCACCCAGAGACAGCGTACATCCCAGGGGAGGTTGGCGTTACAGCCTCTTAGCCAATTGTCTTCGCTACGCCTTGCCACGGTATCAAAGTGGATAACCTGGGCGGTGGCATGAACACCCGTATCGGTGCGACCCGCGCAACTTACCGTCACGGACTCGGCCGCAACCGACGACAGTGCCCCCTCCAGTTGCTGCTGTACGCTGGCGCAATGGTGTTGGCGCTGCCAGCCACAATAACCCGCGCCATCGTATTCAATTCCAGCGGCATAACGAAAAATGCCCGGGGGTAATGACTCACCCTCGGGCATTCGGCAATTTCTGCGATACTGCCAGCTTTCTTCACGGTTCATACTCAGGAAATTTTAGCGAGAATCGCCTGCGCCTCGCTCTGCTGGGCCTCGCTGCCATTGGCAATCACATCATCAAGAATGTCTTTAGCGCCCGCCTGATCCCCCATATCCACGTAGGCCTGAGCCAGCTCCAACTGGGTAGCTACCTCATCACCTCCCACCAGGGAATCAAGGTCATCATCGAAGTCATCAAAATCAAGAGACTCCGACTTTTCCGCATCAGCAGATTCACCCTCGAGATCTAAATCGAGGTCACCCAGATCTATTATTTCCTCCTTCTGGAAATCCTCAGCTTCTAACGCTGGCTCATCTGCGGCCAGTCCAGCCTCGTCAACCTCTAGCGCTAAATCCAGATCTTCCTCAAGGACCGCGGCCGAGTCCGCTTCCAGTTCCTCGGTGGCAATATCCAGGGCCAAATCGAGCTCTTCGTCGACCGGCTCGAGAGCCCCACCTGTAGCTTCCTCGGGTGTTTCCGCTAATAACTCCTCAACGTCACTTTCCTGAAAACTCTCTTCACCAACGCCAAGATCCAAACCGGTATCAGCCTCTTCCAGGATACTTTCTTCGGCACCGACGAGTGACCCGCGCATACGGTCGGCACTCTGGATCGCTTCCAAATCCCCGAGCGCCAGAAGTTTTGGATAGTGCTCCTCAAAACGATCCACATCACCCTGTGCAGCGAGAATATCCAGTAATTTCAGGTGTACACGGCTGTCATCGGCGTTATTTTCCAGACCGCGCTGAACCACCGCCTCGGCCTGGGCATAGTCACCAAAAGACAGGTATATATCCGCTTCACCGATGGGGTCCACCTCGCCCAGCCCGACCTCGGGTTGCGCGACTTCAACAGTAGCTTGCGCATCAGACTCTTGTTCAAAAGCTTCTTCCGCCATCGGTGCGGTAGCGGCAACAATGGAACTGGGCGCCTGTTCCTTGTTCCGATCCAGGTCAGCCTCCACCTCAGCCATTAGTGTTTCACTATCCTGGTTTTTACGGCCACGGGAGAGAAGAAACAAAACGCCCAGAATCAGAATAAGCAGGCCACCCGCAATCAGCGTCAGCTTGTCACGTATGTCATCGAATAAACCTGTCTGTTTTTCAACTTGCTCCCCGGCTATAGATTCCTCGTCACCCTGATCCACAACCTCCGGCTCGATACCCTGCTGAATAGCCGCCAATTCGCTGCCTTCGAGTTCCAGCAGGCGCGACATTCTGGCAATCTCCTCCTGTTGTTCGGCGAGCTGCTCGGCGAGAGCCTGATTCTCCTGCTCCGCCTGCAATAGCTTTTCTTCCGCGATGGCCAGCTCATTTTCCAGCGCTTCCCGGTCTCCGCCACCCTCACCTTCGGTCGAATCACTTGCACTCTCGGCGCCAGCTTCCGTCCCGCTAACGGTGTCCGGTGCCAGTAATCTCAACACACCGCCACCATCCGAACCGGTGGTTTCCGCTGGGGTGTCATTTACGTCACTAGGTACTAGG
>DLXZ01000235.1:8855-10348 GCA_003448675.1 Porticoccaceae bacterium
ACGTCACTAGGTACTAGTTCCGGAACATCCGCCCTCGCCTGTAGATTCTCCGCAGAACGAGCCACCTGTGTGCGCGCATATTGTTCATCGACCGCGGTGATAGCATGAACGTCTGGAAGAGCAAGTAGCGCACCTTTTCTTAGCCGGTTCATGTCATCTTTGATAAACGCGCTACGATTTTGATCATAGATCGCGGTCATAGCCTGCTGAACCGAACTCCCCTGGGAACGACTGCGCTGGGCGATAGTCCAGAGCGTATCGCCACTGCGAACCCGATAACTACGAGCGCCTTCGCCCCCATCCGCAGCAGCTTCAACCGGCAATGGGGCGCTGGAACCGCTGACCGGCTCGGACGACCTTGACGCGGGGGCCTGAGTGGTAGGCGTGATCTGTGGCGAGACCTTGCCGGCAAAGACCGGCAGATCCAGAAAAACGGTATACCCTCTAAGGATGCGCCCCGCTGGCCACTTCAATTCAACCAGGAAGTCCAGATAAGGTTCACGTACCGGTTTGCTGGACGTGATTTTGACTACAGGCTGTTGCGGGTTGCTGACGTCCACATTAAAACGCAGATCCAGCAAGAACAATTCCCGCGATGTCCCCACCCGCTCAAAATCTTCGGCCGAAGCCAGTCTTACCTTAACCAGGTCGGGATCAAGGTCGCCAAGGTTGATGATATCCACACGCGCATCGAAAGGCTCATTAAGCGACGACGCTGACTCCAGGTCGCCCAAACCCACGGCAAAACCACAGGCTGAATAAATCAGCAGCGCCAAACCCACCATCAATCGTCTGATGTAAGACATTTTTATTCCTACCCTATCATCCCGAAACTACCTGCCCTGAAAAGCTCTCGTCCGGCAACCTGGAGAAAAACCGCACACCCTCGGATCACGTTTCCATCCTTCCGTAACCAAGAACCTCACACGCTGATACCGTCTGGGTCATCCTCGATAACGCCGACACCGAGCGTTGACAACTTGCGTACCTTTAAAGATAACCAGCGTAAGTATTTATTAGTATGAATATTTTATCAAGCCACTCGCCACTTTGAGAGCATTAAAAATAGTGCTGTTTTTCACAGCATCGGACACAGCCCACAAATCTATCCCATTCTCTATGGAAAGACTGGGTCGAATCCGGCCCACGGAGCACCTGAACCCCGAATCCTTTTCAATCATCGCCAGGGAGGTGGCATAATCTCCAGACGACTCAGCCAATTCCAGGCCATCAACACCTTTAAGAATGCCGACAAATTCTTCTAGCTCCGTGGGATAACGCATCTCCAGACTAATGGCCTGGCAGGAACCATAAAAAGTCGGCACCTGTACGCAAGTGGCGCTCAACGGAATTTCCTCACTTTCCATCAACTTGCGCAATTCAGCGACCAGGTCCAATTCCGTCTCGGAGTGCCCCTCGCGATCAATCCCTCCCACCTGGGGAACAATATTGAAAGCGATCTGCTCGGGAAACAGCGCGGGCTCCACCGGCAG
>DLXZ01000121.1:0-4371 GCA_003448675.1 Porticoccaceae bacterium
GAAGATCAGCCGGCTTCTATCCACCAATAAGCCGTTAAACATCTCCTGTGTCGAGAGGGCATTGGCGCCCTGAAAAGCGCCCTGCAACATCTCCGGAATATAAGCCAGCGCCCAGCCGGCAATCACCGCGTAATAGGACAAAATCAACAGGCCAGCCACCACCCCCAACCAGCCGAT
This sequence comes from Porticoccaceae bacterium, assembly GCA_003448675.1. GTDB lineage: Bacteria > Pseudomonadota > Gammaproteobacteria > Pseudomonadales > Porticoccaceae > HB2-32-21. The sequence continues at coordinate 178 of DLXZ01000121.1, forward strand.
ACCATTCCAGATACCATGCAGCCCGGCGGAAGTCGTCAAATCGCGCATGGCATTAATCGGGCTTTTACGGCCACAGCGACCCAGCATCACCTCCGCCACCATCACCGGAATACCCAGTAACAAAATACACACCAGATAGACCAGTACAAATGCCCCGCCGCCGTTTTCCCCGGCGATATAGGGGAATTTCCAGATATTGCCGAGACCCACCGCCGAGCCGGTGGCCGCCAGCACAAAAGTCCAGCGACTGCCCCAGGTGGCGTGAATCTGTTTATTCGAAGCCAAGCGATTCCTCATTTCACCCTGTTTTCGAGTTCGGTCATTGTACCCCCTCGCCACAGTGGGCTGAACCACCGCCAAACCCTTTACCTATTTCTGCGCTTGGGGACTATTCGCCCTAAACGTATAATCGCGCCATGGCCAAGGCAAAAAAGAAAAAACCCGGATCAAACACCATCGCACTGAACAAGCGCGCCCGCCACGACTACACCATCGGCGAACGCTTCGAGGCGGGCCTCGCCCTGCAAGGCTGGGAGGTGAAAAGCCTGCGCGAAGGCAAGGTTCAACTTACCGACAGCTATGTTCTGCTCAAGGACCACGAAGCCTGGCTAATCGGTGTGAATATCCAGCCGCTGAAAACCGCCTCCACCCACTTCGTCACCGATCCGGGACGCACCCGCAAATTACTGCTCAAGCGGCGGGAAATCGACAAAATCACCGCCGCCGTCCAGCAAAAAGGCTACACTTGCGTGTGTACCGCCCTGTACTGGAAAAACCATCTGGTCAAATGCGAAGTCGGCCTGGCCAAGGGCAAGGCCGAATACGACAAACGCCAAAGCGCCAAGGAACGGGACTGGCAGCGACAGAAACAACGCATACTCAGCCATTCAGCTTAAGCGGCCCCGGGCAGCACAGCCCCACACACTTATCGCCCCCGGCAACCGCTACCTGATGGCAGCCCCTGAACTATGGTAAAATTTCGCCTCGCTGGCTTTTTATTCACCCTTTTGACCCCATCTTACTAATCAGGTCTCAGTGAACAGGAGCCAAGACACATTCAAGCTTTTGGGGGCGCTCTGGATTCGACGCCGGTTACAAAACTTGAGGTGCATGCCGAGATGGTGACCAATCTCGTTAATCCAAAGTCGCAAACTTATAGTTGCCAACGACGACAACTACGCGCTCGCTGCCTAAACACCAGTAGAACGCCATCTGACTGGAGCCGTGCTTATGCGTCCAGCGCTTCATCTACTCGGGGGTCAAACCCAGGGTAGCGGCGAAGCACTCAGGTGTCATAGCTCATAAGATCGTGTTGAAGCTCGTCCGGGGTGGATACACTAAAACTTAACCGGAATCGCCATTTCAATCGCCCCGTTGGCCGGGTTTTGAAAGGTTAAATAAAAAGGCCTAACTAAGCATGTAGAGCCGATAGCAGCGGACTGACGGACGCGGGTTCGACTCCCGCCGCCTCCACCAATAAACAACCCTGTCACGCAAGTGACGGGGTTTTTTAATTGGCCGCGCTTGGGACGCTGAGGCTGACGTACAGGGAAGTCTTCATGTCACGAAGCCCAAAGATGGCCAGGAGCTACCTGACTCCCTTCGTTTTCTCCATGACCCGTGGCCCCGGTAATCGATATTGAGACGCCGTAACAAGCCCAGTGGCAATATGTTCTCGGACTGCGGAGTTTTGATGCGCGCTCCCCTCGACAGACGTATGATAAGGGGGCCCTGGCGAGCCGAGCAACGAGCCAGCGAACTCTTTTGGCCCTTATCATGTATCGTGTTTAACAGGCCCGTATGACGTTGGCAACATTCGCTCTGGTTTTCGGTTTAACCATGCTGGTCTGGAGCGCCGATCGGTTTATCGAAGGTTCGGCCATCACGGCCCGACATTTCGGCATGTCGTCTCTGCTGATTGGCATAGTGGTCGTCGGATTCGGCACCTCGGCTCCTGAAATGACCGTTTCAGCGCTGGCCTCACTGCAAGATAACCCGGGCATTGCGCTGGGTAACGCCTACGGCTCGAACATTACCAACATCGCACTTATTCTAGGGCTCACAGCCCTTATCAGTCCCGTTGCCGTGCATTCGCGGGTTCTGCGACAGGAATTGCCCACCCTCACATTGGTGACCGCGCTCGCAGCCTGGCAAATGCGCAATGGCGAAATTAGCCGTGTCGAAGCCATTATCCTGCTCACGGTGTTCGTGCTGCTGACCGCCTGGATGATCCGGCAGGGTCTGCAAAACCAAACCGACAGTTTCGGCGATGAAATGGAGCAGGAGATGCAACTGCACACAATGCCGATTCGGCGCGCCGTATTCTGGATGATTATCGGGTTGGTGCTGTTGATCATCAGCAGCCGCATACTGGTTTGGGGCGCGGTGGAAATCGCCACTGGACTCGGTGTCAGCGACCTGATTATCGGGCTGACGGTGGTCGCTGTCGGCACCTCGCTACCGGAACTGGCCTCTTCCCTGATCGCCACCCGCAGGGGGGAGCATGAGATCGCACTGGGTAATGTACTGGGGTCAAATCTCTTCAATACGCTCATGGTGGTGGGTATTGCTGGCGCCATCCATCCCCTCGACGCCGGGCCGGAAATCTTCAGCCGGGACATGCTGGTAATGGCGGCACTGACCCTGTCGCTGTTCATTTTCGGCTACGGTTTTCGTAGCCCAGGCCGTATAAACCGGTTTGAAGGCGGATTCCTGATCGCCTGTTACGTGGCTTACACTGCTTACCTGGTCAGTACAGCATTTGGCTCTGCAGGCTGAACTCTGCGGGCACATCAAGATCAGGCATGGTCCGGCCAGGGGTGTTAGTACGCGGCCACACTGCGGATTAGGGATTGAGTGGCTGGAACACAGCGGCATCTGGACACGATGGGTTAGAAACCGAGGGTTTACAAGGCCGGGAAACGGGCGATCAATCGTCCTTGATTGTAAATGTGCGGAATTGTAAAAGTGCGGACGTGCTAAGTTGCGCGCCGAATGAGGAAGGGCAAGGCAATGTTTAAGCAATTACTGAGTGGATTGGCGCTGACAGTGCTGGTGGTAGCGCAGGCGAGCGCGGATTCCGCAAGTCAGTGGCGATTGTCCGGCGGTCAGACGTTGTCGTTATCCTATCGCAACACCCAGAACGTACTGCTGTCCATGGGCCAGGGCAACCAGGTTTTGGTGACAGACAACGACAGTTACCTGATTACCCGGCAGGGCGGCTCGGCTGTTGCCATGAATATGAATGACATGGGCGAAGCTCTCAATGCATTCAGTCGGCTCATGTTGCCGGGCGCCCAACAAATGGCGCGGTTTGAAGGGGCGACGGTGAAGTTCAATAAAACCGGGCGCCAGGAAATCGTGGCCGGCTATCGGGGAGAGGTGTATCAGATGGTCATTCAAACGCGCGCCGGTGTCGAACAACACGAGCTGGTGGTGAGCGATCACCCCGACGCGGTGGCGGTGCAAGCCATTTTTTTGGCGCTGGGCCAGCGAGCTGCCAAGGTCATGTCCTCAAACGCGTTATTTGAAACCATGAATTATTTCTCCCGCCAGGCCCAGCAGGCGGGCCTGGGAGGGGTGTTGCGCTATGGCCGGGACATGGTCCTGGAAAAACTAGAAAGACAACGTTTGCCGGACGCCACCTTTAGACTGCCCGATGGCGTTACCCTGGTCAGGTTGCCGACCTATCGCTGAAGCCGGCACCCAGCTCAAGGCAACTTGCTCAAAACAAAATCACTGCTGTAATTATCCAGCTCGGCTTCGGTGAGGTATTGTCGGTAGTTGACCATGCCACCAAAGTAGGCAAGGCCGGTGCGGGCTTTACCGGGCACGTTCTGGCCCAGGTACCAGCTTTCGGTTAACGGGAAGAGGGTCTCGGCGACGGCTTCTTCACACAACCCGCCCCAACGGTCCTCGGCATCGGCAGTGGCTTCAATGCAATTGAGGTCATTGGTATCCAGCCATTTGATCAGGCGGCCTACCCATTCCACCTGTTCCTGACCAAGAATGATCGGTTGAAACAATGGCGCGGGGCTGCCGGCGGCGTTGATGATAAACAGGTTCGGGAAACCGGCACTCATCAGGCCCATATGGGTGCGAGCGCCGCCCTCCCAGTGTTCCTTGAACGTGACGCCGCCACGACCGCGCACATCCATGGCCTTGAGCGAACCGACCATGGCATCAAAGCCGGTA
>DLXZ01000121.1:4517-13341 GCA_003448675.1 Porticoccaceae bacterium
CCGGTAGCGAACACCAGGGCATCGAATTCATATTCAGTATCACCCACGCGCACGCCTTTGGCGGTGATCTCGTCAATGCCCTGCTCGCTAACATCCACCAAAGTGACGTTATCCCGTTCGTAGACTTCGTAATAATCAGTTTCGGCAATCAGGCGCTTGGTAAGCACCGGGTATTTCGGGGTGAGGATGTCTGCGAGTTCGGGATCGCTGATCCTCTCGCGAATTTTCTCCTGCAGATACTCCGCCAGGGTAGCGTTGGCTTCCAGGTCGGTATAAACATCGGGATACACGTTGTAAAAAGCCAGGCCGCCATTCTCCCAGCGCTCGTCGTAAAGAGCCCGGCGTTGCTCGGGCGTAACTTCCAGCGCCGATTCGGTGACCGGCTCACCGATGTCGTAATTAAGCGCCACCCAACCGCCAAAGGAATTGTAGCGCTCGGCCGCGCGCCACTGGCCGTAGTTGGCCTTGACCCGTTTTGAATAGTCTGCGGTCATGGCGTGGTTGCGCAGGGGCAAACAGTAACCGGGTGTGCGCTGAAACACGTGTAGGTGGCCCACTTCACTGGCGATGGTGGAAATAATCTGTACCCCGGAGGAACCAGTGCCAATAACCGCGACCCGTTTTCCGCTCAAATCAACGCCACCGTGGGGCCAGCGGGCGCTATGGTATTGCTCGCCTTGGTAGCGGTCGAGACCTTTGATATTGGGCTTAATGGGCTGGTTGAGCATGCCCGTGGCCATCATCACATAACGCGCGCGCACCAGCTCACCGTCTTTGGTGCTAAGTACCCAACAGCCATTGGTTTCGTCAAATTCCGTAGTGCTGATACGCGTGTCGAGCTGAATATCCCGGCGCAAATCCAGCCGGTCGACGACAAAGTTAGCATAACGGCACAACTCTTCCGGCCCGGAATAACGCTCGGACCAGGTCCATTCCTGCTGCACTACGTGGGAAAAAGCGAGGGAGTATTCAACACTCTCGACATCGACTTTGAGGCCGGGGTAGCGGTTCCAGAACCAGGTCCCGCCGACATCGGCGGCGGCGTCAAAAAGCCGAACGCTGTAGCCCATCTCGCGCATCCGATATAGCCCGGTCAGACCACCAAAGCCAGCGCCAACAATAACCACATCGTAATCCACTGCTGCTTCCGTTGCGGAAGCGGCCTGCGCACTTGCCCCGTTACTCATAACTACCCCTTTTAACTACCAGTTGAGTGAAAGATACTGTGGCGCGCATTATATGACAGGCAAACCAGGCCGGGGCCTGTTGGCATCAAATACAAAAAATGTATTGGAAAATCAAACCATCCCGCCCACGCTTTTTCGGAACAAGCGGTGCGGGCGGTGATTCAAGGCCGGGAACGGTTCAAAAAACTGGAAAGATGCAGCATGCTATTGAAAATGGCGCATCCCTTAAACACCTTCCAGAATAACGCCCAATTTGGCCGCATCCACCCGTAGCAGAGAGATACCTTCGGGATGTTCATGGCGTGCGGTCTGGTCACTACCGACTGGATAGACGTCGGCCTCAATACGGGTAACGAGGTTGCCGTCTTCGTCTTCGATGGCCACGGTGCCATCCTGGTTCATTCGACCGTACAACTGCGTCGTGCTGGAACCACTCATCATTAATCTCCTGTTTTAAAGCAATAATCATCGGGTATCTGGTTGGGCCATATGCGGGCCGTCATCACATTGGAAAAAGATTAATCGAGCGAGGCCACACACGACAATCAGCCAGTGTCCGTATCTGGGTGTATTTGGTGGGTTTTTTGCAATGAGTTGACGGGCGTCAAGCAACCCCATACCGCCAACTAGATGGGCTGCGGGTATCAGAACCCTCTTACCTCATGATTGGCGGGGTTAACGCTGGAAAGCTGGCTTTCAGGGAGGCGACAGCTTTTCGACCATTTCCCGCATCCGTTCGGGGTAGTCGGCCACCAACCGCTGGCACTTTTTACCGAAGGCAAAGATAAGCTCCGACATATCCTCACCGTTTGCCTGCCTTTCTCCCACCAGACGGCGAGCCCTGGCCATCACGGCAGCGTATCGCGCCCTGGCGGAGGCTCCAACAGCACCATATAGCCAGTCAGCGCTTTGCAGCAGGGTTTGCGAGTTATGGGAAACCTCATCCACCAGTTCGACGGCAATATCAGGGTTATGGCTCATGCCGCCGGCGGTGTATTTGTAGTAGACACCGCACTCCAGCACCTGATCCGCGTAATCCAGCACGGTCGAGTCTGCGGCGGGTCCACTACCGTACGCCCTATCATCAACCAGCGCCAGGCAGTGATTGGCTCCAAAAAACATTGACAGAACAACGCAGTATTTTCTCAAAACGGCCATAGTGCTGTTCTCCTTCCCGTCCCCATCAGGCTTTGCGGGTACTTAGTTTAGACTGATCGACCAAAGATGCGTGGCTCCTTTCCCCCTCGCGATCACTTCACTTTTACATCTTACTATTAACGACATATTGCTTTAGTGTAGAGCGTACACGATGAGCAACATCGATTATTCAACCTGGCCCCAGCGCCGCGCCCGCGACGTCTGGGCCCTACCACTAAAAAATTGCCCTGAAATTATTTGTTATTTACCTCCTGTTAAAACCCCTGCAAAAAAATCTTCCAATAGAAAGGAGACCACTATGACCACAATCCGCAAACTCAAATCACCGGGCAGCGTGGTGGCTGCCCTGGTTCTTTGCCTGTCCACCTATACCGCGTCGGCACTGGCAGGTAGGGACTACAAGGCCCCCCGCAACTCCCACGGCCAGCCAGACCTCCAGGGCCTGTGGGACTTCCGCAACCTGACGCCACTGGAGCGGCCCAAGGCAATGGGCGACAAGGCCACTTTCACGCCGGAGGAACTGGCGTCCTTCAAACAAAAAGCCATTGCCGCCAACGATACCGACGCGATCACCGACCTGCCGGCGGAAGCCGATGTCGAAGTGCCCTACAACAGCTTCTGGCTGGATTATGGAACAGAGACCGGAGACCTCAGAACCTCGCTTATTGTCGACCCGCCCAATGGCCGTCTGCCGGCTCTCACCGAGGGTGCCCTGGCAGCCTTTAAAAAAGGCACCAAGAGCGAATACCCGGTACGCGATGTCGTGTCCATCGGCCTGAGCGCCGTCGGCTGGCGCCCACCCGGCCCCGAGTCGCTGGGCCTGTCCGAGCGCTGCCTGGTAGGCTTTAACGCCGGCCCGCCTCTGGTGCCCAGCGCCTACAACAACAACCTGCGCATCGTCCAAACCCCGGATCACATTGCGCTGGTAACGGAAATGGTTCATACCGCCCGTATTATCCCCCTGGACGGCAGCGCTTACCTGCCGGAGAGCATGACCGAATGGTCTGGCGATGGCCGCGGCCATTGGGACGGCGACACCCTGGTGGTGAAAACCAAAAACTTCACCGATAAGACCCCCACCTTCCAACTACCACTGACACTGGATAACCCCTCTGTTGCAGGGGCAGTCGGCACTGCCAGCAATATGGAGCTGGAGGAACGCTTCACCCGTACCGGCAAGTCAAGCCTACTCTACGAATATACGCTTACCGATCTGAGCACCTTCACCCAGCCCTTTACGGTAGCCATACCGCTGAGCATCGCTGATGGTCAAATGTTTGAGTACGCCTGCCACGAGGGCAACTACGCCATGTCCGGCATCCTAAAAGGCGCACGCCAGGTGGAAAAAGACGAGGCCGCCACCAAGTAAATCATGCACACCTTCGAAACTAAAAAACCCTGCGGACACAGGGCTGGCGGGGTTTTTCTTTTGAATCGACTAAAACCCCTGGAACCGTCCCACTTAACAGAACGGGTTAACGGCGATAAACAGAAGGAACAAAACCAGGGTCCAGGGCCTTGGCCGGGTGGGAGCCAGACACCTGCCCCATGAAAGGCGGGTGAACCGAATACCCAAGCAATGACTGTATTTTCGGACTCATGGTCGCCACCTCTTCCCGAGGCACGGTAAGAAAGAAGTTCTCGATCGTTCTCACCCAGGGTTGGCAATACTGATTTGACAATGCCCGCCGGGGCGAGTCACTGGTATTAGCACCACCGCGATGCAAGGTGCTGCTGGCAAACACCACACAGGCTCCGGCAGGCATCTCCACGGCTATAGACTGATCGGCGACGCGCTCAGCAAAGTCTGCTTCGGTTTCGGTCTCACCATCGCGGTAATCGCCGCCCACCTGCTCATCATTCCAGTGATTACTGCCAGGAATCACCTCAGTGCCACCATTCTCGGCGCTGAAATCATCAATGGCGATCACCGTCGACAGGGCCAGTCGCCGCGGTCGGGGAATGGAATAAAAAGCATCGTCACAGTGCCAGGGCTGGGGTGACTCCCCGGGAAAAATGCAGATCGCCTGGCTGGTGGTCAGCAGATAGTTAGGTTCCAGAAAGGCATCGCACAGAGCCATGATGCGGACATCTTCGACAATATCCTGAAACACCTTGCCCTGGGTCAGTAGCGCGTAGATGCGCTCGGTGCAGCTACCTTCAAAATTGTTGCGGCCAGTAAAACCCGTCGTCCGCCGATCTAGGAAACCTCTCACCTCGGCCAGTTGCCCAGCCGAGAGAAAGTCTTTGATAATGGTGTATCCCTGCTGCTGTATCTCCCTGGCGGCATTTGTCATATCGAGATCATTAGCATGATTCATCTCGGCGCCTCGCGTCAGTTAACAGCTACAGTCAGTCGTACCCCAAAAATCGAATACCAGAGCAGTCAATTCCCTAGACAGGACCGCCCCTAGTCAAACTTTTTAATAATCGGCAGCCAGTGGAAAAAACCGGCGAGCACCACCATCATGCCGTCATGGGCGGTATCGCGGTCGTTCATCCGTAGCTTGCCCTTGATAAAGACCAATTCCGCAAGATGAGCGTAGAAGACCAGCACTGCTATCCACAAAATGCACTGATTCCACGCTTCGCTAAAACAACCGAACAAGGCCAGCAATGGCAGAATCCAGGCGCCAACGGTCGCGTATTTACCGATTGTCAGAAACGTTTTCATATATCCCCCAACGTTGTAATTCGGGCCATTGACGCCCTTAAGTGGCTCCGAAGTTTAGCAAGTCACCCGCGTAGCGACAATTCATCAGTCAGGTATCAATTTCACTGGGTGACTGGTTACTTGCACACCAGTGTCCCGCGGCAAAGCGCCGCACGCTAAGCAAAAACAGGCCCACTGACAGGCCGGAGGCGCCAAACAGCATGCACATCACCATAATCTGATAGCGAGCCGCCACCAGCGGCGAAACGCCCGATAGAATCTGCCCAGTCATCATACCGGGCAAGGACACCAGGCCCACGGCAAACAGGCCGTTAATAACCGGAATCAGCGCCGCCTGACAGGCGGAGTTACGCGCCTCCAAATAATCCACACCCCGCCGGAGTTCCGCGTGTAGGCGCTCCGCCGCCAGACTAACCGCATTCATGGCCCCCGCGAAAATCATGCCCGCCAAGGGGATGATCACCCGCGGCTCGTGCCAGGGGCTTAGCTGTAACACCCCGACAATAATCAACCACAACACGGCGCCACCACCCACGGCAATGGATAGCAGCACCCGGCCATAGATTTGTCGTCGATGGCCAGCAATACTCCTCAGGGAAATCCAGCTGGCGGCAAACACCATAACGGCCAACACCCCCAGCACCACCCAGGCTTCTTCGCTGGCAAACAGGAAGGTGAGCAGATAACCCACCAATAGCAGCTGGCCCAGCATGCGGGCGAAGGCATACACCGAATTGCCAACCCCCAGCGACCAGCGGTACAGCATCACCATCACCAGCGCAGCTGGCACAAAGGCGATCGCCAAATTTAGCAACTCGATGTTCTGAAGATTCCCGTTCATGTATCTGAAAAAACCTTTTCGCAAACGCTGGTTACGCAGCCGGCAAGATAACAGATTCACCGATCAACCGTAGCCATTGAACATCGCTGGTGATATTGCGCTTGACCCACTGGACACCTTGGGCAAAGCTAGCCGACCACTTTTTCATTGGGGGCCGTTCCAACGCATTTTCCCGTTAGCTTATTGACGGAGACTTTTCGTAGGGGAAGCTTCCCGGTTCACTTAAAAAGCGGATTTAAAACGCAACATAACAGTAACAGGAGGAGGCCACGGCGGTGACGCCGGAGGCAGACAATTATGAAAGATGTAGAAGGCAAGGTAGCGTTTATCACTGGCGGCGCCAGCGGCATGGGCCTGGGTATGGCCAGGGCTTTTGCCAGGGCGGGCATGAAAGTCATGATCGGCGACATCCAGGCGGAGCCGGCGCAAAAGGCCGTCGATGAACTCAAGGCTCAGGGTCTGGATGCCGCCTGCGTGCAAGTGGACGTGAGCAATCTGGAGTCAGTCCAGGCCGCCGCCGACAAAACCATCGACACCTTTGGCAAGGTGCATGTCATCAGCAATAACGCCGGTGTCGCCGTGGGTGGTTACAGCGAGACCTGCAACATGCGCAACTGGAACTGGGTAGTGGACGTCAACCTGTGGGGCGTAGTCTACGGCCTGCAAGCCTTTGTACCGAGGATTCTCGAACAGGACGAAGGCGGCCACGTGATCAGCACCGCCTCCATGGCGGGCATGGTTGGACTGCGCGGCGCCGGTCCCTACAACGCCACCAAATTTGCCGTGGTTGGCATGATGGAAACCTTCGCCGCCGACCACCGCAAACACAATATCGACGCCTCGGTGCTGTGCCCGGGCATCGTCGCCACCAATATCGGTGACTCTGGCCGTAACCGCCCCGACGAATACGGCGGTGTGGTCAAGGCCAGTGAGAAAGACCGCACGGCGGAAATGCTGGCCCAGGGCCTGGACCCGGATATCGTTGGTGATCTGGTACTGGAGGCTATGTTGGACGATCAGTTCTATATTTTCACCGACCCGGGTCTCAAGAACCTGATCGAAACCCGCTGCGAGCGTATCATTGCCGGTTATGACTGGGCGGCGAGCTGCAAGTCGCTCAAAGGCGCCAAGCAGGCCGGCGGTTTGCCGGGCTAGAAAACCCGGCTAGTTGCTTACCCCGATTGAACGCTATTTTTCGTCCAGCAAGCCATTATGACTGGCGCGTGCTTGCTCCGCGCTAACACACACAATGCCCGGGGACGGGAAATAGCTTCATACCCGAGATTACCTATGATTCGCCCTCGAACTTTGATTCGACCTGGCTGTTGAGATGGTAGGTGGTAAAAGTGATCTTAAAAAGCTCTTCACCCTGGTGGCTGAAAACAAGCACCCAGTCACCCTCGACCAACTCATAATCCTCGTCCAGGGTATAGGTAAATGATACCTGGGGGAACATCATTTCAGCGTCGGTGGGTATGCGCCCACTTTGGGTGCTCAACACTTCCCCCGATGGCAAGGTCATGGACGGGTGACTCAGGGTAAGGTCAATAAACTGGGTATCGACGGGCAGCAATAACAGTAGTAACTGGACATTGAAACCATGCCCCTTCTCAAGGGGTATCCGGTTGGTTTCCTCCACATTGCTAAGTTTGATACCGACCCAACTTTTACCGGTTTTGCTGTTGGGGTCATCCACCAAGTCCCCGTCAATGCGCCGAACATGAGCATGGGTAAAGCTTACTCCTCCCACGGCATGAATATAGTCACGTTTCGCCCACACACTCGTGGCAGCCAGGCTAAGCACAAAAACAAACACCAGATATACAGCACGCATGGATACTTTCCGGTCCTACAAACGGTCGCGCAGTGTAAAGCATTTCAGGATGCGCGGTGTTTGCCAGGCGTCATAGAATATCCTCCATAAACCAGGCTGAAAGAGCATGCCGGCCAGGCAAGTCGGCCTTCTTATATATCGACGACGCCTGCTGGCGAATGGTTTTCTCGGTCACTCCACGCAGGACAGATATCTCTTTGAGACTGAATCCTTTCAATAACAACAGCCCCACCTCCCGCTCGCTTTTACTCAGGTCCCATGCCTCAAACTGCTCGGCAATCGCGTCCGACAACTGACGCCTGGCCACCTGCACCTGATCGGATTCAGGCATACGCATTTTCCTTACTGATTCAAGTTCCGCGTGCAGCTGTTCGAGCTCAGCCCTACTGCGCTGTACCCGTAGCGTGAGCCAGAAAAAGACCCCCGCGGCTGCCGCCATGACAACGAACTCCTGCAACAGATGGAATGTCGTCACCCCCTCGGAAAAATCCGCAAGCAGGTCAGCGCCACTGGATATAACCACCAGTAGCAAAAAAATCATGATCAAATAATCAGAAGTCACTTTTGGCATGACCAAAGCTTCCCCGCCCTCTGGACATATGTCCTAAACCCACCAAGTCGGGCATCCGCCGGATGGTAGTCATTCATTACAAGCCACATTATCCCCTCTATGAGTAAAAAGGAGCGCCAATGATGGGTCAAATCTATGTGTGGGATCGCTTTGTCCGTATTTTTCACTGGTTACTGGTAGCTTTCTTTTGCATCAGCTACCTGACCGGCGAAGAAGAACACTGGATTCACACCTACTCAGGCTATGCCATCTTCACGCTGATATCCTTGCGTGTTATCTGGGGTTTTATCGGTAGCAAGCACGCCCGCTTTGCCGATTTTATCTACTCGCCCGGTTCTATTGTGCGCTATCTCGCTAGCCTGACGACAGCTTCTCCCAAGCGCTACCGCGGCCATAACCCCGCTGGCGGGCTTATGGTCATCGCGCTGCTACTCGCCCTGTTCGCAACCACCCTGAGTGGCATGAAGCTCTACGCCGTTGAAGAAGGCAAAGGTCCCTTTGCCGGTGAAATCACTGTTACCCAGCGAGCCTACGCTGACTCCGATGGCGATGATGACGA
>DLXZ01000121.1:13560-15072 GCA_003448675.1 Porticoccaceae bacterium
CGATGATGACGACGAGGACTATGCTGATAAGGACTATAAGGATAGCCATGAAAAGGGATATGAGGAGCACGAAGACGAGGACGCAGAGGAGGCGTTCTGGGAAGACACCCATGAAGCGTCTGTAAACGTCCTGCTATTGCTGGTTGCCACCCACATCGCCGGTGTCCTGTTCAGCAGTTGGCGGCATAAAGAGAACCTGGTGAAAGCGATGATTACCGGGAATAAAAAGAGCTCGGATTAGGCCCTGAGTCGCTACTAGTCTGGGCAAAAGCGACCGGGCCCGATTCAAAAACGATAGTTCAGTTCGAGCATATGGAAGTCCGCGCCAATGGTATTGCTGCCGTAAACACTGGCATCGGAGTAATGCTGATAGCGGTAACCGAGCCAAATATTCCGATAAACCGCGACACCGAGACCTGCTGACAGCGCAAATTGCAAATGGCCACCAAAATCCTGCTGGGCATAGCGGTGGCGGCTCAATGCCGCCAGGCCGATTCCTCCATCAAGCACGAAACGCTCCGGCCACTCCAGCGCAAGCACTGGAATAGCGGAGACAGCCAACGCCGTCTTGTCCGCCCCGCGCAGCACACCGGCACTGGTCAGCAAACGCCCATCCAGGTTCCAACCGGATGGCAAATCCCGAACCCAGGGTAACTGAAAACTGGCGATGGCATCGTAAACCCGAAAGCTGTCCGGCTGCTCCTCCCCCAGCACGCGCTTTTCGCCCACCCGTGAGCGAACACCGACGCTTAGCAACTGAAACTCAAAGGCTTTGGCCGAGCCCGGCTCAGCCCGGACCACGACACTTGCCAGCAACAGCGATGCCAACACCCCCGTAACCCGAAACCACAACCGGAAAGACACCTTGTTGCCCGAACCTCGATATGCCTTCAAACTCTCCACCATTCCATACACTTGGTAACCGCGCTGGCTGAGCCAAAGCCTTACCCACGCCCTCTGGCACTAACACTAGTTTGTCGAAGACCAAAAGGGTATTTATTCTTCTTGTGTATAGTACAGACCAAAATAGACACACAAGGCGGATAAAAACCAACCACTCAAGCATCGGCTTGATATCAAATCCACGTCGATGACGGTTTCACCTGACCGCTTTTACCGCCAACAATTTTAATAAACAATTTTTTATAAGCATTTTTGGATACAAACACTTTTTTCGATAACCAAGGAGACTAAAAATGAGCGTCAATGCAGCCAAAGAGGCATTTGATCCCGATTTTCTAAGACAGAAATACGCCGAGGAACGGGCCATCCGCCTGCGCCCAGACGGCAACCAGCAATACCAGGAGATGAAGGGCGAGTTTTCCTACTTTCTTGAGGATCCCTATATTGATGAACCCATTGCTCGTGACCCCCTGGAAGATCAGGTGGAAGTTGCCATTATCGGCGGCGGCCTCGGAGGCCTGCTGGCAGGCGCCCGCATGCGCGAAGCCGGGATCGAAGACATCCGCATGATCGAAAAAGGCGGCGACTTCGGCGGCACCTGGTACTGGA
>DLXZ01000125.1 GCA_003448675.1 Porticoccaceae bacterium
AGCGTGGTCTTGCCGCAGCCGCTCGGCCCGAGAATGCAGCCGATGCGGCCCTCGGCCAGCAGGAACGAAACGTCGTCGAGCACCATCGATTCGGCGTACCGGTGGCTGACGCCCTCGACCTTCAGCACGAGGCGGCCCTCAATCGTTGCGCCGGCTGAGCAGGATGACCGGCAGCAGGCCCGCCGCGACGATCGCGAGCGCCGGCAGCGCCGCGCGTTCCCATTCGCCTTCCGAGGTCATTTCGTAGATACGCACCGCCAGGGTGTCCCAGCCAAAGGGGCGTAACAACAGGGTAGCCGGCATTTCCTTCATCACATCCACCAGCACCAGGAGAATGGCGGTCAATAAACCGGGCCGTAGCAGTGGCAAATAGACCCGCCGAAAAATCGCCCGGCTGTTGGCGCCCAGACTGCGCGCGGCTTCGGAAATAGAGGGCTTGATCCGACCCAGGCCACTTTCCAGCGGCCCCACCGCCACCGCCAGAAAACGCACCACATAAGCCATGACCAGCGCCAATGCACTGCCGCCGATTACCTGACCAGGCGCCACACCGCCAAAAAACGACCATATTGAATTGAAAAAATTGTCGATTCCCGTATTGGCCAACATTATACCTACCGCCAATACGGAACCGGGCAGAGCATAGCCCAGGGTGGCGATACCGGCGGCAAAGTTGGTCGTCCGATCGCTATGGATACGACGGGCAAACGCGATAACCAGAGCAGCCAAAACTGTACACAGCGCCGCCATACCCCCCAGGGAAAGGGTGTGAAGCAGAAGATTCAAATATCGGCCATCCAGGTCGGTCGCGACCACCTGCCAGGACCATGCCAGCAGTTGAACCACCGGTATCAGAAAAGCCAGCAGAAAGATCAGGCTGGCCAGCAGCGTGCCCCCCCAGGCTTTCCAGCCCACCAACACGTAGCGATGAGGTCGGGCTGTCCGCGCGACCTCATGGTATCGCGCTTTGCCTCTAAGCCTGCGTTCGCCGAACAGGGCCAGCGCAACAAACAGCAACAGCAATGATGCCAGTTGGGATGCAGCCTGAATATTGAACAGGCCAAACCAGGCCTTGTAGATCGCGGTGGTAAAGGTGTCATAGTTAAAGACCGCGACGGTACCGAAATCGGCCAGGGCTTCCATCAGCGCCAGGGAGGTACCGGCTACGATGGCGGGTCGGGCCATAGGCAATACCACCCGGTAAAAAGCGCCCCAGGGACTCTGCCCCAGAATGCGGGCGGCCTCCAGCGCCGCTCTCCCCTGGGTGAGAAACGCGGCGCGGGAGAGCATGTAGACATAGGGATAGAGCACCAGCACCATGACGCCGATCACACCGCCAGCCGAGCGGGTTTCGGGAAAGTGCGGTGCATCGGCGCCCAGCGTTGCGCGCAGGAAACTTTGCACCGGGCCAGTGTAGTCGAGGATGCCCAGCGCCACGAAGGCCAGCACGTAGGCGGGAATCGCCAGCGGCAACATCAACGCCCAATCAAAAAAACGGCGACCTGGAAATTCACACATACTGGTTAGCCAGGCCAGGCTGACTCCCAGTATCAGCACTCCGATAGCGACGCCGGCCAGCAGCACGAAGGTATTTCGAATCAGGTCGCTAAGTACGGTTTCGGCCAGATGCGCCCACACCTCGTTCTCTGGCGCCAGCCATCCGGAGAAAACCACCAGCAGGGGCAGGGCAACAAAAACGGCCAACAGCACCGTGCCCACCTGCAGGCCATGCTGAATAAACCAATCTCTATAACCGACAAAAGCGGGTGAACGCCCCGGTGTACTTTCAGATCTCATGGATACGTTTTTTAAAGACCAGCCCAGAAGCGTTGTTTAGCGCGCGGTAAAATACGGTTTCAGCCCGTGTTGCCCACTGGCTCCGGGGGCAGCTTTTTTTAGCGATAACCAGCGCGATCCATCAGCATCACGGCTTCGGCCTGCAGCTCACCTGCTTTGGCTACATTGATACTGTCACCCTTGAACTCACCCCAGGAGGCGGCCACCGGATCGGCGGCCACGTTTGGGTTGACCGGGTATTCCATGTTGAGCCCGGCGAAGAGCGCCTGCGCCTCCGGACCAGAAAGCCACTCCAGCAGTTTCAGCGCGGCCTCGGGGTTTTTGGCGTGTTTGGTCACCCCCGCGCCGGAGATATTCACATGAACGCCACTGTCGTTCTGGTTGGGCCAGAACAGGGCCAACTTGATCCCGGGATCACTCTTTTGCAGCCGGCCAAAGTAATAGGTATTAACGATGCCGACATCACACTGGCCGGCAGCGATCGCCTGCATGGTCTTGGTATCGTCGGAGTAGGGCTGGGTCGCCAGATTATTCACCCAGCCTTTGACCACCTGTTCGGCCTGCTCTTCGCCGAGGCGGGCGATCATGATGGCCACCAGCGATTGATTGTAAACCTTTTTGGAAGTCCGCAAGCAGAGTCGGCCATGCCACTGCGGGTCGGCCAGTGCCTCGTAGCTGCTCAGCTCGTTTTGGTCCACACGCTCGGTGCTGTAGACGATAGTGCGGGCCCGGACCGAAAGACCAAACCAGCGTTTTCCCGGATCCTGGTAGTGTGCGGGAACATTGCGAGCCAATATGGGCGAGTCAACCGTGGCCAGCACCCCTCGGTCGGCAGCGTGCCAAAGGTTACCGGCATCCACGGTGATCAGCATATCCGCGGGCGTATTCGCAGCTTCGGCCTGCAATCGGGCCAACAAAGGGCCGGCTTTGTCCGTGATGTAGCGAATCTCCACCCCGGTTTTTTTGGTATAGGCATCAAACAAGGGTTTGATCAGGTGTTCCTTTCGGGCTGAATAAACGGTGATCTGATCATCTGCCTGCACATAGGGCATACTCACAAACATGCCCAGCATCACTGCGATAAATTTCATTGAACATTTCATCATAAATCCCTAAGGCTCAAAGCTATGTTAATCATTGGGCAACAGACCCTGTTCGACAGCCCCTATTTAACAGACCCTGTTCGAGCAGATGCTCGCGGAGCTTGCCTTCCAGCGACACTGGGTCTATCTACTGTTTTGTACAGTCCCTTTCGATAACCGAGTTTAACGGCCATCTCGACGAGTTCGTTTTCGCGAACACCAAGGACAATTCGCTAGACGCCCTGTCGCGCCCGATACCGTTCTCGCGTGAAAAGCCCCAATCCGCTTCAGAATGCGGGCAAAATCACGATGGGGGACAATCCTCGGATCTTGGCAACAGTCGTCTTGAACGCAAGCGCGTATATTGCCATGGAACGTCACCTCTTTCAGCAACACCTCACGCTCGGCGTCGGCTCTTTGACACACTGCTCGAAAGCGCTTCAACCCACCTGGATTTCCCCCGGGGTGAATAGCACTGCCTCATTCATCACTTCAGGGAGAAAAGTCGGCATTGGCAACTTTGACTCGCGAGACGTGAGGAATGACAGACCCGATGCAGGTCATTGATCTTACGCCTGTTTCACCCACCAGAAGCACCATCGCGCGACAACCTAGTGCGTTAACCCTATAAGGTCAACGCGGGTTTCTCCGTAGTGCAAAGTGGGGGCTGATCGAAATGCTTTCGCCCCCTAATGATAGCTTTCTCGATATCTTAAGCCGTCCGGAGACTACCTTTAGCTCTGGCCACCAACCGAGGTACATTTTACCCAATTCATTTCATACGGATGGCTACTTGAAAATTTCGGCATTTGCCTGAAATGACATTACCAAGGAAGTTATTAGTACAATGATTTTGATTGGTAACCTTAACGCCTTACTCACCGGAAAATCGGGAGCGCAGCGACTATTTTTCCTTGGGAATACTCAGTTAGCCGGAAGTGCCGGCATGAATTATTGGTTCAAAATATCTTCGACCCAATATAGAAATCTAGCTGCACTTCTA
>DLXZ01000118.1:0-27187 GCA_003448675.1 Porticoccaceae bacterium
GGGCAGCGAAAAAGCCGTGGCCGTCACATAAACCAGAAAGTAAATCGCGGCGGTAGCGCGGGGGTGGTCGGCGTATAGGTCCTGAAAAAACACCACATTGAGATAACGCTGTAAATCAAATATAAAGTAGGCACTCAGCGCCAGGGCAATGAGACCGATAACCAGATTTTTTTTCAAAAGTATCACTCCGAAAAAGAGAGCAGGGCACGCTGTACGCCACTGTCACGGAATTGCCGTAATTTTGTCATAGCCTAGGCTGATCGCCCCAAGACCTTGTACATCCATGAGATCAAAGCTTCAAACCATAGAAAAAGAACTCAGCTGGCTAAGCTTCAACGAACGCGTACTGCAGGAAGCCCAGGATAACAAGGTGCCTCTGGTCGAACGCCTGCGTTTTCTTGGCATATTCTCCAATAACATGGATGAATTCTTTCGCGTCAGGGTCGCGGACGTAAATCGGCTTATCATGATTGCCCGGGAAAGCCCTGACGCCGAACTAACCATCAGCAGCGCCCGAAAGCTCTTAAAAGACATTAACGACAAAGTCCAGCAACTTCAGGACCAGTTTGACAGCACTTACGCCCGAATTCTCCAGGAACTGGAGAAACGGAATATTTTGCTCATTAACGAGCAGCAGCTCACCGATGATCAGGGCGCCTGGGCGAAACAGTATTTCCACAGTGACATTCTGCCGATTCTCAGCACCTGGATGCTGAACGAACAGGAAGATCCGCCGCAATTGCAGGAGCAGTATATTTATCTGGCCGTGCAACTACAGCTGGCGGATAAAAGCCTGATCTATTCAATTATTACCATTCCCACGGAACAGCTAGGCCGCTTTATCCCCATACCCAGACGCCATTCCAGGGGTCGGCGCGCCTATATGATTCTGGACGACATTATCCGTTACTGTCTGCTCGATATTTATCGAGATGTCATCGATGTACGCAGAGCCCAGGCCTACACCATTAAAATTACTCGCGACGCCGAACTCGAACGTAGCGATGCCATTACCGAGAGCCTGCTCGTCCAATTGTCCACCAGCTTGAAAAAACGTCTGGTAGCAATACCGGTGCGCTTTGTTTACGACCGCGGCATGCCGGAAGAGATGCTACGGTTTTTAATCAACAAACTTCACCTGCGATCCTACGAAAGCCTGACACCCGGCGGACGCTATCACAACTTCAAGGATTTTATGGCTTTCCCGGCCATTGGCCGGGGCCGACTGGTATACGAGCCACTTGAACCGCTGGGTTCTCCCTGTATTGAGCGGCATCGCAATCTGTTCAAAGCCATCAGGGAGCAGGACCTGCTGCTGTATTACCCCTACCACGACTTCAAATACTTTATTGATTTGTTACGCCAGGCCTCCATCGACCCGAAGGTCACCGCTATTACGATATCCATCTATCGGGTTGCCGGAGACTCCAGAGTGGTTAACGCTCTGGTGTCGGCAGCCAGAAATTCCAAACAGGTAACAGTCTACGTGGAATTACAGGCACGCTTTGATGAGGAAGCAAATATCGCCTGGTCAAGGCTACTCACGGATGCCGGAGTGACCGTCGAGTTTGGCCAACCCAACCTGAAAATACACACCAAGATCTGCCTGATCAAGCGCCTGGAAAAGGGCGGCGAAGTCAAATACGCACATATCGGCACTGGCAATTTTCACGAGAATACCGCCAGGGTATACACCGATTTGAGTTTGTTTACCTGCCACCCGGAAATCACCGATGAGGTGGACAAGGTGTTTGATTTTATCAGTCACAGTTACCGGAAGCATGAATTTCGCCACCTGTGGGTGTCACCCATAAATAACCGCGAAAATTTTCGCACACGGATAAATCGCGAGACAAAAAATGCGCAAAAGGGCAGAAAAGCAAGAGTTACCCTAAAAGCAAATAATCTGGTCGACAACGAAATCATAGACCTTCTGTACAAGGCCAGTCAGGCGGGAGTGGAAGTCCGTTTAATTATTCGGGGCATGTGTTGCCTCATTCCTGGTGTTGCGGGCCTCAGTGAAAATATAGCCGTCATAAGCATTGTTGATCGGTTTCTCGAACATGCCCGTGTGAGTATTTTTCACAATAACGGCAACCCCGAAGTCCATCTTTCTTCGGCGGATTTAATGCAGCGCAATCTCGACTATCGCGTGGAAGTGGGCTGCCCGGTTTATTCGCCAGCGCTAAAGAAAAAAATTACTGACATTCTGGATATCCAGTTTGCCGACCGGGCCAAGGCGCGGCTCATCAACGCAGACCAGAGCAATCCTTACGTACCACGGGGAAATCGGAAAAAAACCCGTTCACAAATAGAAATTTATGATTACCTGAAAAAAGTTGACTAGCCCTGGTTTGAATGTCCACCAAACCTTAAATAATATCCAGTTTAAAATCCGCGGCTTTAAGGTAACGCTGTTCCTGCTCCAGCTCCGCCATGGTTAAAGGGTGCTTGTCGAGCCAGCCCCGATCAAACTTTAGGGTCAAACGCCTGTCTTGCACATCAAGCTGAAAACGCGGCTCACCTTCAATAGACACCACATACTTAAATAACACCGCCAGGCGCAGCAGAATACACAAGTGTTGTAAGCGCAAAACCTGATCTCCAGGAAAACCATCGAACAAATTCACTGGGAATTTACGCCGATGGCAGCGCACCAGCAAACCCAGCTGTCTTTGCTGGTTTCTGGAAAATCCGGGTAGATCAGCGTTTTCGATCAGATATTGACCATGTTTGTGAAACTGGCTATGGGCGATGGATAATCCGACTTCGTGTATTTGTGCCGCCCATAGCAAGAGCTCACCATCGGCATCACTGATACGCCAGGGCTCCCTGGCCTGTTCCAGTAGCACGCGAGTAAAAACCGCTACCCGCTCGGCATTGGCCTGGTCAACTCCAGCGCGCTCTTTCATGGCGAGGATCGTCCTTTCACGGACATCCTCATGGGCCATTCGCCCCATCAGGTCATAGACAAGCCCCTCCCGCAAACCACCTGGCGAAACCCGCATGATATCTATCCCCAAGCCATCAAACAGCGCCATGGTAATTGCAATACCCGCGGGAAATGTGGATCGCCGGTGAGGTTTGAGAACAGCAAATTTTTTCAAAACATCGATATGACCGGCCTCACACACATGATCGCGCAGCAAGGACAGTCCGTCTGTCGTGATCAGTCCAGAGCCACTTTCATCGCGCAACACAGCACTGATAGCATTCAGGGTGCCGGCCGAGCCAACCGCTTCCTCCCAGCCCTTGCGGATAAAGGTATCACGCACTTTGAGCACCTCCAGATAGGCACTTCGATAGGCTTTTTCAAAGCATTTCCGGGAGATATTGCCCTCCGGGAAAAACTGTTCCCGATAACTCACACAACCCATGTAAAGACTGTCGAGCAAATCGCTCTGAAAACGTCGCCCGATTATCAGTTCGGTGCTCCCACCACCGATATCGATAACCAGCCGGGATTGCTCATCATCAGCCAGCGTGTGCGCAACACCCAGATAGATAAGGCGCGCCTCTTCGATACCGGAAATAATTTCCAGGGGCTGACCCAGAATCGCTTCGGCTTCGTTAACAAAATCCGCGGCGTTTTTAGCTGCACGCAAAGTATTGGTGCCAACGACTCTGAGATGGGTCGGGCCAGCGCCATCAAGTATTTGACGGAACTGCTTAAGGCAATCGAAGCCTCGGGCCATCGCTGCCTCACCGAGCCGGCCTTTCTTGAGCCCTGCGGCGAGTTGAACTTTTTCCCGGTGAGCATGAACCGGGCGCATCTCCCCATGTTGAATACGGGCAACCAGCAGGTGAAAGCTGTTTGAACCCAGATCTACCGTTGCGACTACACCCTCTGACACTGCATCTGACCCGTCATGAATTGGCAAGCGTATCGACATCGCCAAGGTTTGTTTAAGCATTCACGCCACTGTATGATCGCGCTATTCTACTTCATCACCAGCTCTACCCAGAACTACGAGACCAGCGGGGAACACCATGGGCGATAAGATTTTGCACACTAGCGATGCTGAGTTTGACAATGACGTAATCGGCGCAACAACACCCGTCCTGGTGGATTTCTGGGCGGAATGGTGCGGTCCCTGCAAGATGATCGCCCCGATACTGGACGAGCTTGCCGATCAGTACGAAGGTAAAGTCACCATTTGCAAACTGGATGTTGACTCAAACCGCGAAACGGCCATGAAGTACAACGTTCGTGGCATACCGACCCTGATGCTGTTTAACAACGGCGCGATGGTAGATAGCAAGGTAGGCGCGCTGTCCAAAGCCCAACTGACCGAGTTTATTGACGCCAGCATCTGACTTGCGTAGAAGTGGTAGCGCCCGAGAGCGGGTGCTATCAGTCAGGCGATAGTGCGCCGGCGGCGTTTGCTAAGAAGCAGCTCGCTGAAAAATCAGTTGTTATTTAACTATCAGACGCTATACTCGCTGCCATAACGCATATAGCAAACCCAAATCTTCTCCAGATTCCAGTAACCCCAACCATCCAAGCAAGAAACAAATACAAATTCTGAAATTCATGGCACTGCGCTTAAGCAGGCGTCTAAGCTCTCACATCCAGTAACAACCGGCCTGTCTCCCTGACAGGTTCGCTAAAAACCCCGTGTTTCTATTAATTTGAACTAACACTAATCACGACTATCTATGAATCTGACTGACCTTAAAACCAAACCTATTGATGAACTGATCGCCCTGGGCGCCCAAACCGGCCTGGAAAACCTGGGCCGCTCACGCAAGCAGGATATAATTTTTAATATCCTCAAGCGCCACGCCAAAAGCGGGGAGGATATCTATGGCGATGGGGTGCTGGAGATACTCCCCGACGGCTTTGGTTTTTTACGTTCCGCGGATTCAAGCTATCTGGCCGGGCCAGATGACATTTACGTATCGCCGAGCCAGATTCGACGTTTCAACCTGCGCACCGGCGACAGTGTCGAAGGCAAGATCCGGCCACCCAAGGATGGCGAGCGCTATTTTGCCCTGCTCAAAGTCAACACGATTAACTTCGACAAACCCGAAAACGCCCGCAATAAAATCCTTTTCGAAAACCTTACGCCACTGTTTCCCGATGAACGTTTCATTCTGGAAGCAGGTAACGGCAGCTCCGAGGATCTAACCGGGCGGATCATTGACCTGATCGCCCCCTTGGGCAAAGGCCAGCGCGGCCTGATCGTCGCACCGCCAAAGGCCGGTAAAACCATCATGATGCAACACATGGCGCAGGCCATCACCCGGAATAACCCGGAAACCATGATGATCGTTTTGCTGATTGACGAACGTCCGGAAGAAGTGACGGAAATGCAACGCACCGTCCGCGGCGAAGTGGTAGCTTCCACCTTTGATGAGCCGCCGGCCCGCCACGTACAGGTGGCGGACATGGTGATCGAAAAAGCCAAACGTCTGGTCGAGCATAAAAAAGATGTGGTCATTCTGCTCGACTCCATCACCCGTCTGGCGCGGGCCTATAACACCGTAATTCCGTCTTCGGGTAAGGTGCTGACCGGTGGTGTCGACGCCCATGCCCTGGAAAAACCCAAGCGCTTTTTCGGCGCCGCCAGAAATATTGAAAACGGCGGCAGCCTTACCATTATCGCCACCACCCTGGTGGATACCGGCTCGAAAATGGACGAAGTTATTTACGAAGAGTTCAAGGGCACGGGCAACATGGAATTGCATCTGGATCGAAAAATCGCGGAAAAACGCGTCTATCCAGCCATCAATATCCGCCGCTCCGGCACCCGCCGTGAAGACCTGCTGATGGACGAGGCCGAATTGCAGCGCGTCTGGATCCTGCGCAAGTTACTGCACGACATGGAAGACCTGGCCGCCACCGAGTTTCTGGTCGACAAACTCAAAAGCTTTGACACCAATGGCGAGTTCTTTAACGCCATGAGGCGAAAATAAACGCGGCCGAGCACAAAGGTTAACCATAAAAAAGCCCGGTCTAGACCGGGCTTTTTTATGCAAGTGCTTTATACCTAGCTAACCCAGTTCATTGCCAACAATAGAAACAAAACTGACGCAACGACCCGGCTGGCCACCCAGATTATGGGTCAATCCCGTTTTCGGGTTGTCTATCTGCCGTTCACCTGCTTCACCCCGCAACTGCAGCCACATTTCATACATCATACGCAGACCACTGGCGCCGATTGGGTGACCGAAACTCTTCAGCCCCCCATCGGGGTTAACCGGTTGCGCGCCGTCCCCGTCGAAGCGGCCTTCCAGCACATCACGCCAGCCCTGGCCGCGCTCGGAAAAGCCCATGTCTTCCATCAACACCAGCTCAGTCGCGGTAAAGCAATCATGCACCTCCGCCATGCTGATTTCTTCCCGAGGGTTGGTAATGCCCGCCTGCTTGTAAGCATCCTGAGCCGATACCACCACTTCCTGAAAGGAGGTGAAGTCATAATCTTCACTGATAAACCCTTCATTGGGACCGGCGGCAATGGAAAATGCTTTCAGGTAGATAGGATTATCGGTGTATTTATGGGCGTCTTCAGCACGACACATGATAGCCGCGGCGGCGCCATCGGATACTCCCGAACAGTCAAAAACACCGAACATGCCCGCCACCCGTGGTGACTTGCAGATGGTGTCCATGGGGACTTCCTTGCGGAACTGAGCCTTTGGGTTCTTGGCCCCTGCGACGTGGTTTTTCCAGGCAATGCGGGACAGCACGTCTTTTAATTCATCTTCCTCGACACCGTATTTTTCACAGTAGGCCGGCGCCAGCAGGGAAAACATAGCCGGCGCGGTCATGCTCGATTCAGTGCCATCGCCATCGGGGCCGGGCACGACAAGGCCGGAATAACCGCCGTCCTTGAGTTTCTCGACACCGACGGCCATGACCAGATCATAGGCGCCGCTGGCCACCGCGTAGGCAGCATTACGAATTGCTTCACTGCCGGTGGCACACATGTTTTCCAGCCGGGTCACCGGCTTGTAGGGTGTTTTCATCGCTTCCGCGAACACTATGCCGGATATGCCGCTGGCAAAGGTGCCGAGCCAATAGGCATCGACATCTTCAGGGTCGACACGCGCTGATTTATAGGCGTCGCCAGCCGCTTCAATAAGCATGTCCGAGGCATCACGATCCCAATGTTCACCAAAAGCCGTACAACCCATGCCGACGATGGCTACCTGATCTTTAATCCCATTACTCGCCATGATTCACTCTCCTAGCGCTGAGGTCGCGCTTTCCAGAAATAGTTGTGGACTCCCTGACCGGTGTAAAAACGCCGGAAAGTCATTTCAAGTCGATTACCAATCTTTACTGCTCCCGGATCGGCGTCGGTCAACTCACAGGCCAGTCGGCCACCTACGTCAAAATCCACCACCGTGGAAATCACCGGCGGCTGAAGACTATAAGCCAGGTGATCCAAGGTAAACGTGGTCACCTTGCAAGGCTCATCAGCAAAGCGCTCGGGCTTCATCGCATCCACCGAGCGGCATTTAACGCAAACTCGCTGTGGTGGCAGGTGCCCCTGGCCACAAGACTCACAGCGAGAACCGTAGAAACCGTACTTCCAGTGTTCGTGGCGCTTCATAATCGGCGCCGCGGGACGATCTGGGTCTGGCCGTCGGGGTGGCTCGAAGGGCAAAACGCCGCGCCATTTCAGATACGTATTGTAGGCCAACTCATTATTGGCCGAACCCAGCCAGTGCTGGACGGAACGACTCGGCCTGCCCGAGGCGATCTTATCGGTCACTTCCAGGACCACCGCATCACAACCGTCAGCGGTCGACAGCACCAGAATCTTGTCACCGGGCTGAGCCGTATCGAGGGTATTGGCGAGCACCAGACCCGCGTGGGCAACGCCACAACGACCCAGGTTCTCAGCCAGCATATCGGCCAGCTGCTCGGGTTTGAGGCCCAACGCCCTTGGTACACCCGCCACATCACGGCGGTTAGTGGCATCGAGGATCACCGTGGACAGATGCTCGGGGGCAACGCCGGCAGCACTCAGAGCCCGCTGGGCGGTATCAATGCTGACCGGACCCAGGATTTCGATACCAAAACGCTCCTCCCACTGGCGGGCAAACTGATCGCCAGGTAGGCGCCACACGTCAAGTAATTCCGTCGTGCTTGAGGCCTGACCCAGAATACGGGCGATGGCCTGATCCTCCGGGCCGGTAACAAAGGCAACGCCGCCGTCGCCACTGTCCCGCTCACGAGCGCCTCCCGGACCGCCAATGACCACATCACCCGCGCAAATCAGCGAAGTTTTTCCGGCTGCGCCCAAATCAGCCCCCAATAACAGGCCAGCCAAGCCCATACGGGTATTGCTACCCAATTCGAAGGAGCGCACCGATGCCGGTAAATCCAGCGCCGCCGAGATGGCCGCGGCATTGAGCTTTTCTGCATAGGGCGGGCTAGTGGTGGCGAATATCAGGCTGTCTATCCCCCCAGCCTGATCTCCAAGCGCCCGACTGGCTTCCCGGCTAGCCTCCACCGCCATAGACACCGCATCCTCATCGTAGCTGGCCACGGCCCGCTCACCGCGTCCACCGCCAATAGCCTTACGCGTGAGTCGGTAATAGGGCACGTAAGCCCCGTAACTAAGAATTCCTGACACATTTACCCCCTAATATGAGAACTTTAAGTTTATCCGCAACTACAGGAACCAGTCTGCGGCATCAACCTCCACGATATCTGTAACAAAGGGATTTACGCTTTTAGGTTTACCGGGGCTGTTTCCAACACAAACCCCATTCTTGCAGAAAGCACCTTTGCACTGGCAGGCTATCCTGCTAAATGACCCTGACACTGTCAATTACTGTTGGCGGCCAGCTGGTTCGGAAAACATTTGCTCAGCAAAGCGCATCCGTTAAACTGCGCTCAGTGAGTCTCTCGGTAAGCTTTTAGGTAAGGTGAATGACACTATTTATCGTTAAAGACGTCACGGGCAACCTGCTCGCCAAGGATATGTCCTGGACCCGCGACCCTAAAGCCGAGCTATTCAGTACACCACACAAGGATATCGCCCTAAACCAGTTACTTGAGCTCAACGCCCAGAATATACAGTTGCGCGCTCAGGTTCTCGCCTGCGAACAGGACGCCAAAAAACGACCTATCGTCGCTGACGAGTCTGAGCTGGCCCAGGCCCAATCTTAGACAAAGGAACTCAATTTGAGCTCGCTTAACAGGCGTCTGTCTTTACTGGCGAGACCCGGCCACCACGAATCCCTGACCGGCATAAGACGTGGTATTGAAAAAGAAAGCCTGCGGGTAACACCCGAGGGGGAGCTCTCCCAACGCCCCCATCCTCGGGCGCTGGGCTCGACACTTACCCACCCCAACATCACCACGGATTTCTCCGAAGCGCTGCTGGAATTTATAACCCCTCCTCTGGGCTCCGTACCCGAGGTACTGCAAAGCCTGGAGGACATTCACCGCTTTACTTATAGCAACATCGGTGATGAATTACTCTGGGTAAATAGCATGCCCTGTGTTCTCGGTAGGGACGAAGACATCCCCCTGGCCGAATACGGCAGTTCCAATATCGGGCAGATGAAAAAAATTTACCGCCGGGGCCTGGGTAAGCGCTACGGGCGGCTGATGCAAACCATCGCCGGCATACACTATAACTGGTCGTTACCGGACGCCTGCTGGGAACTGCTCAAAACCGATGTTTCTTACACAGGTACGCTGCAGGACTATAAAACAGAAGGTTACTTCGGCCTGATTCGCAACTTTCGACGTCATTTCTGGCTGTTGCTCTATCTGTTTGGCGGCGCTCCCGCCGTGTGCAGGTCTTTTGTCGCGGGGCGCCAGCATCAACTCCAACCCTTTAATGGGGATAATCACAGTCTACACATGCCCCACGCCACGTCCTTGCGCATGGGCGATCTGGGCTACCAGAGCAAGGCCCAGGAAGCGCTGGTCGTATGCTACAACAGCCTGACCTCCTATATTGAAAACCTGCGCCAGGCCTTGACCGAGACCTATCCCCCCTACGAAAAAATCGGCATCCGCGACCCGAATGGCAAATACCTGCAACTCAATACTCATCTACTGCAGATCGAAAATGAGTTTTACAGCACCATTCGACCCAAGCGCACCACCGAAAGTGGAGAGGCTCCGATCCAGGCTCTCTGGCAGCGGGGGATTGAGTACATCGAAGTACGCTGCATTGATCTCAACCCCTACGCACCACTGGGCATCGACGCCGAGCAAATGTATTTTACAGAAGTGTTTTTACTGCATTGCCTGCTAAGCGAGAGCCCCGCCACGGATGACTTTGAATACCGGCAATTATTGGACAATCAGCACCGCACGGTTTATCAGGGGCGGGATCCGGCCCTGGCCCTGTTAAGGGGAAATGACGAGATACCCCTCAGATCCTGGGCTGAACAGCTGTTCGGCGAACTGGAGGACATTGCCGACCTGCTCGATATGAACATGAGTCACGGAGAGCATCGCAGAGCCATCGATCGGCTCAAAGTGCGGCTGGAAGACCCCCAGCAAACCCCAGCGGCGCGCCTGCTGGCGGAAATGGAAACCAGCGGCGCCACCTATTTTCAAACCGCTCTGGGCCACGCCCGGCAGCAGCGGGCATATTTTCTCGACAAGCCCCTCACACCTGCTCTTATTAGCGAGTTTCAACAGCTCGCGGAGCAATCCAGAATCAGGCAGGCCAATATCGAATCCATAGACAAAAGCAGTTTTGAAGAGTATCTGGCGACATTCTACGCCCAGTACAACTTTCCCCTGAGCTGATGAACTACCTCGCCCACCTCCTGCTGTCGGGGGATGACCCAGACTGCCAGGTGGGCGGCCTGCTTGGTGATTTCGTCAAAGGGCCGCTGCGGGGTGAGCTCCCCGCCCCCATTGAAGCGGGTATCCGGCTACACCGGGCCATCGACAGCCAGACCACCCAGATTCCCGCTATCCGTCGCCTCTACCCGCTATTTGAAAGGCCGTGGCGACGCTACGCCGGAATTATTATCGATATCGCCTTTGACCATTTTCTGGCCAAAAACTGGCAGCACTACCATCGGCTCCCACTCGACCATTTCTGTACCGACTTTTACCGCCACCTCGCCAGCCAGCAGGTATTATTGCCGCCCGGCGCCCTGCACTTCAGCAAGCGAGCCCCCGAAATCGGCTGGCTGGAAAGTTATGCCGACGCTACGGTGATGGCCACCGTACTTCAGCGAGTCGGCTCACGACTGAGCAAGCCTGTTGAGCTGGGCCGCAGCTGGCAGTATGTAGAAGTACATCAAGCTTGTTTCGCGCGCGCTTTTGCAGAGACAATGACAGAATTGAACCGTCTAGCGGCGTGTTTTCTGACACGGGAAAACCTACCCCTGAGCTACGCCCAGAGCAAAGATTTTGAAACCGCTAAAAAAGGAAAGATAGCGTGAACATGCCCCAGCCCCGAACCGTAAACCTGCTAATTTTCCTCGCCACCCTGGGCCTAATGGCGGTGGCGCTGTTTATGCAATACGTTTGGGAGCTGACGCCCTGCTACCTGTGTATTGTGCAACGGGTGTTCGTCACCCTCACAGGGCTGATAGCCCTGGCGGCCTTTATCCACAACCCCGGCGTTAGAGGTGTCCGTATTTATGGGGGGGCGACCTGCGTCAGCGCCCTTGCCGGTGCGGGTTTTTCCATCCGGCAACTGTGGCTCCAGAGCCTGCCGGAGGATTTGGTGCCCGCCTGTGGACCACCCGCAGATTACCTGTTCGACGCCCTGCCGCTGATGGAAGTCATCCCGATGCTGCTCCGAGGTGATGGCAACTGCGCCGAGGTCCAATGGTCGCTATTTAGTATCAGCATACCGGGTTATACACTGATCGCCTTTGCTGGGCTGGCGCTGCTGGGTGGCTACCAGGTACTGCGCCTCAAACACACAGGCCCCTGAAACGGGGCCTGGTAACAATCGTCTAGGCAGTCACGCACAAAAATTATCGCGCCACCTGGTGCTTTATTCTGCTCCGCTTTCACCGCCCGCATCTTCGGCTTCGCTGGAAAGAGCAGCCTTAAGCAGCTCAACCTCGAAAATCAGGGTCTGGTTAGGGCCAATAGCGCCACCGGTACCGCCTGGACCATAAGCCAGGTCCGAGGGAATATAGAGTTCCCATTTAGCGCCTTCAGGCATCAGTTGCAAGGCCTCGGTCCAGCCGGGGATAACCTGAGTAACGCCGAACTCCGCCGGCACGCCCCGCTTGTAGGAACTGTCAAACTCAGTGCCGTCAATCAGTGTGCCTCGGTAATGAACCCTGACAGTGTCTTCCAGCATCGGCTTGGGGCCGTCACCGGCTTCTATCACTTTGTAGAGCAAACCACTCTCCAGCGCCACAACACCCTCGGAGCCGGCTTTTTCAGCCAGAAAGGCCTCGCCCTCCTTCTGGTTGGCCTCGGCCAGCTTTTTAGCTTCCGCTTCCTGCTTGGCGGCGATATTGGCCTGGAAGGATTCGATCGTTGTTCTAACTTCCTCTTCACTCAGGCGCGGCTCGGCTCCGGAAAATGCATCAGAGATCCCCATCGTGAAGGTGTCCATATCCAGCTCAAAGTCATCACTGGAAATTTGCGAGCCGATGTTCATGCCCATGATGTAGCTGACTTTTTGCTCGTCGGTTTCCAAAGTCGCGGGGGTTGCGGTCGGGGCCTCGGCTGATTCCTTACAACCGGCCAGAACCAGGCCCGCGAAAATGATCGTTAGCGAAAGTCGATTGGTCTTCATAAATTATCCCTGGTGATATAGCCAAAAAGCCTTCCATCGGTAAATCTATTATTACCGAGGGGCAAAAGAGCGCGAGATGTTAGCCGGTATTTTGTGTCAATACAAAGCACATCGACCCGGTACTGAATACCTGCACGGGCATTGCAGCGCCTCGAAGCGCCTCGATTTGAAAGTACCGGGCATGCTTGGGCTTTAGGCATCACTCCGCGGGGAAACGCGCCGATATAGAAGATCCCAGACACCGTGCCCCAAACCCAGGCCGCGGCGTTCGAATTTGGTTTCCGGGCGATAATCGGGACGCGCACTGTAAAAACCCGACTCAGTCGTATTTTCCAGTCCCGGTATACTTTCCAACACCTCAACCATATGTTCAGCGTAGGCTTGCCAGTCCGTGGCCAGGTGCAGCACGCCCCCCATGGCCAGCTTACTTTCCAGTTTTTCAATTAAAGGCGTTTGCACCAATCGACGCTTATGATGTTTTTTTTTATGCCAGGGGTCTGGAAAATAGATTTGCACCCGCGCGAGGCTTTGAGCAGGAATACAGTCATCAAGCACGTCTACCGCATCCGCCAGATAAACCCGCAGATTACCGACATCCTCCTCGGCAGCGGCAGACAACAGGCGGCCCACCCCCGGGGGGTAAACCTCAACGCCGATAAAATTCTTGTCGGGTTCGGCAATGGCCATTTGCAATAGCGAGGCGCCCATACCAAAGCCAATTTCCAGCACCAGGGGCGCCTGGCGCCCAAAAACCTTTGGCCATGACGCCGGCTGGCCATCAAAAAGGCTCAGGCCATAGCGGGGCCAGTGCGCTTCCAGGGCTTTTATCTGGCCCTCAGTCATGCGGCCCGTGCGCACCACATAACTGCGCACGGATTTCTTTTTGTACTCCGGGGCGAAGTTTCTTCGGATTAACTGAGACATAACGGACTAAACGGATCCACTACTCAGGGGCTTTATTTTTCTACGGCTTTATCACGGGGCCATTGGCGTATCAGGGCCACGACCAGAGTCACCCAGCCAACCAGGAACAGACCGCCACCCAGCGGCGCCGTCCACATCAACCAGCCTCGTGGCGCTAGAACCAGCAAATATAAACTACCGGAGAAAAGCAACGCGCCAGCGATAAAAAGCCAGCCGGCCATGAGCGCCCAGCGATAACCTCGGTAACCGGACCCAACAAACCCTGAAATCACCATGGCGATAAAAGCCGCCATTACATGAAACATGTGGTAGCGCACACCGGTTTGCCAGGTTGGCAGCTGTTCGGCGCTGGCGTAGTGCTGGAGCCCATGGGCGGCAAAAGAGCCGAGGGCTACGGCCAGAAAGCCATTAAGCGCCGCAACCACCCCCAGCAAAATAATCGGCCTGGACAAGCTTGTTGAATTCAAAAATTATTCCCCTCGGCAATTATCAACATCGAAATAGTCTGAAATCACAGGAATAAAAAAGCCGCGGCTGGCGCGGCTTTTTTATTCACACAGGAGCTTTATCAGCTTCTGTCATCCATCTCTGGTGTCAAGCACCGCTCGCACTTTTTTCATAGCGGCCTGTTCCAGTTGCCGGATTCTTTCCGCCGACACGGAATACTTGGCTGCCAAATCATGAAGCGTTGCCTTGTCTTCGCTCAACCAGCGCTGTTGAATGATATCCTGGCTACGCTCGTCCAGCCCGGACAAGGCCCCGGCCAGGCGTCTATGGCTGTCGGACTGCCACTCGGCATCTTCAAGAATCAGGGCTGGGTCCGCACCGCGATCTTCCAGGTATTGGGCCGGCGCCTGATAGGCTTCATCCTCATCATCATCAAGCCCGCCATCAAAGGCAGCGTCCCGCGCCGCCAGGCGGTTTTCCATTTCCCGCACATGACCGACCTCGACGCCGAGGTCCTTGGCGATGGCGCTGGCTTCTTCATCGGTCAGCCAGGCCAGACGCTTTTTGGCGCTGCGCAGATTAAAAAACAGTTTCCGCTGGGCCTTGGTGGTCGCAACCTTGACAATACGCCAGTTGCGCAGGACGTATTCATGAATTTCGGCCTTGATCCAGTGCACGGCAAAGGACACCAGGCGTACCCCTTTTTCAGGGTTGAAACGCCTGACCGCTTTCATCAAGCCGACATTGCCTTCCTGGATCAAGTCCGCCAGCGGCAAACCATAGCCGTTGTAGGAGCGGGCGATATGCACCACAAAGCGCAGATGCGCCAGAACCAGCTGCCGCGCACTTTCCAGGTCATTGTCGTAATACAGACGCTCGGCCAGGGATTTTTCTTCCTCGGCGGAGAGCACGGCAATGGAATTGGCGCCTTGTACATAGGCCGCCACGTTGCCGCCCGGCGCCATCCACTGTAATGATTGCAGATCTTTGTTCATCTTTACCCCTCGGGACAGCCTTTTTTCGGCTGCTTTACAGACTACTTGTTAGCCCTGAATCGCCACGCCACGCCAAAATCGAGCGACGTAGTTTAACATTGCCCTATTGGATGTCCAAATACCTGAATAGTTCCCTTAAACCGCTGTTTTAAAACAATTTTGAATGATCTGGAAAGCCTAGGGTTCAATACTGGCTATATGCCTGCCCACCGCCAGGGCCGCTCCCAGCAGACCGAGGATGCCCCCAAGAATCGCCAGCAGGAGCAAGCCCATCGCACCGGGGCCCTGAAGGGAAAAGCTGCTCTGGTATAGCAATGCCAGTTCACTAACGGTTTTACCGAGCCACAGGCCGGCAAGCACAACACCGAGCCAGGCGAGCACGCCCCCTGCCAGCCCATACCAGAGGCCGGTGTAGAGAAAAGGTCGGCGGACAAAACCATTGGTGCCACCCACCAGCTTTACCACCAGAATTTCATCCCGGCGGCTTTCAATGGCCAGCCGAATGGTATTACCCACCGCCAGCAGGACCCCCAGAGACAGCGCAACGCCCAACAGGATGGCCACCCGCTGAGCCATGGCGAGAATCCGCTGCATTCGCTGCAACCACTGCATGTCCAGTTGCACTTCCGCAACCCCCGTCAATTGCTCCAGCTGGTCAATTAATGCCTGCAGGCTTTCTGGCTCACTCCCCAAAGCCGGCTTCGGGGACAGCAGCAGGACACCCGGCAGCGGGTTTTCTTCCAGCAATGCCAGGACCTCGCCAAAGCCAGAGGCTGTCTGAAATTCTTCCAGCGCGACCTCCGGGGATACATAAGTTACCGCGTCAAACTGATTAAGGCTCTCGACAGCCTTAATCAGGTTTTCGGTGGTTTGGGTCGACGCTCCCTTATCGATAAAAAGAGAGATGCGGGTAGTCGTTTGCCAACTGCCGCTCAGCGACTGCAGGTTGGCAACCGCCACCCATAATGCCGCTGGCAGCGCGAATGCAATGGCAATTACCAGGGTGGTCATCAATGTTTGCAAGGGTTCGTCCATCAGGCGCTTCAGGCTTACCCGCGCATTGCTCCTGTGGCTGGCAAGCCAACTGTCAAACGCCGAGCTAACACTCAGACGTCCCTGTACGGCGCCGGCGCTGTTTTCTCGGGGTTTGACGAGGGTATGGCCTTTAGTCCGCCTGTTCATGACTCACTGCCCATCAACCGCCCCTCCTTGAGAGACAGAGTCCGCTCGCCAAGGCTTTGCACCAGGGCTAGATCATGGGTAGCGATTAGAACCGTCACCCCCACATCGCGAAACTCGCGGAATAAACCCATGATTTCCTCGGAAAGAGCCGGGTCCAGGTTGCCCGTTGGCTCGTCGGCCAGCAATATTCTGGGCTTGTGCACTACGGCGCGAGCGATACCCACCCGCTGCTGCTCACCACCGGACAACTGCATGGGGTTAAGTTTTTCCCTGTCCAGCAGTCCGACCTTGTCCAGGGATGCGCGCACCCGCTTTGCGATCTCCCGCGTCTGGTAGCCGGAGACCAGCAGGGGCAGGGCAACGTTGTCAAAAACCGTGCGATCAAACAACAGCTGGTGGTCTTGAAAAACTACACCCACCCGGCGGCGATAATGGGGAATCTGGCTGCGATGGAGGCGGTTGAGGTTTTTACCATTGATTAATAACTGACCCCGGCTGGGCCGCTCCATCAGCATAATCAGCTTGAGCAAGGTGCTTTTACCAGCACCGGAATGGCCGGTTAGAAAAGCCAGCTCACCGGCATCAAGGCTGAGGCTGATGTCGCTTAAGGCTTCATAGCCTTCCGCGTAGCGTTTACTGACACCATCAAAGCGGATCATGGGGCATTCGAGTTTTCCGACAACAACCCTCGAACATAATCCGTGGCGCTGAAGTCTCTCAGATCATCCATGCCTTCACCCAGACCCAGATAACGCACGGGTATACCGTAACGCTTACACAAGGCCAACACCACACCGCCCCTGGCCGTGCCATCAAGTTTGGTAACCGCCAGGCCGCTTACCGCAACGGCCGAGTTGAACTCCTCCACCTGGCGCACAGCGTTCTGACCAGTGCCGGCATCCAGCACCAGCAACACTTCGTGGGGCGCCTGCGCATCGAGCTTGGCCATGACCCGTTTCACCTTGGCCAATTCTTCCATCAGGTTACTTTTGGTGTGCAAACGCCCGGCGGTATCGGCAATCAGTACATCAATGCCGCGGGCGGTGGCGGACTGAATAGCGTCATAAATTACCGAGGCGCTGTCGGCGCCACTATGCTGAGCTACCACCGGAACCTGATTGCGCTCCCCCCAGGCCTGTAATTGCTCGACCGCCGCCGCGCGGAAGGTATCACCGGCAGCTAGCATCACCGACTGTCCGTTCTGCTGGAATTTGCGCGCCAGCTTACCGATGGTGGTAGTTTTTCCAACACCATTGATACCCACCACAAGAATGACAAAAGGCTGCTTGTCCACCGGCTCCAGTGGCTGCTCGCAGGCCACAAGCATTTCCACCATGATCTGATGCAGAGCCCCGCGCAGAGCCTCGCTATCGCTCAACTCGCGACGTTTTACGCGGTCCGTGAGAGCATCGATGATCTCCGTACACACCTCGATGCCCACATCGGCCATCAACAGCTGGGTTTCCAGGTCTTCGAGGGTCTGCTCATCGATCTGGCGCCGGCCTAAAAAAAGGGTTTCCAGTCCGCGCCCGGTTTTAGCCAGCGCCCGGCCAAACAGGCCTCTTGGCTTTTCTGGCAAGGGCTGCTCCGCGGCGGAGGCTGATTGTTCCGGTTCCGGCGCTGTAGCGCCCCCGGCATCGCCGTTCGAAGCAGGTTCCTCCTGACCATCTGACGCACGCTGTGGTCTATTCGGATTTTCAGCCGGGCAATCCACCAGGCTTGCTTCCGGGCTGGGCTCGAGGAAAGTCGGTTGACTTTCCTCCCCACCAACATCCGGAGACTCAGGGACTGGGGTAGCGCCCTCAACCGGCTCGCTGGTTTTACGCCGCCAGCGTCCGAAAAAACCCTTCTTGGGCCGGGGTTCGTCTGTCGTTTCAACCATTAACTAAGCAGCACCTTCGCCTTTTTACAGGGCCAGTAAAAGGCCTGTATCCTATCATCTACCGCCCACTATCAGGAATCGAACGGGTGCCCAGACGGCAAAAAAAACCGGTCTCCCAAGCTGGCCAGATTAGAATCATCGGAGGGAAGTGGCGGGGACGGCGACTCAGCTTCCCAACTCTAGAGGGACTGCGGCCCACCGGCGATCGGGTCAGGGAAACCCTGTTTAACTGGCTTCAGCTGGATTTACCGGGCGCTACCTGTCTGGATCTCTTTGCCGGCTCCGGCGTCCTCGGTTTTGAAGCTGCGTCTCGGGGCGCACATCAAGTTACCCTGATCGAGCAAAATCCTGTCGCCTTCCATGCCCTGCGACAAAACCGGGATCTTCTTGACGCCAACACCAGCGAGCTGGATATTATCCATCAGGACGCGCTGGGGTGGCTGAACGGAAACATCGCAGGGACAAGGCGTTTCGATATCGTGTTTATCGACCCACCATTTAATTCCACCCTGGCGGAGCGGGCCTTATCAGCATTGGCGGAAAACGCCTGGCTGTCGGCGGGCGCTTTGGTTTACGTCGAAAGCCCGAAGGCCTCGAATCACACCACCCTAACCAGGCCAGGGTGGCAGCTACACCGGCAACGAACCTTTGCATCTGTGGTTAGCCAGCTTTATCGCTGCCCCTGAGCGCAAGCAGCACGGCCGACGCTCTCAGGCTAGCGGGTTTGAGCACGCCGGTTAATTTGTTTACCATGCGTGCCCTCTGAAGAGGCGACACCAATGAAAACAATTGTATATCCCGGAACCTTTGACCCAATCACTAACGGCCACATCGACCTGGTCGAACGCGCCTGTAAGTTGTTTGACAAAGTGGTGCTGGCCATCGCTATCAGCGAGAAGAAAAAACCCCTGTTTTCACTGGAAGAACGCGAAGAACTGGCCTTGGCGGCGCTGGGCCACCTGCCTAACCTTGAAATCCGTGGCTTTGACTCCCTGCTGATCAATTTTGTTCAGGAGTGTGGCTCCACTTCGGTACTCAGGGGCCTGCGTGCCGTTTCCGATTTTGAGTATGAATTTCAGATGGCCAATATGAACCGCGCCCTGATGCCCGAGTTCGAGAGTGTCTTCCTCACCCCTTCGGAACAACATTCCTATATCTCATCCAGCCTGGTTCGGGAAATTGCCGCACTCAAGGGTGATATCACACCGTTTGTGCACGGTGCGGTGGCCGATGCCCTGGTAAAAAAGTTCTCCTGACAATCTCTACCCTGCTTTTTGTATCTATCTTTAACGCTGGCATTGAACGCAATAGACCGTTGAACGATTCGACAGGCGGATTTCCTTCAACGCCGCACCACAATTCAGGCAGGGCAGGCCACCGCGCCCATAAACCTGCAATGATTGTTTGAAATAACCCGGGCGACCGTCGCCGCCCACGAAGTCCCGTAAAGTCGTACCCCCCTGTTCAATGGCCGACTCCAGTACCTTAATAACAGCCTGCGCAAGCAAGCCATATCGAGGTCTGGAAATACGGCCAGCCTGGCTTCCGGGACGGATACCACCCATAAATAGAGCTTCATTGGCGTAGATATTGCCCACCCCGACCACGACCTGGCTGTCCATCAGGAAACTTTTGACCGCCTGCTTGCGTTTACGGGATATGTGGTAAAGATAGTCACCGTCGAACTCTTCCCCAAGGGGCTCTGGCCCCAAATGGCGGAGCAGGGCGTGTTCCGCAGGATCACCCTCGACCCATAGTACCGCTCCAAAACGACGGGGATCGTTAAACCGAAGGTTGAGCCCCGAATCAAGCACCATGTCGATGTGATCATGCTTGCCCGGCGGTATCTTCGAGTCAACAAGGGACAGGCTTCCGGACATACCCAGGTGCAACATCACCGTTCCCTTGGGCAGACCCAGCAAGAGGTATTTCCCACGCCTTTCCAAGCCGGTGACCGGCTGGCCGCTCATGCGCTTGCCCAAATCCTCGGGCACTGGCCAACGCAGGCGGGGATTGCGCACAACAATATGGCGCAGGGTTTTGCCCAGCAAATGGGGCATCAGACCCCGGCGGGTGGTTTCGACTTCGGGCAACTCAGGCACGGTATGCTCCCCAATACGCGAGCGGAAGCAGGTCAACGCGCGCATTATTCATCGTCATGCTTGCTTGACGGTGTCCCAAACCAACAGCATTGGCCCACAAAAAAGCCCCGGTCAGACCGGGGCTTTTGGGAAGGAACATGGGGCTATTACGGCCCGGCGGATCAAGCAAATTACTTGATTTTACCTTCCTTGTACATCACATGCTGACGAACCACCGGGTCATACTTCTTGACTTCCATTTTTTCCGGCATGGTGCGTTTATTCTTGGTGGTCGTGTAGTAATGACCGGTGCCGGCACTGGACACCAACTTGATTTTATCCCGGTTTGATTTGGCCATAATCCAACTCCTCTTGCCTCGCTAAGCGCCCGTGAATAATAGAGGCGCCCTCGGCATATATTGTTAAAACCTATACTTTTTCGCCGCGCGCGCGCAGATCGGCCAACACGGTTTCAATACCGCGCTTGTCGATGATGCGCATGCCCTTGGTGGATACGCGCAGCTTAACAAATCGCTTTTCAGCCTCGACCCAAAAACGGTGGGTATGTAGATTGGGCTCAAAACGCCGGCGGGTGCGGTTTTTGGCATGGGAAACGTTGTTACCGCTCATGGGCCGCTTACCCGTAACCTGACACACTCTGGACATGATTCTGACTCCGTTGACACCGGCCCTCCACATACGAAACCAGCTTTCTGCCCTGCAGGCGCTGGCCAGGTTCGGGAGGGGAAAAAATGAGGCGCGTTTTATACCAGAGAGCCTGCACTAACGCAAATATAATTGCAGTCAAAGCGATGACTCTATACCCTACACGAGCCCCCGCTCTGCCAGGGACACCTCTTGGCCCCGGCCGATAATAATGTGATCCAGCACCCGAATATCCACAAGACCCAGGGCTTCCTGCAAACGCCGGGTAATGGCTTCATCCGCCGGGCTCGGCTCGGCGACGCCAGAGGGGTGGTTATGGGCGAAAATGATTGCTGCCGCGTTATGATGCAGGGCCTGCCTCACCACTTCCCGGGGGTAAACATTGGCGCCATCAATGGTGCCACGAAACAGCTCCTCCGCCGCCAGCAGCCGATGGCGGGTATCCAGGTACAGAACCATGAATACCTCGTGGGGATAGTCTTGTAGATGGGCGCGCACAAACCCACTCACAGCTGCTGGGTTACTGAGCACCGCTTCTCCGGAAAGCTGCTCGCCCAGGTGGCGGCGGGCCAGCTCCAGCACCGCTTGTAGCTGCGTATACTTGGCCTCCCCGAGACCTTTCACGGCGCAAAAGCGTTGCCTGTCGGCCCGCAACAGTGGCGAAATACCGCCAAATTCCTTTAATAGCGTCCGCGCCAGATCCACGGCCGAAAGTCCGGCAGTGCCGGTGCGTAGAAATATCGCCAACAACTCGGCATCACTGAGGGAACGCGGGCCCAACGCCAGGAGTTTTTCCCGGGGCCGCTCACCTTCCGGCAAATCCTTAATGGTCATCACAGATCCTTCTGCATCAGTCAGCACTTCACTTCGTAATTCCTTTTACAGATGGTATCTTAACGCCTGCACCTGATCTGCACGAAACATCTATGTCCTCATTGCACAACAAACATGTTCTGGTCGGTGTGACCGGAGGCATCGCTGCCTATAAAAGCGCGGAATTGGTTCGCCAGTTGCAAAAAGCCGGCGCCACCGTGAGAGTGATGATGACACCGGCTGCCCAGGCCTTCGTGACCCCCCTGACATTTCAGGCCTTGTCCGGTTATCCGGTACACACTGAACTGCTCGACCCGGAAGCGGAAGCGGCGATGGGACATATTGAGCTGGCCCGCTGGGCCGACCTCATATTAATCGCACCAGCCAGCGCTGATTTTCTGGCTCGCCTGTGTCATGGCGACGGCAATGACCTGGTTACCACGGTTTGTCTGGCAAGCAAGGGCCGGATAGCCGTTGCGCCGGCCATGAACCAGGCTATGTGGGCTAACATCAGCACCCAGGAAAACATAGCCAAGCTGGTTGAGAGAGGCATCGC
Source organism: Porticoccaceae bacterium (assembly GCA_003448675.1). Lineage (GTDB taxonomy): Bacteria > Pseudomonadota > Gammaproteobacteria > Pseudomonadales > Porticoccaceae > HB2-32-21. The sequence continues at coordinate 22,251 of DLXZ01000118.1, forward strand.
CATTTTTGGCCCCGGCAAAGGCTATCAGGCCTGCGGCGATATTGGTGAAGGGCGAATGGAAGAAGTTGAAAACCTGGTGGAATTGACTCAGGGAATATTCACATCCCAGCGCCTGGCAGGCAAAAAAGTGGTAATCACCGCAGGTCCCACCCGGGAAGCACTGGACCCGGTGCGCTATATCACCAACCACAGCTCCGGCAAAATGGGTTACGCCCTGGCAGCCGCGGCTGTCGACGCCGGCGCCGAAACCATTCTGATAAGCGGCCCGGTAAACCTGCCACCGCCGGAGCGGGTTCAGGTGATTCACGCGATCTCGGCCCAGGACATGCTCGAAGCAGCGCTCGAGGCTGTAGAAGGCGCTGACATCTTTATCGCATCAGCAGCCGTCGCGGACTATCGCCCTGCCCAGTGTGCTGATCAGAAGATCAAAAAGAAAGATGACGATATCACCATCACGCTGACCAAAAACCCGGATATTGTCGCCACTGTATCCGCCCTGGAAGAGCGCCCGTTCACCGTCGGCTTTGCGGCGGAGACCAACGACGTGGAAGCCTATGCCAGAAAAAAACTCACAACAAAAAAGCTTGACCTGGTTATCGCTAACGACGTTTCCAGTAACCGGATAGGCTTTAACAGCGACGACAACCAGGTAACGCTGGTGAGCCCGGAAGCCTCCGAAACCCTTGCATTGATGAGCAAAGCAAACCTGGCAACTTACCTGGTGGAGTTTATAGCAAGCCAGATGGCTAAAAAGTAGAAAAAGGGGAACGTATGCCTGGTAGGGAACGAGCCGCGAATCAGTCTGTTTCCGTTCGCGACATCTTTAGAAGGCCCCTTTTTCCACTGGGCTTTATTATCGTGCTTGGCGCCGCGGTCTACGCCGGCCTGCGGTTATATCAGAGCCAGGTCATCATTCCGTGGAACGAGCTTCTGAGGGAAAAAACCAATACCAGCGCCGAGGTGCTTACCAGGCAACTGGAAACACGGCTCGGCGAGATCGAAAACAGGTTAGCGGCAATCACCGAAAACCAGGCGCTGATCACCGCCCTGGCTAACGACGATAGCTTGCTGCTGGAAGCAACCAAATCCCACCTTCTCGACGCCTGGCCCGAGCTCCACGAGCTGATCATAGTCCCTAAGGTGTTTGAAGAACAAACACTTGGCGACAACTTTATCGCTATTAATCTTTTGAACCACGCCAATGCCGGAGAACAGCTTTCGCCCGTTGCAAGGAGAATTGACAAGGCCTGGTATATACAGCTTTCCCGGGCGGTCATTGCCGAGCTGAACAATAACAATCTCGACAATAGCAATATAGTTGGCAGTGTACTGGTCAGTTTGCCCATCGAAACGCTTGCTGACGCCATCTCAACAAACCAGTCGGGTTTGATCGAAATTCGCCAACACACGAAACGCTTCGCCCCACAAACCCTGTGGTCCCATGGAAGCGATTCAAGTGATTTGAAACAAACTTTGCCAATTAAAAATAATCCGGCCTGGCAGCTGAGATACGTAGCGCCTGCGTCCTTGCGCGACGGCACGGCCAAACCCCTGAGTCTATTCCTGGCCAGTGTCGCGGCTCTGGTTTTACTAACCGGGTTATTAATCTGGCTGCTATTTCTTGCTGTAAAACAAGCGCTTGGTAACACTCGACCGAAACCTGTCGGGCCGACAGTTAAACCAGGTGATTTATCTCCGGAGGAGCTAAACACCTTGATTCAGGAGAAACTGGTATCCACCCAGGGCAATAAGGACAAACGCGAAGACGCTGAAAAAACTCACGACGCTGCGGATCACGAGGAATACCCATCTTTGGTGTTTCGGGATTACGACATTCGCGGACAAGCGGATAGCCAGATCACAAAAGCTTTTGCCCTGGCTCTCGGCAAGACTGTTGGCACCAGGGCTATCGAAACCTCACAGTCCGCTCTTATCATCGCCATGGACGGCCGAACCACAAGCCCTGCATTGAAACAAGCATTGACCGAAGGCGTCCTATCCACTGGCTGCAATGTTATCGACCTGGGTCTGCTCCCGACTCCAGCTTTTAATTTCGGACTCCAAACCTTGGATGGCGCCGACTCCGGACTTATCGTGACCGCCAGCCACAACCCCCCCGGAGACAATGGCTTCAAGCTAATCTTCGATCAATGTCCTTTAAGCTCGGGAGAGATCACCGAACTCGCATCGGCGATGAAAAAGGGTCGCTGGGTTCAGGGAAACGGAGAACTCATGCAAATGGATATCGAGGAAAGCTATATCGGCGCGATTACCAATAATGTAAGCCTCTCTCGACCAATCAGACTTGTAGTCGACTGCGGCAACGGCGCCATGGGTTCCGTCGCACCCCGGGCCCTGGAAGCCCTGGGCTGTGAGGTGACACAGCTACATTGCGATATCGACGGTAACTTCCCCAATCACGACCCCGATCCTTCCGACCCACGCAACCTCGAGGATTTGATATCCATCGTCCGCCATCAGCAAGCGGATTTGGGGCTTGCCTTTGACGGCGATGGCGACCGTCTCGTAGCCGTATCGGGTAAGGGTCGCATCGTCTGGCCCGACGAACTACTGATGATTTTCGCCCGCGATGCCCTCGGTCATCAGCCAGGCGCCAATATCGTATTCGATGTCAAATCCACCCGGCGCTTACCGAATATCATTACCGCCTACGGTGGCCAGCCGATACTGTCCAAAACCGGTCACTCAAACATTCGCAGAAAAATTCAGGATACAAATGCAATTCTCGGTGGCGAGTACAGTGGCCACATATTTTTCAATGACCGCTGGTTTGGTTTTGATGACGGGCTTTATGCCGCGGCCAGACTAATTGAAATCCTGGATATTCGCGAACAAAGCCTGGACGATATACTAACTGGCTTTGAAAGCTCCGTATCCACACAGGAAATAAAACTTGCCGTCCCCGACACCGAAAAATTCGCCCTCATGGACACCATAGCGAGCGAGACAAACTTTGATGATGGCGAGGTAACTGATATTGATGGCCTGCGCGTTGAATTTTCCGACGGATGGGGCCTAATCCGAGCCTCCAACACCTCGGCTTGCCTGACCATGCGTTTTGAAGCGGAAAACCGGGTAGCGCTAGACAGAATTCAGGATTGTTTTAAAACCCAGATCGGCCGTATAGTGCCAAATATCGAGCTACCTCTTTAGTCGGGCTTTCACCTCCTCTTTTAATCCGAGTCCTCTTACATGTCCCTTAGCCGCGAGCAAGCGATCCATACCTCGACGATCCTCACTGAAGCCCTGCCCTACATCCAGAAATTCACCGGCAGCACCCTGGTGATCAAGTTCGGCGGCAACGCCATGGTCGACGAGCAGCTCAAACGCAGTTTCGCCCGGGACATTGTGCTGATGAAGCTGGTGGGGATGAACCCGGTTGTCGTGCATGGCGGAGGACCACAGATCGGCGCGTTGCTGGAGCAGCTGGATATTCGCTCGGAATTTGTCGACGGCATGCGCGTCACCGACAGCCAAACCATGGACGTGGTCGAAATGGTGCTGGGTGCCGCGGTGAACAAGGAAATTGTTACCCTGATAAACAATGCCGGCGGCAAAGCCATTGGTATCACCGGCAAGGACGGCCAGCTGATCCGAGCCAAAAAAATGGTGGTGACACGTAATTCCCCGGAAATGGCGGCCCCGGAAATCATCGATATAGGCCATGTTGGGGAGGTCGATAAAATCAACACCGAGGTCATTGAAATGTTGACCACGAGTAATTTTATCCCGGTTATTGCCCCCATCGGCGTCGATGACAAGGGTGCGTCCTATAACATTAACGCCGACCTGGTGGCGGGTAAAATAGCCGAAGTCCTGAGTGCGGAAAAGCTTATTCTGCTCACCAACATCGCCGGCCTCCAGGATAAGAAGGGTAGGGTACTCACCGGCCTTGGAACCGGCGAGGTGGACGCCCTTATCGCCAATGGCACCATTACTGGTGGTATGCTGCCCAAAATCCGTTGCGCCCTCGAAGCTGTTCAAAGCGGCGTTACCTCTTCACACATCATCGACGGCCGGGTCGACCACGCCGTGCTACTGGAAATTTTCACCGATGAGGGTGTCGGCACGCTGATTACCAATCAAGCCGCCGAGCCCTGACTCGACCTGCCGAACTAAGGACCGCACTTGGTAAATTCCACCCCATCCCGCCGCGATCAAATCCTGCTCGCCCTGGCGGAAATGCTCGAATCCTCTCCCCACAGCCGAATCACCACGGCGCGCCTGGCTCAACACCTCCAGGTCTCGGAAGCTGCTCTGTACCGGCATTTTCCCAGCAAGGCAAAAATGTACGATGGCCTGCTGGATTTTGTCGAAGACTCCCTATTCAGCCGGGTGCGCACCATTCTGGAGACTGAATCCAGCGCTGAAGATCACTGCCATGGGATTGTATTGTTGCTACTTGGCTTTTGCGAACGCAACCCAGGTATCAGCCGAATTCTCGCTGGGGATGCGTTGATTGGTGAAAATCAGCGCTTGCACAGTCGCGCCAATCAGATACTTGATCGGCTTGAAACCCAGTTAAAGCAGGTGCTGAGGGAAGCAGAGGTGAGAGAAAATAAACGCACCGTACTGACGATTACCGATACCGCCAATATGCTAATTGCCCTGGCCGAAGGGAAAATTCGCCAGTATGTACGCAGCAATTTTAACCGCCTGCCAACCGAAAAATGGGCCCCCCAGTGGCAGATGCTAGAAGGACGCTTGTTTCGTAATCACCCGTAACCAAAACACAAGTGCTTTGCTAACTGCCCGAGTTACCGGAAGTTGCATCTCCCGTTTTTTGGGTGTCCGTCAGCTCGAGAAACCGGGACTCGTAAGCCTGAAAACGCTTGTCGAGTGCTTCATATTCCTGACGCCGGGTAGCAAGCATATCCCGCGCCTTGTCTTCTTCTTGTTCTAACTTAGCCAAGGTG
>DLXZ01000118.1:27430-31498 GCA_003448675.1 Porticoccaceae bacterium
CAACTTCCGTGCTTTAGAATATTGTATTTCCTCCAGCGAGCGAAAATTAGCCAGTAGATACTGGTCATCTTTCTCTCGCTGGAGTCGCGCTTTTTCATCTTGCTCGGAAGTCCCAGCAGCTTTTTCAGTGTAGGGGGGGACAACCTTCACCACACGACCGCTTTTACTCAGCACTTCATAGCCGTTATTGACATATTCAGGTGGGATTGTCTGGTCCATCACGGTGACCCCATCGCTGTTTTTATAGCGATAAAGCATGCTCGCGGAAGCACCTAGCGGCAACCACACGGTGAAAAGCAACAGCACCAAAAACCAAGAACCCGTGCCAGCAATCAGTTTGCTCCTGGCTTGCATCATGGCTTGCATTAACTCCCGTTCTGAAGATATTAGATACCATACTTGGCCTGGTAGGCTTCCATGCGGTGCAGCACCTGTTGATCCATGCTGCTATCTCGAATATAGGTCATTATGTCATTAATATCGACGATGCTGGTCACACTTAGGCCTCTTTCCTGTTCCAGCTCCTGAATCGCGGACTGTGAACCCCGCCCCCGCTCCCTACGGTCCAGGCCGACGATCACGCCGGCCACCCTCGCACCCTGCGTGGCGACGATTTCCAGTACCTCTCTGATTGCCGTGCCCGCGGTGATTACATCGTCAACAACCAGCACACGACCTTCTAGCGGCGCCCCAACCAACATGCCCCCTTCCCCGTGCGTTTTCGCTTCTTTACGGTTAAAGCAATAAGGCTTGTCCCCGCCGCCATGGGTAGCAAGGGCGATTGCGGTGGCGCTAACAAGAGGAATGCCTTTGTATGCTGGACCAAATAACACGTCATACAGTATTTGCTTGTCGACAATAGCCTCCGCATAGCACCGTCCCAATCGAGCCAGTGCCGCGCCGGAATTGAAACCACCAGCGTTAAAAAAGTAGGGACTTTGTCGGCCCGATTTGAGGGTAAAATCTCCAAACTTGAGCACCTCACGCTCTATGGCCAGCTCAATAAATTGTCGTTGATAATCTTTCAGCATCTGCACTAGAACCTCTGGCCCATTGTTCACAAAAACCACGATTTAGCCCGGTTAGATTTTCCGCTGTCAAGCGGCTGAGGTATCATAGGCACCTGGATAAGTAAGGGCGATTTATGCGAGTAATCAGTGTTTCGGTCGATGGCATCTACCCAGCAGCGCAACGGGGTTTATTTGATTGGCTAGCCGACCAGGATGCCGAAATCATATGCCTCCAGGACCTGCGTGCGCGCGCCTACGAAGTAGAAGACACCCCGGAACTACAACTTAACGGTTATTTCAGCTATTTTTTTGATGGCATAGAAGAAAATAGCAACGGCGTGGCAATCTATACCAAGCAAGCACCTAAGGCCGTGATGTTCGGCTTTGGCCTGCCCAGCGGCGAGGACATGAACGGCCGCTATTTGCAGGCGGACTTTGAGCACTTAAGCATCGTCTCCATGCTGGCGCCCACAGCTGTTGCCAATGAAACGTCACAGCAAGCAAAAATGGATTTCTTCGGTGGCCTGCAAAACCATTTGCAAAAGATCTCTCACAAGCGACGAGACTATATATTTTGCAGCAATCTACACATCGCCCATAAATCACGAGACGTAGAGCAGGCAGAGAGCAAGAACGACACCTCCGGGTTTTTAGCGCAAGAGCGTCAGTGGCTGGATCAACTGTACGGGGAAATTAACTACGCTGACGCCTTTCGATTGGGCAATGATGACGACGACGAATTCAGCTGGTGGCCATCCGGTCAATTTGGCGAAGGGGATGGCTGGCGCACAGACACACAGATTATTTCAAACAGCCTGTCCAACCTGGTGGAGTACGCCGTTCTCTACACCGCCAAAGCTTTCTCAAGCCACGCGCCGGTCATTGTCGATTACGATATTCATGACCTCTGACTGTATAGCGCCATCACCTGGCTCCATGACCGTCTACAGCACCTTTGGCCCAGACTACATCGCCAGGGCCATTTGCTGGACTTTAAACAGGTCATTAATTCCTCTTTTGGCCAGGCCCAGCATCGCCTGAAACTCATTTTCCGCAAAGGGCGCTCCCTCGGCCGTACCCTGGATTTCAATGAAACCACCTTCGCTGTTCATCACCACATTCATATCAGTGTCTGCCGACGAGTCCTCGGCATAGTCCAGGTCCAGAACCGGCTGGCCCTTGTAGATGCCCACCGATACCGAAGCCACCATGTTGCACAGCGCATTTTCCGCACTCCCCGACGACGTGGCTTTGCGGCCATTCCCGGATTGCCCCTGAATGAAAGCGATTGCGTCCACCAGGGCCACACAACCGCCGGTAATCGCGGCGGTGCGGGTACCGCCATCAGCCTGTATCACATCGCAATCGATATTGATGGTGTACTCACCCAGTTTGCTCAAATCCACCGCCGCGCGCAGCGAGCGGCCGATAAGACGCTGAATCTCCTGGGTACGCCCACTTTGCTTACCCCGGGCCGCCTCCCTATCCATACGGGAGTTGGTTGAGCGGGGCAACATGCCATATTCCGCAGTCACCCAACCCTGACCCTTGCCGCGAAGAAAACGGGGAACGCCGGGTTCGACACTGGCGGTGCATATCACTTTAGTGTCGCCAAAGGCTATTAATACCGAACCTTCGGCATGCTTGGTAAAACTCCGATCGATTTTAACTGGACGTAGCTGTTCATAGCGGCGTCCGCTGGGACGATTGACCATACTGTCCTCTAAGAAATAACTGGTTTGCGAGCAACGGCTGAATGCCGTTGCGAGTGAGGCGCCATTGTACCTAATTGCCCGGTGATGGCGCTGCCACCCTTTGTTAAGATACCTTTTCAACAGACAGTTTCCGGATTGCTCGATGCCCAATAGCATGACCGCCTATGCCAACACCAGGGTCAGCCACCCCTGGGGGGCCCTGAGTTGGGAGCTGCGCTCGGTCAATCATCGTTTTCTGGTATCCCAGTTCCATTTGCCCGACTCCCTGCAACACCTGGAAATGCCTTTACGCGAAACACTAAGCAAATCCATTCGCCGCGGCAAGGTGGATTGCTTACTGACACTGAAGCAAGAAGCAAGCGACCCCGGGATCACCTTCGACGAACAAGCAGCCCGGCAATATATCACTGCCGCTGAACAGATCGCCGCCATGATTGACTCTCCAGCGCCCCTTAACCCCCTCGATATTCTCGACCGCCCCGGCATCCGATGTCGCATGGAGGTTGATATTGAAGTGCTGAACGCTAGCGTTACCACGCTCTATGAACAAGCGTTGAGCGAGCTGGTTGAAGCACGTGAGCGAGAAGGCAATAAGCTCGCGGAGGTGATACGACGACCTCTGCTCGACATTAGGAAACATACACAAGCCGTACGGGAGGCAATGCCAACCTTACTTAACGCGCAGCAACAAAAACTGAAAGACAAACTCTGTGAGTTTGGCGAACGTCTAGATCACGAACGGCTTGAGCAGGAACTCGTTTATATGGCGCAAAGGGCGGATGTCGCCGAGGAACTGGACAGGCTGGAAGTCCATGTTGAGGAAATTGAGCGAGTATTAGACGGTACCCAGGCCATGGGTCGGCGGCTGGACTTCCTGGTTCAGGAGTTGAACCGGGAAGCAAACACGCTGGCTTCAAAATCGCTCTCCAGTACCACCAGCTATTCCGCCGTGGAACTGAAAGTCCTCATTGAGCAGATTCGTGAACAAGTCCAGAACATCGAATAAGGAACGCTAAAGGCATGCCCCCCTATCCTGGCACCCTGTATACGATCTCCGCGCCCTCTGGCGCGGGGAAAACCAGCCTGGTAAGCCAACTGGTAGCCCGTGACCCGAATATTAGAGTATCGGTCTCCCACACCACTCGGGAAAAACGGGAGGGTGAACGGGATGGTATCGACTATCATTTCACCGATCAGGACCGGTTTGTCGCCATGCTGGAGCGAAGCGCCTTTCTCGAACACGCACGGGTCTATGGCAATTACTACGGCACCAGCGAAGACTGGGTGCGGGAAACACTGGCTACGGGCGCCGATGTCATCCTCGAAATCGACTGGCAGGGCGC
>DLXZ01000118.1:31732-32146 GCA_003448675.1 Porticoccaceae bacterium
AAAATAAGCGATAGCATCGCTATATTTATTTTGCCACCCTCGCGCCAGGCGCTACTGGAACGCCTGACCGGACGCGGTCAGGACGGCAGGGAAGTTATCCAACGACGTCTCGCCATGGCCAGGGAGGACATGTCCCACTACATCGAGGCGGACTATCTGGTCATCAATAAGGTGTTTGACACCGCCCTGGGGGAACTGGAAGCCATTATTCGCAGTCGGCGCTTGCTTATCGCGGCGCAGGAACAACGCCAGGCAACGCTACTTCAGGAGTTGTTGAGCGAAACCCCAATCCGGTAAAATACACCGTTCACTGTTTATTGCGCACTCATTTGCACTTGTTCGCTGCAAGGCGTTGCGCCCGACATACAAAACGATAGGCACGCAAACATGGCAAGAATCACCGTAGAAGACTGT
>DLXZ01000118.1:32384-33142 GCA_003448675.1 Porticoccaceae bacterium
GAAAACCGCTTTGAACTCGTGCTGGTAGGCGCCAAGCGCGCTCGCCAGCTTTCAATCGGCGGCAAGGAACCACTCATTGAATGGGAAAGCGATAAACCCACCGTTGTCGCCCTGCGGGAAATCGAGGAAGGTCTGGTCGATGCCAGCATCCTGGAAGAGCAGGAAGAAACCGTGGAAATGCTGTCATTTGACGTGTTTGCGATGGAAGAAGGTCAGGCGGCAAACGCCGACGGTGAGGAGGTAACCGTGCCTGGCGCTGAAAACGGCGATGAAGCCAGCCAGACCCCGGAACCACGACCCGACGAATAGGACGCCGCTGGAGGTATCTTTGCAGGCCGCCGTAGAAACGCTAAACCAAACCCTTTCCAGCTACCTCGAGCCCGCTCAAGTAAGAAAAGTTCTGCGCGCCTATCAGTTCGCGGAGAAAAGCCACAAAGGCCAGTATCGGCAGAGCGGTGAAGAATATATCAGTCATCCGATCGCCGTTGCGCAGATTCTCGCCAACATGCACATGGACCACGAAAGCGTGGTCGCCGCTCTGCTCCACGATGTCATCGAAGACACGGAGTTCACCAAAGCCCAGTTGAGTCGACGCTTTGGTCGTACCGTTAGCATTCTCGTCGACGGCGTCAGCAAACTCTCCGAAATCGAATTCTCCTCCCGCGCTGAACAACAGGCGGAAAATTTCCAGAAAATGACCCTGGCCATGGCGCGGGATATTCGCGTCGTGCTCGTTAAGCTGGCCGACCGCCTGCACA
>DLXZ01000118.1:33326-50010 GCA_003448675.1 Porticoccaceae bacterium
CCTGCACAACATGCGCACCCTGGGCGTACTCAGCCCGGAAAAACGCCGGCGCATCGCCCGAGAAACCCTGGATATCTACGCCCCCATCGCCCAGCGTCTGGGTATGAACGATATACGGATCGAATTCGAAGACCTGGGCTTTGCCGCGCTTTACCCCCTACGCTACCGCCGGATTACCGAAGCGCTAAAAGCCACACGGGGTCACCGCACGGAACTGGTGGCCGAAATCAAGGGCATGCTGGAAACGCGCCTGGAAGAGTACACAATAGCCGCAACCGTCACCGGCCGCGAAAAACATCTCTGGAGCATCTACCAGAAGATGAAAAACAAAAAGCGCTCGTTCAAGGATATTACCGACGTCTTCGCTTTTCGCATCGTGGTTGATAGCGTTGACGATTGCTACCGGACCCTGGGCCTGATCCATAACCTGTACAAGCCCATCTCCGGCGAGTTCAAGGACTATATCGCCATTCCCAAATCCAACGGCTATCAATCCCTGCATACGGTTCTGGTGGGCATGAACGGCGTGCCTATCGAAGTTCAGATCCGCACCCACGAAATGGATGCGCTGGCTAACTATGGCATCGCCTCCCACTGGTTATACAAGTCTGGGCTGGAAAATGCCGAAGGCAATCAGACCCGAACCAACCGCTGGGTCAAGGGGCTGCTACAGATGCAGGAGCAGGCCGGCAATTCCCTGGAGTTCATTGAGCACGTAAAAACCGACCTTTTCCCCGAGGAGGTTTATGTATTTACCCCCAAAGGCCAGATCATCGAACTGCCGGTGGGCGCAACGCCAGTGGATTTCGCCTACGCGGTCCATACCCAGGTCGGCGATACCTGTGTCGCCTGTGAAGTCAACAGCAAGCTAAGCCCCCTGTCCCAGACCCTGGAAAACGGTCAGCGGGTGCGCATCATTACCGCACCTGGCGCCCAGCCCAATCCTTCCTGGCTGAATTTTGTTCATTCGGCAAAAGCCCGCAGCGCCATCCGCCACTTCCTCAAAACTCAGCAACACGAGGAATCGGTGGATCTGGGCAAGCGCCTGCTCGACCGGGCTCTGGTTAGTTTCGGCTCCAGCTACAAAAAAATCCGTAAGTCCCAGATTAAGCATCTTCTTCGAGAAACCGGCGCTCCCACCTTTGAGTCCGTATTACAACAGATCGGGCTCGGTAACCGCATGGCCTACGCGGTTGCCAACGTGCTTTTGCCGGAAGCTAAACGCCAGGCCAACCCGCCAAGCGCCCGACCGGAATCACCGATCGTGGTTGACAACGCCGACGGCCTGGTGACCAGTTATGCCCGCTGTTGCCACCCAATTCCAGGCGACCCGATCCTCGGTCACCTGAGCCCCGGTAAGGGCCTGGTGGTGCACCGTGACTCGTGCAAAAATCTGGCTGATGTTCGCGGCAACCCCGAAAAATGTATGCCCCTGCAGTGGTCCCCGGTGGTACACGGGGAGTTCCCCGTGGAGCTGAGACTCGAAATAATTACCGATCGGGGTATTATTGCCGTACTCGCCGCGCGCGTCACCGACCAGGATGCCACCATCGATCACATTAGCGTTAACGAGCGCGACGCCCACACCAGTATCGTTAATCTGGTCATCAGCGCCAGGGATAGAGTGCACCTGGCCAACATCATGCGGCGCATTCGTAATCTGAAAGCCGTCCAGTCCATTCAACGCGTCAAAAATTAATTAACCCGCCGGGGGAATCATGCCAAACAGAGCCGTTATATCCACTGACCTGGCGCCGGCGGCGATCGGCACCTACTCACAGGCCATCAAGGTTCACAACACCGTGTATTTATCGGGCCAGATACCCCTGGTACCGGATACCATGGTCCTGATCAGCGATGACATCAGCGAACAGATCGAACAGGTGTTTCGCAACCTGAAAGCAGTCTGCGAAGCAGCCGGCGGCGGCCTTAACAACATAGTAAAGCTGAATATATTTCTTACCGATCTGAGCCATTTTGCGACGGTCAATGAAATCATGGCACGGTGCTTCGATGCCCCCTACCCGGCCCGCGCCGCCATCGGTGTCAAAGCCCTGCCCAGGGACGCGCTGGTGGAGATGGATGGCATTATGGTGGTGTAGGATTCGCCCCAGGGGCTGCAACACAAAGGCTACAGATCCGCCAGATAGGCCTTCGCATCAAAAGCCTGCAGTTGCCAAGCATAACTCAGTCGGGAAGGGTGCCGGGGGTGGCCTGCCTTGGTTAACGTACGCCCGCCACCAGGGCCGAAGCAAAACCAGCGGCCATCTAGTTTTCCCACCTCAGACACCAATCGCCGGCAAACGCGAAGCAACCAGGGACGCGTGCTGATATCGCCACCCCAGGCAGCCCAGAAGTGGGGTTGGCTCTGTTGCGCGGCCAGGGCCAGAATGGCTTCAAAATTGCGGTTCAGTAATCGATGGTCGGCCCGTTCCGGCAGCTGGAGTGGGTCGGTGCTGCGTTTAGGGTAGAGATTGGACATAACAAACCCATCATAGTCGCTGCGCTCTGCTATCCGAGCTACTTTGGTCGCGGTGACATCGGACTTCTCGCGGTTTGCTGTGCTCGGGTTCAGGCCCACTACAAACAGGGGTCGGACACCGGCTCTGCCAAGCAGGAACCGGCAGCTATCAGTGCGATTAGCTAGATAAAGATCAAACACTGGCTGGACGATCCGAGTTCAGTCCGGATAGATAATAAACTCAAGCAGGTTCCGATCCGGGTCGCGGGTATAAACGCTGGTGCCGCTATCCCGGCCGCCGTTACGCCCGCCGATACGTTCCACCGGACCCACTTCAATTTCCGCGCCGACTTTTGCCAACGCCTCATGCAAGTCAGTCTCGCTACCGGCCCAAACAAAACAAAAATCCCCACACCCGGGTTTGGCGCTGGGGCCGCGCAGGGTGAATTTCTCCGATTGCCATAAAGCCGGTGTGTGCAAATTAATTTTGTTATCACCGCACTGGACAGCGTAAACCCGACCATCGTAGTCATCACTGACACCAAAGCCCAGGTCACGATAAAAAGCCACCATGGCTTCCACGTCAATCATGGGGATGGCGACATGGTCAAAACCTTTAATCATGATCCTTGCCTATGTTCAGCCCATAATTCAAGCGAGTAGTTCCCCATCCACGCCCTCGATAACGTACATGGTTGATACCGTCGATTTATGCCGTAGTTTCCGCACCTCCCGGTATTCCGGGGAATCCACCCATTCGCGGGCGCGAGCAATACTGTCAAATTTCAGAATCACCGTGCGATTGGGCGCGCAACTGCCTTCAAATACCTGGGTCTTGCCGCCACGAGCGATGTACTCCCCACCAAAAGCTTTAACGATGGGCGGTGCCAGCTCCCGGTATTGAGCGTAAAGCTCCGGATCGGTCACTTTAATGTCGACAACAACATATGCGGGCATTTTCCCTCTCCATAAGTTAGCTGAAATAATTGGCCAAAAACTGTAACCCCAGCCCTGGCGAGTTACAGGTTCGCCCCCGGCACCACCAGGGTTTCCGCAAAGCCATCCAGTAAACGGTGCATACCATCCAGGCTGTCGGCAAAACCGACAACAATAATCTGCGCCACCCCGAGATCGGCAAAACGCTTGACCGTATCCAGATCACAGGCGGTATCATAGGGCGAGATGGCAATTTCCAGATCGTCCAGTCGACGGCCATAGTCACCGAGCATGTTTTCAAGTTTTTGCAAACGCTCGGGCAACGTGTCAGGCGTCAGGCGATAACCCATCCAACCCTGGCCGAACTCCGCCACTCGTCGCAGGGCCGGGTTACTTTCACCGCCAAAAAAAAGCGGCGGGGGAGGGGTTTGAACGGGCTTGGGCGATTGCACGCAGGCGGGTAACTGGTAAAACTCACCATCGAAGCTGGACACCGGGTCACACCAGAGACTACGCACCACTTGCAGGTAATCCCGGGTGCGACTGCCCCGGCGCTCAAACGGCACATTCAGAGCGCCGAATTCCTCCGCCGACCAGCCGGTGCCGACACCGACCACCAAACGGCCATTGGACAATACATCCACATCGGCGGCCTGCTTGGCGAAATAAACCGGATTGCGTTGGGGCAAAATAGATATACCTGTGCCCAGCTTAAGGGTTTTGGTATGGGCGGCGGCAAAGGTCAGAGCGGTAAACGGTTCGATAATGCCGGTCTCGGCGCCAAAGGGCGGCACCCCGTCATCGCTGTAGGGGTAGGCCGACGTGTAGTTCTGGAAGTTAACCACATGCTCCGCTGCCCACAAATGACTGAAGCCCCTTTCCTCAAGCCCTCTTGCCGTATCAATTAAAAATTCCGGGCGTGACGCCACGGGTCCGCCGAAAAGCGTTTGAACACCTATTTTCATCGTTCTAGCCTCATCGTAATTATTATTTTCCGGCGCCCCACCCTTGGCGGAAAGCGTGAGCGGGGCCTGTTAAGCTGTTTTGCTGACTATCCGTAGCCGCGCCGCCGGCACTCCTAGCCTAGCCCTGGTACGAAGCATTAAGAGAACGCCACACCACCCGTAAACTCCCGTGGGCCAGGGGCGGACGAAAATAGCCATGCAGCTCACCCGCCGGATTTATCAGCACCAGGTTGGGGCTGTGCTGTGGTTCCTGATCGCCTGCCTCTGGATCGAGGACCGGGCTATAGGGTACTTTCAGAGCACTGGCCATCGCAATCAACTGACTTTTCCCACCGGTCACTCCGATAAAACTTTGATCGAAACCCTGGACATAGGTTTTAAGCCTGGCCGGGGTATCCCGATCCGGATCGACAGTCACCAACACGACCTGGAATGCCTGTTTGATTTCCGGCTCCAGCTCGGCATAGGTTTTGGCCAGCTCCGCCATGGTCGTGGGACAAATATCACCGCAGCTGGTAAAGCCAAAAAAGATAATCGTCCACTGACCTTGAAGCCGTGTCTGGTCGAAGGCTTTCCCGTCATGGTCACTCAATGCAAAAGCCGGAACGGGCTGGTGCTGGTCCAGCAGCAGGGCGCCATAATCCCGCAATTCATAAGCATTGAGAATGCGGGGCTGACTTAATTTATTAACCAGGGAGGCAAGAGTCAGGGCGGCGAAAGCCAGCACCCCGACAATGACCAAACGAATATTGCGGCGGGTTTTTTTATCGTAAACCGGTTTTTCCATCGCCCTAACCGAACCCTGTCATTTGCGGCAAGGACGCCGGAACCAGGTAATGATCCACCAGCATGATGGCGAACAAAGCCAGCAGGTAAACAATGGAATATTTGAATGTTGCCATGCCGAGATCCGGTTTATCACTGACCTTCAACATAATGGCCCAGTAGAGAAAACCAGCGCCCAGCACCAGGGCGCCGAGCAGATACAGCCAGCCGCTCATGCCCACCAGCCA
Organism: Porticoccaceae bacterium; assembly: GCA_003448675.1. Classification (GTDB taxonomy): domain Bacteria; phylum Pseudomonadota; class Gammaproteobacteria; order Pseudomonadales; family Porticoccaceae; genus HB2-32-21. The sequence continues at coordinate 38,702 of DLXZ01000118.1, forward strand.
GGGCAATACGGTTACGGGAATCAACACGATCGTATAGAGCAAAGTATGCAGCTTGGTATATCCCTCGCCATGGGTTACCGGCAGCATGGGAACCTCGGCTTCGGCGTATTCCGCCTGGCGATGGAGGGCCAGGGCCCAGAAATGCGGCGGCGTCCAGGTAAAAACAATCAGTACCAATAGCAAGGCATGGGGATGGATATCATTGGTCACCGCCGTCCAGCCCAGCAGAGGTGGGGCGGCGCCAGCCAGACCACCGATAACTATGTTTTGGGGCGTCGCCCGCTTTAAAAACACCGTGTAGACCACGGCATAGCCCACCAGGGAAGCCAGCGTCAGCCAGGCGGTAAGCGCGTTGATGTACACCAGCAGAATCGCCATGCCCGATACGCCCAGCACCGTCGCAAAAACGGCTGCCTGGAAGGGCTCGACGCGGCCTTGGGCCACCGGGCGATTCAGGGTGCGGGCCATTTTCAGATCGATCCGCCGATCCACCAGATGATTCACGGTCGCCGCCGATGCCGCGCACAGGGCAATACCCAGATTACCCAGAACCAGCACCTCCAGCGGCACCATGCCCGGAACCGCCAGAAACATGCCAATCAGCGAAGTGACAATCATCACCACCACCACCGCCGGTTTGCACAACTCCAGAAAGTCGCGCCAGCCGGGCCGTTCAAGTTTTAATTCCACGCTAGTCATTTACCGCATCGCTTTCAGGTTTGGTGGCTGTCCAGATTCTGGTGCCCATGGTCACCAGACTTAGCAGCAAAAACGCCGCACCGGCATTATGCAAAACTGCCAGGGGTAAAGGAATGGCGAACAACACATTGCCGATACCCAGGCCCACCTGCACCAGCAGCAGCATAAAAATAACCGCCGCCACCCGACTAACCCGGGACTCACCCACGTAAAACAAGGCCAGACAGAGGCCGGAAAGATAAATAAAGGTCAGTAGCGCTCCCAGTCGATGCACAAAGTGGATAGCCACTCGCGCTTCATTGGTCATCAGGCCACCAAGGTAGTTAGGGCCGATCTGTTGAAAAATATTAAAGCCCTCGGCCACATCCATGGGCGGCCACCAATGGGTCTGACAACGGGGAAAATCGGGGCAGGCAAAGGCCGCATAATTGGAGCTCAACCAGCCCCCGAGCCCAATTTGCACAAACAGTATCACCACTCCGGCTACCAGCCAGTAACGCAAACGGAAAAGCCGTCGCCAGGTCGCCTCCGGCAGCACCCAGCGGGTATTACCCAAACGCAGGGCCAGCAACCAGGTCAGGGCAAACACACTCATGCCACCGAGCAGGTGAACCGTCACTACCTGGGGCCAGAGCTTGAGGGTCACCGTCCACATACCGAACAGCCCCTGCCAGACCACCAGAAACAGGAGCAACAGTGGCAGGCGAAAGGGGAAGCTGCGTGAGTCGCGGCACCACCAGGCAAGCACAGCCAGGCCGACAATAATCAGACCCAGGCTGCTGGCGAAGTAACGGTGAACCATTTCAGGCCAGGTTTTGTCCTGTTCCACCTTTGAATCAGGAAATCGCTCCTCGGCCCGTGCTATTTCATGAGCCTCGTTTGGCCATAGCAAGTGGCCATAACAGCCCGGCCAGTCGGGGCAGCCCAGACCGGCATCAACAAGGCGGGTAAAAGCCCCCAAACTCACGACAATCGCGGCGACCAGTGTTCCCAACAGTGCCAAACGATGAGCCAGCCGGGTGCGTTTGGCCAGCGTTTCACGGTAAGTGTTTCTCATGACGCCTGTTCTATTTTGGTTCGGGGGAGTATTTCAGGAGGTGGCGCAGGTCGGCAAGCATGTGCGCGCCTTCATGCTCGGGTGTGTAGTACATCATCAGATCACCCCGCTGATCGGCCAGAAACAAGCGAAGTTTATGCTCGTCCCAGTCGGCATTGGTCGACGCCAACAGGGCTTTAAAGGCTTCGATATCCGCTGACACCAGTTTCAGATAGATATGCTCACGGGCAAAAAACTCTCGGGTTTCTTGATCCAGAGGTGCGCCCAGGTTCAGAAGCACCCGCTCCACGCGATGGGTTTTTTTATCCAGGCGAATATGCACCTGGCGGGAAATATACAGCAAATCCCTGCAAGCCTGATCGCAGCCACTAGCGACCGGAATGATCATTCGCCACTTGGGTTTAAGCTCCGACCACCTCCAGGGTGCGCCATCATGATAGACATCAAGGTCAAGGATCGGCGTCGCCGGCACTAACAGTTCACCCTTGTTACTGGTACCCAGTAAGTCCAACAGGCGAGCTTTCTCGGCTTCGTCCCTGGGCACCAGTAGGTAGGCTCCAGCAAAAACAAGGATCAGTGGCAAAATAATAAGCCAAAGCTGCAATTTACCACCCGGCTTCTGCCCGTCACTCATGGCTGGCTCCCCATATCTCGATCCCCACGACGCAAAACCTGACTTAAATTTGAATTGGCAAAAATAGTTAATATCACTAAAGCGGTGGCCATCGTAAACCACTGGACTGCATATCCTGTATGCTTTTGCGGTTGTACGCTGACCAGCGTCCAATGCTTATCGAACAACTGCTCCGGGCTGTTCAGGGGTCCAGCATCTGTGACCCGCAACACGTAGGGGTAAACCGGCAACCCAAGCCTCTGTTCTATTTTTTTCAGATCAATTTTTTGAATAACCAGCGGCCACCTGTTTTCCGGCCACGGCGCCTCTTTGAGCACCAGTTTTTGCTTGCTTCGGATATGCAAATAACCGCTGACTGTTTGTCCTGCCAACGGCGGTATTTCCGGTAAGACACTGCGATCAATACCGCCAGCGACCCAGCCCCGATTGAGCAACAGCCACTGATCGGAGCCATTCAATTCAACTTGCATGGGCGTCAGCACCTCGTAACCGGGCCGACCCCGACGTATCTGATTGTCCTCCAGAAAGGTTCTCTGATTATCGACCTGGCCCCGCGCGTAGACATTAACAAATTGACGTTCGGCGTCGGCAACGAGGGCCTCCAGCGCAACGGCGGGCGTGTTTATCCGCTGCTCTCTGGCCTCAAGTATTTGTCGCTTATCCTGCGCCCTTGATAGTTGCCAGAACCCTAGCGAGAGCATTAATGGCAGAAAAACCGCTGTAAAAGCCATTACCTTCAGATTCAAGCGCCAGCGAAACGCAGTGCTCTTTGGTTCCGGAGCCGCCCCCATCTATGCTTTAATCAGCCAGGAAGTAAATTGAAACCGATTCGCGAGGAAACGGCCAATGTGGTTAAAAGTCATCATTGTAGTGCTGTTTATTGGCGTTATCATCAGCCTTAGCAGCGCCCTTGTATTTCTGATGAAAGATGTGGGAAATCCCCGTAAAAGAACCTTCTATGCACTGGGGGTTCGCATTACCCTGGCCACCGCCTTAATCGCAGCCATCGTCTATGGAATCTATTCCGGCCAGCTGTCCAGCCAGGCGCCCTGGGACAAAAAATTGAACCCTCACCGGGTGGATATTACCGACCCGTCACAAGCGCCAACCAACAGGCGCGAAACCGATAAATAATGCGCAAATTAAACATGATAAAAAAGGCCAGGAACAACCCTGGCCTTTTTCCCTTTAGTCTGGCGGGCCGATCGTCATACCCGGCAAACCCTATATAACTCAGGCCCGTTTCTTTCTAGCCAAGCACATAGACGAAAATAAACAGGCCAAGCCAGACGACATCAACAAAATGCCAGTACCAGGAGCAGGCTTCAAACCCAAACTGGTCGTCAGCGGAAAAGTGCCCTTTCAAACCCCGAATCCACTGGATAAACAACATCAGTGTTCCCATGGTCACATGAAAGCCGTGGAACCCTGTCAACATAAAAAAGGTAGTGCCGTAAATACCGGATTCCAGGGTCAGGCCCATGTCGGCATAGGCATGATGGTATTCCAGGTACTGCAGTACCAGGAAGATTGCTCCCAGCGCCACAGTCACACCCAGCCATAAATTAAATTTGCTGCGATCATTGTGTTTTATCGCGTGGTGCGCCCAGTGCACCGTGACACTGGAGGTCAGCAGAACGATTGTGTTCCAGAGCGGCAACCAGCCCAGCACACCGCCCCAGCCAGGGAAGCTCATATTTTTCTCGGGGCCGACAAACTTCTCCCCGCCAACCACCTGATCCGGGTTGACCATCAGCGGCCACTCGGGCTGAAAGCCGGGCCAGATCAGGCTGATCATGTCGCTCTTATCACCCTCGCCCCCAAGCCAGGGCATGGCATAAACCCTGATGTAAAACAGAGCACCGAAAAAAGCAGCAAAAAACATCACTTCGGAGAAGATAAACCAGCTCATACCCCAGACATAGGAACGCTTTAACTGGGGGCTGGTCATGCCCGCCATATTTTCCTTAATGACGGTGCCGAACCAGAGATAAAACACCACGGCGAGTAAAACCAGACCCAGCGTAAGTATAAGCATGCCCTTACCCTGCACAGCCAGGCCGCCGCCGAGAGCCAGCAGGCCCATTGCAAGAGCAGTCACTACCGGATAAGGGCTCTGCTCGGGTACGTAATAATTAGAGTCTGATGACATGGTTTCTCTCCAGTATTCCGCGATTGTGGCCGCGGTGTCTATCTAATTTGATCTTCCGTTCGTTTGTGTACTAGTTGAGCGACGCCAGGGGCTCGCTCTGATTGTCCTCACCTTCCCTGTTCGTGATATCGAAAAGGGTATAGGACAGCGTAATCGTATTCACATTGGCCGGCAGTTCGGGGTCCACAATAAACACCAGACCCATATTTGCTTCTTCACCCGCTTTCAGCTCTTGCTGATTAAAACAAAAGCACTCTGTCTTGTGAAAATATGGCGCTGCATTGGCGGGTGCTACATTGGGAATCGCCTGAGCCACCATATCCCTGCGAGTCGGGTTGCGAGCGTAAAACTCCACCGCGGTAGAGGCGCCGGGGTTTACCTTGACCTGATATTCCGTTGGCGAAAATTCCCAAGGCATCGCGCCATTGTTAGTGGCGACAAACTGAACCCTGACCACCCGCTCGCTATCCACTATCTGGTCTTCGCTCTCCTCGTACTGGCCCTCGGTTTTTCCACCAATTCCCGCAATTTCGCAAAAAACGTCGTACAGGGGCGGCATCACAAATACCGCGAACAAAAACATGAGCACCACTGTAAACAGCAGCTTAATCGCTGTTTTTCGAATCGGCCTGGCGCTCATGCCCGCGTCAACCCCGCCTTACTTGACTTCCGGCGGCGTGCTGAATGAGTGGAAAGGCGGCGGGGACGGCAGTGTCCACTCCAGACCTTCCGCACCTTCCCAGGTTTTTTCTTCTGGCGCCGGGGTGCCTGCCACAATCGTGCGAATCACGTTATACAAAAACAGTATCTGGGCGGCACCGTAAATAAAGGCCCCCACCGTGGAAACCATATTCCACTCGGTGAATTGCAAAGCGTAATCCGCGTAACGACGGGGCATACCGGCAAGCCCGAGGAAGTGCTGGGGAAAGAAAGTAACATTAAAGCCAATAAACGCGAGCCAGAAATGGGTCTTGCCCATGGCCTCGCTGTACATCTTTCCTGTCCACTTGGGAAGCCAGTAATACACTGCGGCGGACATGGAGAACACCGCACCGGCCACCATCACGTAGTGGAAGTGGGCGACCACGAAATAACTGTCGTGATACTGAATATCCGCCGGGGCCATAGCCAGCATCAACCCGGTAAAGCCACCGATAGTAAACAAAATGACAAACGCGATGGAAAACAACATCGGCGTTTCATAGCTAATAGCACCGCCGAACATGGTGGCGATCCAGTTAAAGACCTTCACCCCCGTTGGCACCGCGATCAGCATGGTGGCGTACATAAAGTACAGCTCACCGGCTAGCGGCATACCGACGGTGTACATGTGGTGAGCCCACACGATAAAGGACAGGAAGGCAATCGCCGAGGTAGCGTAAACCATGGAGGAATAACCGAACAACGGCTTACGGCTAAAGGTCGGAATAATCGCTGAGATGACCCCGAAAGCAGGCAGAATGATGATGTACACCTCGGGATGACCAAAGAACCAGAACACATGCTGGAACAGTACCGGGTCACCACCACCAGCGGCGTCAAAGAAGCTGGTGCCAAAGTTAATATCCATCAGCATCATGGTCACCGCGCCGGCCAGTACCGGCATGACTGCAACCAGCAGAAAAGCGGTAATCAGCCAGGTCCAGACAAACAGCGGCATTTTCATCAGCGTCATACCCGGTGCGCGCAGGTTAAGCACCGTAGCAATGATGTTGATTGAACCCATGATCGAAGAGGCGCCGATGATGTGAACACCAAAAATAAAGAAATTCACCGTCGGCGGCGCGTAGGTGGTGGACAGCGGCGCATAAAAGGTCCAGCCAAAGTTTGGCGCGCCACCTTCCATAAACAGAGTAGCAGCCAGCAGGCTAAAGCCGAAAGGCAGAATCCAGAAGCTAAGGTTGTTCATGCGCGGCAGGGCCATATCGGGCGCGCCAATCTGCATGGGGATCAACCAGTTAGCGAGACCAACAAAAGCCGGCATAATGGCGCCAAACACCATAATCAGACCATGCATGGTGGTCATTTGGTTAAAAAACTCGGGCTTGATTAGCTGCATGCCGGGCGCAAACAGCTCGGCGCGAATAATCATTGCGAACGCGCCGCCCAATATAAACATCGCAAAGCTGAACCACAGGTACATCGTACCGATGTCCTTGTGGTTAGTGGCGTATAACCAGCGACCAATACCTTTTGCGGGACCATGTGCCATGTTCAATTCCTCCCCTATTGGCCTTGCTTGAATTTCAGGACGTCGATCGGTTGCACGATCTTGTCATCATCACCCAACGCGTCGTTACCCCAGGCGTTACGCTCATAGGTAATGATCGCCGCCAGATCCACCTCCGATAACTGGCCGCCAAAAGCCTGCATCGCCGCATTGGTGGCGCTGCCGTTGACAACCATGTCAATGTGATCAGCAACCGGACCAAGTGTTAGCGGACTCGCTTTCAAACCAGGAAAGGCGCCGGGAATACCCTCACCATTGGCCATATGACAGGAGGCGCAGGAGCGGTTATAGGCTTCTTCACCCTTGGCCATCAACTCTTCCAGGGTAAAGCTCTTGTTGGCCAACTCACGTTCTGCGGCCACAGCTGCTTTTTTGTCAGCGAGCCACTGTGCATACTCATCCGCTTCAACAACATTAACCACAACAGGCATAAAAGCGTGCCCCTTGCCACACAGCTCGGCACAGAAGCCGCGGTAAATACCTGGCTCTTCGACACGGGTCCATGTTTCATTGATAAAACCGGGGATGGCGTCTTTTTTCACACCCAGGTCGGGCACCCACCAGGCATGAATGACGTCTTTTGCGGTGACCAGAAAACGCACTTTTTTGCCCACGGGAATAACCAGCGGTTCATTTACTTCGGTCAGGTAATACTCAGTTTTCGATTCTTTTCCGTAGATAGCCGGCTCGCTGGTGGACAGTTCGCTCATAAACTGGATATCTTCGCCCAGATATTCGTATTGCCACTTCCACTGGTAGCCGGTGATTTTGATATCTATATCCGCTTCGGAAGAATCGTAGCGCTCGACCATGGAGGTGGTGGCTGGAACAGCCAGGGCGACCAGGATAAAGACCGGGATAATGGTCCAGGCCAGCTCTACGGTGGTGCTTTCGTGAAAGGTTGCCGGTTCGTGGCCAAGAGACTTCCGGTGCGCAAGCATGCTGTAGATCATGACCCCGAAAACCACCACGCCGATGGCAACGCACACCCAGATCACGTACATGTGGATGTCGTAACTGTTGCGAGCCGACTCCGTCACCCCAACGGGCATATTGAGAAGGCTCCAGCCTTCGGGTTGGTCGCTGCCCGCTTCCTTGGCGCTGGCCATTCCAGCACAGGAAAGCAGCACCAAGGGATTCAGCGCATAGACGACGAGCTGCTTGAGTCTCGATAACATTGCCCTAGATTCTCCGTTTTGCGTGTTAATTCCGGTCGAGTTGAAAGTCGCTACAAGGAACTCGAGGACTGCCCGCAAGCATCTCGGCCTCAAACTTGATAGGTGCGGCAAAATACCGCACCCCAGTGACTGGGCGCGGAGTATACCAGATCACTTTTTAAAAGGTCACGGCCTTGTTATAAAGCGGCCAGGGCTTGATTCCTTTTAAACCGGAACATCATTGATGCACGTCAAAGGCTCGGCAAACAGACATTTTCTCAGCGTCGCATTGCCGCTCATTGTCGCGTCACTAATCAGTCCTCTACCCGGGATTGTAGATACTGCAATCCTTGGCCATCTTGGCGCCGTCGGTTATCTCAGCGCCGTAGCTGCAGGCAGTGCGATTATCGGCCTGATCATCTGGTCCTTTTCGTTTTTACGCATGGGCGCCACCGCCACCACCGCCCGCGCCCTGGGTAACGGGGATATCCCCACCTGCCAGTTACTACTGGCTCAGTCACTGGTACTGGCGTTGATGTTGGGTACCCTGATTATCCTCGCCAGGGATTTGCTACTGAGCGCGGCGTTTATTCTGATCGAGCCACCAGCAGCAAACCTGGCGCTGAGCGAAGCTTATGTGACTATTCGCATTTACGGCGCTCCCGCGGTGCTCGGCACGTTCTGTCTAACCGGCTGGTTGATTGGCATGCAAAAGGCGCGAGCCGCCCTGTTGTTGCTGCTACTGGTTAACGCACTGAATGTCGCGCTGGATTTTATTTTTATTCTGGGCCTGGGCTTGAACAGCACTGGCGCGGCTATGGCTTCGCTTATCGCTGAGGGATTTGGTTTCTTCCTGGGACTTTTTATAGTCCTGCGCCTGACACGGGGTTTTCCACCATCAGCAACAGTGGCGCACTCTCAGTTGCTAAAGCAACTCGGTCGGCTTAAAGCCTACGGAGCATTAGTCACGGTTAATCGCCACCTGCTGGTCAGAACCGCCTGCTTAATATTCATTTTCACTTTTTTTACCGCCCAGGGAGCCCGGCAAGGTGCCGACACCCTGGCGGCCAACGCCATCCTTATGCAGTTATTTTTTTTGTTCTCCTTCGGTCTCGACGGTTTTGCCCAGGCCACCGAAGCGCTCACCGGCCAGGCCGTCGGCGCCGGCAAGGAGCGTTACTTTTACCAGCTTTGCAAACTGGCCGCGGTCTGGGGGTTTGCGCTGGCGGCGGTGACAACCGGCCTGTACCTACTATGCGATCACGTCATTGTCAGGCTGTTTACGGATTTGGACACAGTGACAAATGTTGCCCTCAAACATTTTGCCTGGCTGGCGGCAATACCACTGGCGGGTGTCGGCGCCTTTTTACTCGACGGCATTCTGCTGGGCGCCGGTAAAACCCGAAGTATGCAAAACATCATGCTGGTAGCGGCTTTTATGGTTTTTCTGCCACTGTGGTGGTTTACCCGGGGGATGGGCAATCACGGTCTGTGGTTGGCATTTGTCGCTTTTATGACCGCTCGTACACTGTTAATGCTCCTGGCTTTTGTTTTTTACTCCCGGCAGGGCTGGACCCGCCCCATTTAGTCTGAGCCCGAGGAAGATTCCGCGTCCGGATCAACTAAACGCAACACCTGGGGTTCATTTAAACCATGATCCCTGGTCACCCGGGTCTCGGGCTCTCGGGATAAAGCATCAAAGGCCTGGGCCTCCCGAAAGCCACAGCTAACACATTCCCGAATATTCCTGTCCCCTTCTCGGTAAACAAAAATTTTGTCAATGGCCTGGCAAGCGGGACAATGCGCACCTGCAATAAATCGCTTATGGGAAATTTTCATGGAGAATCTATTAACCAACTCTGGTGTTTCCAGCACTGGATTATAATCCGGCGGCCCGCCGGTGCGGGTGCTACAGTTAAACCCTTCTGAGAAGCGCAGACCATACCAATGACCAATGCCCCGAATATCCGCAAATTCCAGGGTCATACGCCAGCGCTGGGGGCTCGGGTCTATATCGACCCCGCAGCAACCGTGATTGGCAACGTAACGCTCGGCGATGACTGCTCTGTATGGCCGGGCGCCGTGATCCGAGGAGACATGCATACCATTACCATTGGCCAGCGCACCAGCATTCAGGACGGCAGCGTCCTGCATATCACTCACGCCAGCGACTACAACCCCGGCGGCTGGCCACTAACAATCGGCAACGATGTAACCATCGGCCACAATGTCACCCTGCATGGCTGCAAACTGGGCAATGAAATTCTGGTGGGCATTGGCTCCACGGTAATGGACGGCGCCGTGGTTGAGGACCGAGTAGTCATTGGCGCTGGTACTCTGGTGCCGCCGGGCAAAACCCTGGCCAGCGGTTATCTTTATATCGGTAGCCCCTGCAAACAGGCGCGGGCCCTGAGCGAATCCGAGCTGGCCTACTTTACCTATACCGCCAGTAATTACGCGGGTTTAAAGGACCAATATCTCGCCGAAGGTGACTGATGTGCTCCCCCTGAGCGGGAAAGAATAGCCCTCAGACCATATCGCTGTAGGGATTAGCTCCGTTCAGTGGCACAGCCTTGCCGTAACCGGGAATGGTGATCTCCGATTCACTGATGCCCACCGCCTGATCATCAATGGAACCTTCACCAAAGCGATAAATAGGCGCAAGCTCTCCGCGATCGGCCGCTGTCTCATAGGCCAGCGCCTGAACGCGGGTTTGCTGGACACGCCCATTGTAATCCGACCAGCCCTGGCGATAACGCTTGGCCACCATTTGCTGAGCCGCGCGCGCGGAAAACACGACCCCCGTGGCATTGTTGCCACCAAAGCCCTTGGCATTGATAAAAGCGATATCCATGCCCTGTTCGCCCGTGGGTAAATCCCCAAGCGGGATATTCAGCCTTTGCCGATGCACATCTTCCGCCACTGAAGGTATGGTTTTAATGCCGGGAATAAGACCCCGGCGCATGGCTCCCAGAGCCGTAATCAATTGATCGCCACTGGCCGGGGCAAGGGAATGCCCGAGATAGGCCTTAACCGCGCATACTGGCCAGTTCTGGATATCAAAAGCCTCCGCGAGACGATCAAAAATAATCGATTCCGTGACCCGGTTCTGGGGTGTGCTGGAGCCATGGGCCATAACGAAACTGCGTTTTTGCACCGCTTCAAGCCCGAGAATGCTTCGCGCCAGGGACAAGGCCTTACCGAAACAAATGTAATTGCCGGGGCCGGGACCGGAGATGGATTTCTTGACGCCATCGGCATCAATAAAGACATCGGGCACCGCACCGTGAATGTCCGCGCCCAGTTCCACGGCCAGGGCGTCATCCATCAGCACGATATACTGGGCTGATTCGGCAATGACAAAACCGGCGTTCTCGCCG
>DLXZ01000118.1:50151-52808 GCA_003448675.1 Porticoccaceae bacterium
CAAAACCGGCGTTCTCGCCAAAGGGCCGGCTGTATCGGCGAGGGTCGGCATCACCCAGTTGCGCCATTTTCTCCTCGGTGGCCAGGGCGCTCATATTGGCATAGCCCTCTACCACATCGGGCAGCACCGGCGCTTCGGCGCAACCGACCACGGCCACCCGGCGAATACCGGCACGAATATCCTGCACCGCCGCGCGCAAATTGTATAGAAAGCTGGCGCAGGCGCCGGCCACCGCTTCGGTATGGCCGAGGTTACCCAACACATAGGCATTAACAAAATCCGCCGGCATGCTGGTCAAGCCCATGGGCACCTGCTTGGAGGTGGGGCGCCCGCCGCGACTACGGGAATTCATCAAGCCGCCCAGGCCTTCGTCACTGAGCTGGCCCATGGCGCTGGTGGCATACACACCCATTTCGTCGGGTTGCACGGCGTCGCAAATCACTTGCCAATCGACACCGATGGAGCGCACCGCGTCGGTCGCCGCGATAATCGCCATCTGTAGACCACGGGGCTGGAACCGCGAGCTATAGAGGGAACCGGGATCAAACCCGGTCGGTAACTGGCCGGCCGCTTTTACACCCATATTACGGGTGCTACCCATTAGCACCGACTGGGGGCCACTGGCTACCACCCGTACCTTGCCGTCACCCACTTCACTGACCTGCCAACCTGCCGGCAGGGGTTGGGGCAGGTCCCTGGCCGTCAGTTCAAAAGCCACCGCGCCGTTGGCCGGCGTCACATTCAGGGCCGCCTGCCAGGGCGCGGCATCGGGATTGTAATGACTGACTTCCTCAATACCTCGCACCAGGGTGCCATCGCACACCCGCTGACTAAACCGCTCCCAAACCTGAGCCCAATCAAGCACCTCGCCATCCTGACTTTTGTAAGCACCTTCATGCCACTCAACCAGCTTCATCATGCAGGCTAGGCCAGCGACTGTTTTTTGCTGCTCCTCGGGGCTAAGGCTCTCCAGCACCATGCGGCGATAGGCCTGATCGAAAGAACTCCTTCCAGCAGGGCCAACGCCCCCGTAGCCGACGATGACGGGTAAGATGGACATAGATACGGTTATCCTCTGGGGCAGTTTTTACAAGCACAAGGGCAATCAGCGCACTGTAGGCCTAACGAGCACCTTGCTTAATTGGCAAATCGGACAAATAATAGGGCGTTTCAGCCATCGATAAAAGCCCTTTCAGGAGCACGTCAATGGAAAAAGCCCACCGCGTGGCGATATTGCTCAGTGAAAACTGCCTGGCCACCAGCGCCACACTACCCATCGAGATCCTGGCCACCGCCGAAGGGGCCGCCCGGGCGCAAAACCGCGATGCTGCCCCCATCGACATACAGCGTGTTTCCATCAACGGCAAACCGGTCACAAGCTCTTCCGGTTTCGAACTATCTGCCAGCACCTCCCTGGATCAGCTGGAGAGCTGTGACCTGATCCATATCCCCGGCTTGTGGCGCAACCCCCGCCCAATCATCAATAACCACCGCGCCTACCTGCCCTGGTTACGGGATCAGCAGCTGCGCGGAAGCCTAATCAGCGCAGTCGGTACTGGCAGCTGTTATCTGGCCGAAGCGGGCCTGTTGGACGGCAAGGCCGCTACCACCCACTGGCATTATTTCGACCAGTTCCAGCGCGACTACGCCCAGGTTGATTTAAAGCGCCAATACTTTATTACCCGCGCCGACAATCTCTACTGCGCCGCCAGCGTCAATTCCCTGGCGGAACTGATGGTGAACCTGGTATTTCGTTGGTATGGCAAAAGCGTAGCCAACCTGGTACAGCGCAACTTCTTTCATGAAATACGCAACTCCTTTGAACCCACCAATTTCTACACCGAAGAGGCCATTGAACATCCCGACGAGGACATTCTCCAGGTACAAATCTGGATGCAGGATAATTTCGGCAAGCCCGTGACCATTGCCGCCCTCGCCGGCCAGTTCGGTATGAGCGTTCGCACCCTTAACCGGCGCTTTAAAAACGCCCTTGGCAAGGCGCCTCTGGATTATCTACAGCACCTGCGGCTTAACAGCATCCGGGAGCTGCTGCAAAGCACCAACCTGACCCTGGCGGAAATCGCCAACCGCTGTGGTTATCAGGATGTCGCTCACCTGACCAAATTGTTTCGGCGCCAGTTCAATACCACCCCCGGTGTCTATCGGGAAACCGTGCGCGCCAAGATGTTCAGCACCCCCTGATGTTCCGAGAACAAGCATTTGATCGACTACACTGAGGTTATCCATAAAACGATAATAAGGAGCTTCGGCATGGCCATCAGCGAAATTCACCACGTCGCCCTAACCGTATCCAACCTGGAAAAATCCATTGCGTTTTACGAGAACCATCTGGGTTTTCGCAAAACCCTCGATATGCCACTGAACGGCACCATCACTGAAAAACTGCTCAAGCTGAAACCCGGCACTGTTGGCCGCTCGGTGATTCTGCAACAGGGTGACAGCATGGTCGGCGAAGTGGAACTGATTGAGTTCGATCCGCCGGCAAAAACCCCGACCGGGCCAAAGCGGCCGGGTGACCCCGGCGTGTTCTTGCTGTCTTTCGAGGTCACTGGTGAACAACTGATCGACACCCACAAACGCCTGAGTGCCGAGGGTATAGCATTTTACGAGGAACCCCTGGATCTGGAGCTAAAGGG
>DLXZ01000259.1 GCA_003448675.1 Porticoccaceae bacterium
AACACACCTGCCGGGCCCAGGCCATCAGTTTGCCCGTCCTGGAGTGAATGGCTACACCCATAAAACGTTTGGCGCCTTGCGGTGGGTCAATTTCCCAGGCGCTGACGACGTAGTGCTCGGAGGCTGGCAGCTTTTCCTTCATGCTCGCCGCGCAACTGCCGAGTACCAGCACGCCTGAGCCGGGGTTGCGCAACTTGAGCGCGGTCACGCCAGGACAATCCAGAACCGACCAGATATAAACCGGGTCGATATATCCGTCTGCTTTCGCTTGTTCCGGCGAAGGCCGCCATACTGATGCCACCAGATTTTCGCCCATGGATTTTCCCTGAATATTCGGCAGTGGCCCAATAAACAGGCGTAAACCTTCACCTACCGGGCGAATGGGGCTGCACACATAGCAGCCACGCGGATCAACCCGGTGTAGAAAGATAAAGTTTTCGCTGGCTTGCCGTGCGGCTTCGTAGTTCGGCGGGTTCGGCACTTCCAGATCGAGCAGGGTGGGTTTGCCACTGCCCAGTAAATTCGCTTTTGAGCAATTTTGTTCGAGAAAGAATTCGACGTTGCCTTCGGCCGAAGATTTGACAGTTAGCGGTGTTTCCGTGGGAAAGGCCGCGTTGAGGCGCACTTCCGCATCACCTGATATAAAGCTGGCCACCACGCCACAACTGTAACCGCCATTGGCGACGCCGGTGGCGCCGTTATATATCCCGTCAATGGTTAGTGTTTGTTCCATCACGTCTCGTTCCAGGGAAGGAGCTTTGTCACATGCGACTGCGTTCCTGAAACTCGCAATCATAAACGCTTTGGCATACCCTTGTGCAAGGGATCGGATGATGCGCCGATGAATGAACACGAGGACAAACGCGAAGAGAAAAGACTGGCCACCGTTGCCATGCATGAGGCTGGTCATGTGGTGGTATCCCATTACTATGGACGACGAGTCTATGGTGCAAAGTTGGGCGAAGAGGGCTCCCGTATGGATCGCAGTGTGGTGCGTTTTGAGCTAACGCCCCATGTGAGAACTATCCATAATCGCGTCCACGAGCTAGCTGAATTGTGGCCCCTGGCGGTTAGGGAAACCCTGGTCACGACACGCATTCGTTTTGCTGGTCCGGTATCCCAGGCGGTTTACCTGAAAAAGCCATTCCGCGAAGTCCATGGTGGGCAGGATTATTATGATGCCCTGGTGGAACTGCTTCGGCTGGAGAAATTGCGCATTTCACTACCCGGCGCGGATCAGCTGGATATTACTTATAAGGACGACAATATCCTCGATATGGTTGCAGAGGACGTAGTGGATCTGTTTGTGGAACGGGAATATATCAACTATGTGGGCCGTGTCGCTCGTGGCCTGATTGAAAAACAGGAATTATCGGAACGGGAGATCAACAATCTCCTGCATGATATGCCACTACATATTTGGGACTAGGCCCCTCGCTATCCAGAGGCGTTAGCAGGGCCACGAATGAAAATTATTACTTTTAATAAACTAACCATTAAGGAAGCATTATGAGATTTGAAAATCGCGTGGTACTGGTGACTGGCGGGGCCTCGGGCATTGGCCTGAAAGCCTCCGAGCTGTTTATCAGCGAAGGCGCTACTGTTGTCGCCGTTGACCTGAATCAGGAAAAACTCGACGCTGCCGCCGCTTCGTTGGGCAAGGCCTATTGTGCTACGCGCTGTGACATAACCAGTGTAGATAATATTCAACAATTACTGGTCGACGTTGAGAAAACCCACGGTCGTCTGGATACATTGGTCAATAACGCCGCCTGGGCGGAATTCAAAAATCCGGAAGAAGTGGAAGAAGCCAGTTACGACGCCCAGATGGCTGTGCTGATCAAAGCCCCGCTATTTCTGGTGAAACATGCCGCCAGGCTCTTGCGAGCAGCGCCAAATGGATCCGTTGTGAATATTGCTTCCGCCGCCGCGGTTATGGCCATCGATAAATATTGCCCCTATGGCGTTGGCAAAGCCGCGATCCTTAAATTTACCGAAGACAGCGTTATCACCGTGCCGGGTATCCGCCATAACGTTATTCTACCTGGCCTGATCGACACCCCGATTCTGGCCGATGTTTACGGAGAGGAAGTAAGCGTACGTCTGAAGCAGGAAGTACCCAAGGTAATGCCCAGTGGTCGGGTAGGCAAACCGGAGGATATTGCCAACGCCATCGTATTTCTTGCTTCGGATCAAGCCACTTACGTTAATGGCTGTCCCATGTATGTGGACGGTGGTATGCATCTGGTGAACGCTTTTAACCTGATGCAGGGCTGATGCCGACAGCGAATAATCACACTATATAGTTGCAGTAAAAGAGGAAAACAGTAATGGGTGAACTTGACGGAAAGGTGGCAGTAATCACCGGCGGCGCCAGCGGTATCGGAGAGCGCAGCGTGAGGCTTTTTGCGGAGGAGGGCGCGCGGGTGGTAATCGCCGATATGCAGGAGGAGCGCGGACAGGCTCTTGCCGCCGAGTTGGGAGACGTCGCGACTTTTGTTGAAGTGGAGGTGCGTAGCGAGGAACAGGTTAAATCCGCCGTGGACACAGCTGTTTCAAAATGGGGCCGGCTTGACTGTATTTTTAATAATGCCGGGTTTGGTGGGGTGCTGGGTCCGGTTGAAGATACACCAGTCGATGAATTCGATATGACCTATGATGTACTCGTACGTGGGGTTTTTCTGGGTATGAAATACGCTGCCCCGGTTATGAAAAAGCAGAAATCGGGCAGCATTATTAACACCGGCTCGATCGCTGGTCTGCATTCAGGTTATAGCCCCCACGCTTATGCCGGCGCCAAATCGGCGGTCATTCATATGAGCAAATCCGTTGCCATGGAGCTGGGCGAACACTTTATCCGCGTTAACGCCATCTGCCCCGGTTTTATCGCCACGCCCCTGGCGGCCAATACCGTGGGTAAATCCGACGAGCTGGTGGATCGGGTCAAGCCCGCCTTTGAGAAAACCCAGGCTATTCCCAGAGCCGGCATCCCGGATGACATTGCCCAGATGGCTTGCTGGCTCGCGGGTGACCGCTCTACATTTGTCACCGGCCAGGCCATGGTTGTGGATGGTGGCCTGACCAACGGTATCAAATGGGCCGACCAGCCGAGCTTTCAGAAGGAATATCATCCGATTAAGGTGTATCGGCCGAAGTAACAAGCGTTTCGCTTGATTTGCAGTGGTGAGTATTAATGTCGGCGTTGAGGTTAAGGACAATTCACTTGGTGGTGTTCCAGTTTTTTCCAATGGCGAAATCGAAAACTGTGGAAGTCGAACGGGTATTCAATACAGCAAAGTCACAAACAGGTGGAGTGCTTCAGGAGCAGTACGGACACATATAAAATCCCGCACCGCTTTCAAGTGACTGGAGCAAAAGCGCTAGGGTCTGCCTGAGGCGGAGCGGGATGGAGACTGCTGATCAAGAAAAAAACCCAGGATATTTTCTTCCTGGCGCAGTGCATCCCGATAACCCAGATCCAGGAGGTCGCGGCAAAATCCCGGCTCAAACAGCAGATAGCTGGCGGCGCTAGCGCCTCCGCCTTTGGCGGTGGCTCCGGTGCCTCGCAGGAATAGACGCACACTGCGTGGTAATTCGTGAATGTGGTGTTGTGCCATTTCATCGATGGGTTCCGTTGGCGATATGCAGACATAGTCAATATGCCGCAAGTTCTCTTCCCTGGCTTTATCGGGCATATGGCGAGTCAGTTTGTTGATGGCTTCCAGGGTCTCTAAATCGCTTTCAATGGCGTCGATAAAGGCGCTGTTGAGAAGTTGGGCTATCATTTGCGCGACCGACGGGGGGTGCTCGGATTTATGCAGGGAATCGGTATGGATGGGGTTGTCGCTGACACCGATAATAAATAGTTTTTCCGCGCCCAGATGAATTGCCGCACTCAGGGGTTTTAGTTGCCGAACCGCCCCGTCGCCGTAGTAGTTTCCGTCAATGGAGGCCGCTGGAAAAATAGTGGGTATTGCCGAGGAAGCTATCAGGTGATCAATGCTCAGTCCGGTGCGCACACCCAGGCGGCGGGTGCGCTCCCAGTTATCGTGGTTGCCCTGAAAAAATGTTACTGAACGGCCGGTTTCATAGTCCATCGCGGTGGTGCTGACGGCGGTCAGTTCACCGCTTGCGATGGCTTCGTCAATATAGCGAAAGCGGACCAGTTGCTCGAGCAGTTGGCGCAGAGGTGTGTTGTCGAGCAGCGCCAGGGGGTGATGGCGGCTGTAACCGCCGTGCAGCAGGGATATCAGAATGCGGGCGGTATTTTTAATGACGCCAAGGGTGTCGGTTCGATAAATGTCTTCTGCTTGCAGATTAGCCCAGATGGCTTCCAGTTTACGTGCTCGCAATCTCAGATGGCCGGGCCTGCCGGCCAGGGCCAGGGCATTGATTGCTCCGGCTGAAGTCCCACAGATAATGGGGAAAGGATTATGGGTGCGCCTCGGCAGGATTTCGGAGACGGCTTTCAAAACGCCTACCTGGTAGGCGGCCCGGGCGCCGCCTCCCGATAAAATCAGGGCTGTGCTCATGGTTTTTTTGGTATCCCGCTGTAGTTAACAAATGCTCAAGGGGTGCCGAATTTTTAAAAAATTCCCAAGTTCAGACCCGCCGCCATGGCCAGGCCCAGTTCGGTGCACCTGTTAATGTCTTCCTTGTCGGGCTCGCCTTTTACGATGACCGCATCGGCGACCTTGCGCATGGGGTAGCCCAGGGCGATGCGCTCGATTTCCCGTAGCGCTCCTGTGCCATCATTGCCGGCGCTGATAAAAACCCCGTAGGGTAAATTAAGCTGATATGGCTCGGCCGGATAAAATGTCCTATCGAAAAAATCCTTTAAAGCACCGCTCATGTACCCGAAGTTTTCCGGTGTGCCAAAAATCAAACCGTTGCACCACAGCAGGTCTTCCAGCGTGGCATCGAAAGCCCGGATCAGGCGGCTGTCAACTTGGTGTTCCTGTTGTGCGCCCGTAAAAACAGCCCGGGCCAATTGTTCGGTTCGATCACTCTGGCTGTGGTAGATGATCAAGAGCTTTGACATGGCGCAAGGCTAAGGAAAATTGTCGCCAAAAGCAAAGCAGACTAGACTCGACGACGAATCGATACTGCAACAACAGGGACGTGGTTTGCAGCGCTATCTCCTGCTTTTTTCAGCATCGGCCTATTCGTCCGCCTGGTGGACTGATTTGCCGGGCATTGCGCTCGTGCTCGGCGCTTTACTCGGTGGTGTTTGTAGCGCGGTGCTATTTCGCGGGACTCGGTTGGCGGGAAGTGCGCGCAATGTGCTGGCGCTTATCGCAGGCGCGACCTGGGCGAGTTTATGGGGCTGGGTTTTGCTCGCCCATGTTTTGCCCGCTGAGCGCGATAAAAGTGATTATAAGGTGAGTGGGGTGGTCGTTGGATTGC
Source organism: Porticoccaceae bacterium (assembly GCA_003448675.1). GTDB lineage: Bacteria > Pseudomonadota > Gammaproteobacteria > Pseudomonadales > Porticoccaceae > HB2-32-21. The sequence continues at coordinate 5,407 of DLXZ01000259.1, forward strand.
CCGAACAGGGCGCGCGCGGCACGCGTTTTGAATTTGATGTCCGTAGCCTCGAAGTACTCAATTCTGAATCAAACATCGAGCATGTCCCGTCGCTAAAACGTTTGCGCCTGAACTGGTATGGCGCTCCCTCCGTTGAAGTGGGGCAGCGTTGGCGATTATCGGTGCGCTTGCGTACGCCAAGAGGCTTCGCAAATCCTGGCGGCTTTGATTACCGTCGTTGGTTACTGCAAAAAGGAATTTCCGCTACCGGTTATGTTCGGCATGGCGATCAGGCCGAAATGCTGGGTGAGGCAAAAGGACATTGGATTAATCGATACCGCCAGCGCCTCGGTGCTTTGATTGGCGGATCACAGGTCCAGGCATCCTCCGGTGCGGATCGGGAAGCGCTTAGCGTTGCATTGCTGTCAGCGCTCGCTATCGGTGACAGCCGTGGTCTGTCGCGTCAAACCTGGGCCATGCTGCGCCAAACCGGCACTATTCACCTGATGATTATTTCCGGCCTGCATCTGGGTATGGCGGCTACGTTCGGCATGGCAATGGGGGTGGTGCTGGGGCGTGGAATGTGCCTGGTGGGCAGTCCCATTCCGGCACGACAGGTGGGTGCGGTGCTGGGCTTGGTGTTTGCTTTGGTGTATGGAGCGATGGCGGGTTTTACCTTGCCCACTCAGCGTGCGACGGTGATGGTGGCTGTGTTTCTGCTGGCAATGTTACTAAAACGGGCCTTGCGTCCCTGGCTGGCGTTTAGCTGGGCGCTGGCGCTGCAAGCATTGATTGATCCGCTTGCCGTCCTGTCGCCTGGTTTCTGGTTGTCCTACGGCACGGTGGCGGCTTTTGTCGCCTATTTTTCAGGCTATCCGCGGAGCGGACGTTTGAACTATGACAGGTGGAAAAGGGGGCGGGAAGACGGAGGCGGATTCTCCGCGATCTGGTTTTGGCTATCCACCAGGATTGCTCCCTGGATAGCGGGCTTACTCAAGGCCCAGTGGGTTGTATTCCTGATTTTATCCGGGGCGCTACTTTACTTTCAGGGCGAGGTCTCACTTTTAGCGCCGCTTATCAACCTGGTGGCCATCCCCTGGTTCAGCCTGGCGGTAGTACCGCTGGTATTGCTCGGCGTGATGAGTGCGGTCTTTAATGAGGCATTGGCGCTGTACTTCTGGCAGGGCGCTGCCTGGCACCTGGAGTTATTCACATCCTTATTAGATGCCGCCAGGCCCCACGCCGAGCAATTGCAGTGGCGGATAGCCACCGACCGCCATTTTCTGGTTGGGTTAACCAGCCTTGGCGCGGGTATGTTGTTGCTGGCGCCGAAAGGTTTGGGTGTCAGGGCTTTTGCCCTTTTGTTACTTGCCGCGGTGACTTGGGCAGAACCTCCGGAAGGGCCATTGTTGGAAGTGGCGGTGCTGGATGTGGGGCAGGGTTTGAGCGTGGTGGTGTCCAGTCGGGATAAGGTGCTGGTCTACGATGTGGGTTCCAAATTCAGCGATCGCTTTAATATCGGCTCAGCGGTGCTGGCGCCTTACCTGAGATACCGTGGTGTCAGCGGGATCGACACTCTGGTGGTCAGCCATGGTGATAATGACCATGCCGGTGGTCTCCAGGGCTTGCTTGAAACCGTGGCCGTGGATCGCGTACTGGCAGGGCAAGCGCTCCACCTCCCCATTAAAGATGTGCAGCCGTGCGAGGCCGGTGTGACCTGGCGCTGGCAAGAGCTGGAGTTTACCGTGCTACATCCGAGCGGATTCGAGGCTGGAAGGCCGGTAAATCAGTCGGACAATAACCAGTCCTGTGTGCTGAGCATCACGATGGGCGATCAAACAATTCTCCTTACCGGTGATATCGAAGCGGATGTTGAGCAGGTGCTGCTGCAAAAAGGCATCTTGCCCTCGGATGTCACCTTGCTGCTAGCCCCCCATCACGGGAGTAAAACTTCCTCCAGCGAGGGCTTTGTTCGTTGGGTCAATCCCGACCATGTGGTGTATTCGGCCGGCTATAACCACCATTTTGGTCATCCTCATGACCGGGTTGTCGACCGTTACACCGCGATCGGTTCGCGACAGTGGTCGACGGGGCAGGCGGGCGCGCTGATTTTTGTGTGGCTGAATCGACGAAACGTCCGTATCGGCCGCGCTCGCGACTCATTTGTGGGCTATTGGCATACGCCAATAGCCGTGCCGCTTTGATATGATAGGCGGCGGTTAAACTGGAATTGAATAGACAGCGGTATATTCAAAAATATAGGGAGTGTGCCTTGTTTGAACTTTTACTTGCTGGCGGCTGGTTGATTGTGCCGTTGGTGTTATGTTCGGGAGCGGTGGCAGTGATTGCGGTTGAACGTTATATCTCACTACGAACCGCCAGGGTTCTACCACCCAACCTGTTGGGTCGGGTTTGGCGTTGGCTTCAGGATGAAGAAGTTACCGCCGAGCGTATGGCCGAGTTGCGCAGCTCCTCGCCACTGGGGCGGATACTGTCCGCTGGGCTGAGCAACTCCACTCACGGCCGCGAGGTGATGAAAGACAGTATCGAAGAGGCCGCCAATCAGGTTATCCACGAGCTGGAGCGTTATGTATCCATCCTGGGAACCATCGCCGCCATCGCACCACTGATTGGCCTGCTAGGCACTGTAGTCGGTATGATCAAGGTGTTTACCGCCATCATGCTCGAAGGCACCGGCAACGCGGGTGTCCTGGCCGGTGGCATATCCGAGGCGCTGATTACCACCGCCGCCGGCCTGACGGTGGCTATTCCCGCGTTGATTTTTCATCGCTATTTCGAGCGCCGCATCGATTCCCTGGTGATTGATATGGAAGATCAGGCGGTGACTTTGGTCGACGCCATTCACGGAGATCGTCCCGCGCCCGTGGCTGGGAAAGGACGCACCGACCGGTGAAGTTCCACCGCAAACGAAGTGCCGATCAGGGGATCAACCTGACGCCGCTGATTGATGTGGTTTTTTTACTGCTGATTTTCTTTATGGTGTCGACAACCTTCACCAAGGAAACTCACCTGGCGGTCAACTTGCCTGAAGCCGATGGCGATGTTACCCAGGCGCCAAGCGCCAGGATCGATATTCTGATTACCGCCGACGGTAAATACTCACTCAATGGCGTCGCGCTGGTTAACCAGCAATTGAAAACCCTGATTGAAGCCCTGAAGCAGCTGTCCGGCGGTGAAAAAGAAACGGCTTTGACCATTACCGCCGATGCGCAAACACCTCACCAGGCAGTGGTGCGGGCCATGGACGCCGCTGGTCGCCTGGGTTTCATTAACCTCAGTATCGTTACCCAGGAGCCCCGCGAGGGCGAATAAATTAAAACCATGCCAAGCGTTGAAGCGCGTGAGACCCCGGCTCTCAAGATCTATCTGAGACTCCTGGGTTACCTGAAGGTCTACTGGAAAGTCTTTATTCTCAGTGTTCTGGGACTATGGCTGTTCTCCGCCATGCAGATCGCGTTTGTCGACTTGTTGGGGTATCTCATCAATGTGCTGACAGTGGTGACTGGTGAGGGGCAGGTTCCTACCGATTTGAATATGGTGGCTATCGACAAGGGCATTACCGCCCGGTTGGCGGAGCGTCTGATGGCGGGCGGGGATGTACTCGAGCAGAGTCGGGTAGCCTTGCCGACCATGCTTTTTCTACTGGCGGCTGTTCGTGGTATCGGGTTTTTGCTGGGCAATTACGGCATGACCTACGTTTCTCAGTCGGTGGTGCACACCCTTAGAAACGAGGTGTTTGACAAATACACCCGCATGCCAAGCGCCTACTTTGACGGCCAGATGGCCGGCCACATGGTGGCCCAGCTCACTTTTCATGTACAACAGGTGATGGGGGCAACGACCAAAGCTCTCACTGTGGTGATTCGGGAAGGCGCCCTGACCGTAGGTCTGTTGGCCTATCTGATTTACCTCAACTGGCGTCTGGCGGTGATTTTTCTGGTTATCATGCCGATCATTGCCTTGATCGTCGGTATCGTCAGCAAACGCTTTCGCACCCTGAGTAAACGTATTCAATCGGCCATGGGCGATGTTACCCATGTTTCCCAGGAAGCGGTTAGCGGTTATCGGGAAATGCATCTCTATGGCGGTAAGGATTACGAACGCAAGCGCTTGTTCAAGGCCAGTCAGGTTAATCGGCGGCAGAATCTGAAGCTGGCGATTACTCAGGGCCTGAGCACACCACTGGTTCAGATGCTGCTGGCCGGGGCCCTGGGGCTGTTGATCTGGCTGGCGCTAACCCCGGAAATTCTGACCTCCATGTCGACCGGTGGTTTTACCAAATTTATTTTTACCGCCTCCCTGCTGGCCAAGCCGGTGCGCCAGCTCACCCAGGTCAATAGCACCATTCAAAAAGGCGTTGCCGCCGCTACGACACTGTTTACCACGTTGGATGAGGAGGAGGAAACCGACAAGGGTTCCTACGCTACAGAGCGGGTCGAGGGCCGGGTGGTTTTTGACCAGGTTTGCTTTGCTTACTCCTGCAGCGGCGAGGATGTATTGAAAAACATCAACCTTGAAGCTCAGCCCGGAGAAACCGTGGCCCTGGTGGGTACGTCCGGCAGCGGCAAGACCTCGCTGGTGAGCCTGATTCCCCGTTTTTACAATTATTACTCGGGGCGTATCACGCTTGATGGCCGGGAGGTCACCGAATTTACCCTGATGAACCTGCGCAAACAGATCGCTCTGGTCAGTCAGCAGGTAACCCTGTTTAACGATACGGTCTATAACAATATCGCCTATGGCGAGCTTGCCTCGCGCAGTCGGGAGGCCGTTCTCGAAGCCGCCCGCATGGCCCACGCGCTGGAATTTATCCAGGCTTTGCCCGATGGGTTTGACACAGTGATCGGTGATGATGGTGTAATGCTGTCCGGGGGCCAGCGCCAACGTCTTGCAATCGCTCGGGCCTTGCTCAAGGACGCACCCATATTGATCCTTGATGAAGCCACTTCTGCATTGGATACTGAGTCCGAACGTTTTATTCAGGATGCTTTTGATGTCGCCATGGAGGGGCGCACCACCTTTGTCATTGCGCACCGACTTAGTACCGTTGAGAATGCGGATAAGATTCTGGTTATGGAGGACGGAGAGATTGTTGAACGCGGCCCCCACGCGCAATTACTGGCTGCTGGCGGGCGCTATGCCATGCTTTATCGCCAGCAGTTCACCGAGGATGATTCCGAAGTCTCATGAGTGGGATCGAAAAGGCCTGGTACGGTAAACCAGGTGGCTTTTCCCTATTGCTACCTTTTAGTTGGCTCTACCGCTTGGTGGCGGCTATTCGTAAATCCTTCCAGCAGGCCCGTTATCAGGGCAAGGACTGGCCAGTGCCCGTCGTGGTGATTGGTAATATCAGTGTCGGCGGCACGGGCAAAACACCATTACTTATTGCACTGACCAAATCACTTGCCGCTCGGGGTATTAAACCGGGCGTTGTCAGTCGTGGTTATGGCGGATCCGCTGGTGCTTCTCCGCTGACGGTCAACGCCAGCACCTCGGTCAGGCAAGCGGGTGATGAAGCCCTGTTGATTGCCCGGCGCGCTAATTGTCCAGTGGTGGTTTGCAGTGATCGGCGGGCGGCGGTCGATAAGCTCCTGAATGAAAACCAGGTTGATATCATCCTCAGCGATGATGGCTTGCAACACTATCGCATGCACCGAGATATGGAGGTGGTGGTGATTGATAAACAGCGTGGTCTGGGCAATGGTTATTGTCTACCCGTGGGGCCGCTGAGGGAAACGGCAGGGCGTCTGCACAGTGTTGATGCCGTGGTTATCAACGGTGCCGATGAAGACGATGCGGGCGTCTGCATGGCGGGATTGTCTGATTCACCGGTGAAGGCGTATGGCATGGAGTTGAAACCGACAGTGTTGGTGAATCTGGTATCCGGAGAAAAACAAGAGGCGTCAAGCTGGTCTGGTCGGGAGGTGCATGGCGTTGCGGGAATCGGCAATCCCGCACGTTTTGAAGCCACGCTCAATGAGCTTAACCTGAAGCCTCGGTTTCGTGCCTTTCCCGACCACCACAATTTCAGTGTTGCGGATCTGGCGTTTGATGATGACCTGCCGATCATCATGACCGGTAAGGATGCGGTAAAGTGCGAGAGCTTTGCCAGTGAGCATTGCTGGTACCTGGATGTGGAAGCGGAGATCCCGGAAGAGTTGGTGTGTATTATTGGTAATAAAATAGATCAGAAAATAGATGTAAGATATTGAAATAATGGCTTATATTGTTGTTATTCCTGCCCGATACGCGTCCTCGCGTCTGCCGGGCAAACCCCTCCGGGACATTGTCGGTAAAACTCTGGTGCAAAGGGTCTATGAACAGGCGACGCACAGTGGCGCGCAGCGGGTCCTGGTAGCTACCGATGACGAGCGCATTGAAGCAGAGGTCAAACGGTTCGGTGGCGAGGTGTTGATGACCCGAACTGACCATGTATCGGGTACTGACCGCCTGGCCGAAGTGGTTACACAACTGGGTGTCGCGGACGATGAAATCGTTGTCAACGTCCAGGGCGACGAGCCTTTGATTCCACCGGCAGTAATTGATCAGGTGGCGGTGAATCTGGCGGCTCATCCCGAAGCCGGCGTGGCCACCCTGTGTGAACCGGTACTGGCGTTGACCACACTGCGCGATCCCAACGTGGTTAAACTGGTGAGCGATGTTGAAGGGCGTGCCCTGTATTTTAGCCGCGCCCCCATTCCCTGGGCGCGGGATCATTTTGCCAATGACGTTCAGGGCCTGCCCGAGACCTGCGGTTATCGTCGCCATATCGGCCTTTACGCCTACCGGGCGGGTTTGTTAAGGCAATTTGTTAGCTGGCCGGTGGCCGAGCTGGAGCGCACCGAAGCCCTGGAGCAGTTGCGCTTTATGTATCACGGCGTTGTCATTCATGTTGACGATGCAGTGGCGCCGGTGCCGCCCGGGGTTGATACCGAAGCGGATCTTGCCGCGACTATTGCTATCGTTAAGGCCTCAGCCGCCAGCAGTGGGGGAGCAATTTAGTGATGCCGTTACCAGGATCAGAGAAGCCGACGCGGGTAAATGTGTTATTTGTTTGCCTGGGTAATATCTGCCGTTCACCGACAGCTCATGGTGTGTTCGAGTCGCGGATACAGTCCATGGGCTTGATGGGGCAGATAGGCGTCGATTCCGCCGGTACCGGCGACTGGCATATTGGCCGGCCTCCCCACAAAACCACCCTGACGGCAGCGCGACAGCGGGGTTACGAGCTGGAACACCTGCGAGCGCGGCAGGTGTGTCACGAGGATTTTGAGCATTTTGATTACATGCTGGCCATGGATCTGAGTAATTTGTCGAATTTACAGGGGATGGCACCACCAGGCTCTAAATGTCGCGTTGAGTTATTCCTCGACTATCATCACGATACCAACCTGGTGGAAGTGCCCGATCCTTATGGGGGTGGGCCGGCGGGCTTTGATCGGGTGCTGGATATGGTGGAAGTTGCTGCTGATGGTCTGTTGAACGCGATCCGGGAACGACATGGCTTGAGTACACAGTCCTCTTTAATGAAGAGTCAACTCGATTGAACATTATTGCTAACCACTCACTGCAAGGCAGTAACACCTTCGCCCTGCCGGGGCGGGCGGAATATTTCTGTCGCGTGGAAAGTGCTGGAGAATTGCATCAGGCACTGGCCTTTGCCAGACAGCGGCGATTGCCGGTGAGTGTGCTTGGCGAGGGCAGCAATATCGTGTTGGCCGGCGATCTGAAGGGGCTTGTGATACAGATGGGTTTGCGCGGCGTCCAGGTGGTCGCGCAGGGCAGGGCTCGCGCGCTGGTGACGGCGGCGGCGGGTGAACCCTGGCGGGATCTGGTCACGGAATTGCTGGAGCAGGGCTGTTATGGTCTGGAGAATCTGGCTTTGATCCCGGGGCTGGTGGGAGCCGCGCCGATTCAGAATATTGGCGCCTACGGGGTTGAGCTCAACGATTTTCTGGTTTCCCTGGAGGCCGTTGAGATATCCAGTGCCGAGGTTCGGCAGTTTAACCGTGAACAATGCGGCCTTGCTTATCGCGATAGTATCTTCAAGGGCGCTTTGCGTGACGCTTATATTATTACTTCGGTGACCCTGAGCCTGCACCGTGAGCCCAGGGTGAATATCAGTTATCCGGCCCTGAAAGTGGCGCTAGCGGAATATCCCGAGGACAAAATCCGTCCCGATCTCGTGTGTGAAACCGTCAGCCGTATCCGGCGGCAAAGGCTCCCCGATCCCGCCAGTGAGCCCAACGCGGGCAGCTTTTTTAAAAATCCGGTAATCAATGCAAAGCGGGCTAGAGACCTTCGTGAACGCTATCCGGACATGGTGCAGTACCCACAGGTCGATGGCGCGGTGAAGATCCCCGCCGCCTGGCTGATCGAAAATGCCGGCTGGAAAGGGCGCCGCGGCCCCCATTGTGCCGTGCACGCTGATCATGCCCTGGTGCTGACCCAATTTGGGGATGCTCGGGGTCGGGATGTGCTTGACCTGGCTGGCGAAATTGTCGCTGACATCGATCAACGTTACGGCATCCGGCTGGAGATGGAGCCAAGAGTGCTGGGCGACTGCGAAAAACCGGATTAATCGGTGCTAATCCGGTTTTGACTGGAGAGGGTCATGGCGGCGTGAGGTCGCCAGTGGTAGGCTCTCAATGGAGAGAGATGGCCGGAGAACAGGGAGAAATACGCGGTGTATAACGTTGTGGTGGTGGATGACCATGACCTGATTCGGGTCGGGCTTAGTAGTCTTATTGAGGAGGCGGGTAGCGCTACCGTAGTTGCTCAATGCTCATCTGGTGAGGAAGCGCTACGTGCCGTACGTGACTTCCGGCCGGACATCGTCTTCATGGACCTGAAGATGCCCGGTATCGGTGGGATGGAAGCCACACGTCGCCTGATGGCTGTGCACCCGCAGATCAAAGTCATCATCATCACTGCGGTTGAAGGTGATTTGTTTCCGCGCCACCTGCTTAAGGCTGGTGCAGCCGGATATGTCACTAAAAAGGCCGACCGGGAGGAAATCGAGACAGCTCTGCGTGCGGTGATGCAGGATCGTATCTATGTTAGCCCTTCACTGGCCCAGGATCTCGTGATCAAGGGTCTGGCTTCGGGGCAAGAAGAATCGCCCCTGGCGACTTTGTCGGAGCGAGAGTTACAGATTGCTGAAATGATTACTAACGGCCACCGGGTGGGTGAAGTGGCCGGTGTGCTCAATATCAGCCCGAAAACCATTAACACCTATAAATACCGCATATTTGAGAAGCTGGGTGTGAGTAATGACGTGGAACTGACCCTGGCAGCGGTAAAATATGGTCTGGTCGACCCGAGTGATATAATCTAAATCCGTGTAGCGCGGCTCGACAATTGACTCCTTCGCTCACGGCCCCTGCTGCCTATGTCATTTGATCCGAAGGTCTTCCTCAAAACACTGACCCCACGCCCGGGTATTTACCAGATGGTCGGCGCCGACGGTGAAGTGCTTTATGTTGGCAAAGCCAAAAACCTGCGCAAGCGCGTGGGCAGCTATTTTCGAGCCAGCGGACTGGCGCCCAAGACGGCGGCGCTGGTTAAGCGCATTGCTCGTGTTGATGTCACCGTTACCGAGACCGAGCTCGAAGCCCTGCTGCTTGAGCAAAACCTGATCAAGGAGTATCGCCCGCCTTTTAATATTCTCCTGCGCGACGATAAATCCTATCCTTATATTTTCTTTTCCGATCGCGATACCTGGCCCCGCCTGGCCTTTCATCGTGGAGCCAAGCGTAAAAAAGGCAGTTATTTCGGGCCATTTCCCAGCGTACATTCGGTCAGGGAGAGTATGAGTTTTTTACAGAAGACGTTCCGTGTGCGTCAATGCGAGGACAGCTTTTTTAAAAACCGTTCCCGACCCTGCCTGCAATACCAGATCGAGCGCTGTAACGCCCCTTGCGTAGGTTTGATATCCGAAGAAAATTACCAGCGCGACGTACGCCATACCCGCATGTTTCTCGAAGGCAGGAACCAGCCCCTGATGAAAGAGCTGGAAGCGGATATGGACAGGGCCAGTGAGAAGTTGGCCTTTGAAGAGGCGGCACAGATTCGCGACCAGATCATCGCCATGCGCCAGGTCCAGGCCGAACAGATTATCGAATCCGGCAATGGTCACCTCGATGTGATTGCCGCCGCGATGGAAGGAGACGAGGTCTGCGTTCATCTGCTCTATATCCGCCACGGACGGATTCTCGGCAGTCGGAGTTTCTATCCCAAAGCGCCGCTGGCTAGCGGTATCGAAGAGATCATTGGTGAATTTATTCCCCGCCACTACCTCAAGAGTAGCGTCGGTCTGGATATCCCCAGGGAAATTGCCCTTGGTGTCGATCTGCCCGACAAGGGGGTGCTGGAAGAGGCGCTCAGCAGCGCGGTACAGCGCAAAGTGGCGATCAGAAATGTCAGCCGCGGAACACGTAAAAAGTGGCTGGAGCTGGCCACCCGTACCGCCGAACAAAATCTGACCGGGCGCATGGCGGCCTCGGCTAATACCCTGAAACGGTATGAAAAACTTCAGAAAACCCTGGCTCTGCCCGAAATGCCCGAACGCCTTGAATGCTTTGATATCAGTCATAGCAGTGGCGAAGCGACGGTGGCATCCTGTGTGGTGTTTAACCGGGAAGGGCCGTTAAAGTCCGATTATCGCCGCTTCAATATCGAAAACATCACCGCCGGGGATGATTACGCGGCCATGGAGCAGGCCATCAAGCGCCGTTATCAGCGCTTGCAAAAGGGCGAGGGCAGGTTGCCTGATATCCTCTTTATTGATGGCGGCAAGGGCCAGTTGCGGATAGCGCAAAAGGTGCTCGAAGAGTTGAATGTGATTGGTGTCAAATTGGTGGGTGTGGCCAAGGGCACGACCCGCAAACCGGGTATGGAAACCCTGATTCTGACCACCGAAGAGGGTGAGCAGGAAATCATTCCCGAGCAGGCGGGCCTGCTGTTGATTCAACAAATCAGGGACGAAGCTCACCGTTTCGCCATTACTGGACACCGACAGCGGCGCGACCGTAAGCGCAAGCGTTCGCCGCTGGAAGAGGTCGCCGGTGTCGGGCCAAAACGACGCCGTGAATTGCTGCGCTATTTCGGTGGTATGGCTGCTGTCGAAAAGGCCAGCACCACGGATTTGATGAAGGTCCCATCCATTAACAGAAAAGTCGCCGAAGCTATTTACAGCTCCCTCCACAAGGGGTAGTTTGCAGCCTGCCGTAGTAAGCCCATTTCTATGTTCAATCTGCCTAATCAACTGACCCTGTTGCGGGTGCTGTTCATTCCTCTCCTGGTGGTGGTCTATTATCTGCCCTGGGAATGGCACTACCTTGCGAGCGCCGCCATTTTCGGTATTGCCGCCCTGACCGACCTGCTCGATGGCTATCTGGCTCGACGTCTCGGCCTGGAAACCTCCTTTGGTGCATTTGATCATTTGCATAACGGTC
>DLXZ01000183.1:0-10509 GCA_003448675.1 Porticoccaceae bacterium
ACGTCGCCCGGCTGCATCGGCATCATCCGCTTTTCCGCCTCGCGCCCGCAGGCCTCCTCGATCGCGGCGATGAAATCCATCAGCCGGGTCGGCCGGCTGCCGCCGATGTTGACCACCCGGAACGGCGCCACCGGGCTGAGCGAATCACGCGCCGAGACCGGTGTATCGCCCGGCAGCGCCGCCATCAGCCCAACGATGCCGTCCACCAGGTCGTCGACATAGGTGAAATCGCGGCTCATCTCGCCCTCGTTGAACACCTTGATCGGCCTCCCGCGCAGGATCGCGTCGGTGAACAGGAAATGCGCCATGTCGGGCCGACCCCAGGGCCCGTAAACCGTAAAAAACCGCAATCCGGTGGTGGGCAGTTGATAGAGGTGACTGTAGGTATGGGCCATCAGCTCATTGGCTTTTTTGCTGGCCGCGTACAAGGACAGGGGGTGATCGACGTTATCGTGCACCGAAAACGGCAGATTCTCGTTGGCGCCGTAAACAGAGCTGGATGATGCGTAGACCAAATGCTCCACCTGGTTATGACGGCAGCCTTCAAGAATATTGGTAAAACCAACGATATTGCTGTCGATATAGGCATGGGGGTTTTCGATGGAATAGCGCACCCCCGCCTGGGCCGCCAGATGCACCACCCGATCAAACTTTTCGGCGGTGAACAGGCGCTCAACACCTACGCGATCGGCAACGTCCAGCCTGACGAAGTTAAAGCTGCCAGACCCTTCGCTACGCGCCGCCGCTTCCACCCGGGCCAGACGCGCCTCCTTGAGGCTGACCTCGTAATAGTCATTCAAATTATCCAGCCCCACCACCTCGTCGCCCCTTGCCAGTAAGCGCAGGGCCACATGGGAGCCGATAAAACCGGCGACGCCGGTGACCAGAACTTTCATTACTTAATCCTTCAATACCTGATCGTCTTCTAAAGCCGAATGGCGCTCACAAGCGGCCATCCACCTGATCGGCGGCAAAGACGCTCTTAAGATCATAGAGGATATGGCTGTTTTTACCGTAGCCGCGAATGGCCTCCACCCCCAGCTCGCGGAAGCTTCGATGGGCCACCGCCAGCACCACGGCGTCGTACTTGTCCGCTTGGGGCTGCTCGATCAGCTCAAGACCATATTCCCGTTTGGCGGCTTCCACCTCCACCCAGGGATCGTGGACATCGACTTGCGCGCCGCGACCTCGCAGAGCGTTTACCAAATCGATGACCTTGGTATTGCGAATATCCGGGCAGTCTTCCTTAAAGGTCAGCCCCATAACCAACAGGCGGGCGCCCTGTAACGGGATTTTTGCGCCAATCATCAGCCGCGCGACTTGGCTGGCAACGTATTCACCCATCCGGTCATTGATCTCGCGCCCGGCGAGAATCATATCGGGATGATGACCCACCGCCTTGGCCTTGTGGGTCAGGTAATAGGGGTCAACGCCAATGCAATGCCCGCCCACCAGGCCGGGTCGAAAATTGAGAAAATTCCACTTGGTGCCCGCGGCGTCGAGCACTTCCGCGGTGTCAATCCCCATACGGCCGAAAATCATCGCCAGTTCGTTAACCAGGGCGATATTGACATCCCGCTGAGTGTTTTCAATGACCTTGGCCGCCTCAGCCACCTTGATGGACGGGGCCCGATGGATGCCAGCACTGACTACCTCGCTATAAAGGCCAGCCAGCTTTTCCGCTGTCGCCTCGGTGGAACCAGCCACCACCTTCACAATGGATTCCAGTCGATGGGTCCGATCGCCGGGATTGATCCGCTCGGGGCTATAGCCCACGTAAAAATCCTCATTGAATCGCAGCCCCGAGCCCTGCTCCAGCAGGGGCACGCAGATTTCTTCCGTGGCTCCGGGATAGACCGTTGACTCGAACACCACGGTATCACCGGGCTTGAGTGCCGCTGCGACGGTATGACAGGCGCTCCTGACCGCGCTAAAGTCCGGTTGCTTGTGGGCATCCACCGGTGTCGGCACGGTGACAATAAATATCGAGCAAGCCTTGAGCTCGGCTGTTTCGCTGGTGAAACGCAATGACCTTGCGACTGCCAGTTCCGCCTCGTCTACCTCACGGGTCTTATCAAGTCCCCGGTCAAGCTCAGCGATGCGCTGGGCACTGATGTCGAAACCCAGCACTGGCCGACACTTGCCGAATGCTACCGCCAGGGGCAAACCCACGTAGCCAAGACCAATGATTGCTAGCGTTTCAGCTTGTCGATCAGGCATAAATTCCCGTCTCTTCCTATCCAGCCAGGCGTCGCGGCCCGACACCTTGTGACTGGCTTCGCCAGCGGCCTTGCTTAAAGGCTCGCATTATATGTCAGCCAGGTTCTGCGCACTAAATACCCTGGGGTATACTCGCCGCTTTCCAAAAGAGACCCGTGCGCAGCCGCGACTACATTCGATGGATCAGACTGAGGATCTTCCACTGCTCGACCGTTCCATGATCCTGCTAATGCCCACCAAGCACATGGGCAACTTGCTGGTGGCTTTACACAGTATCGAAACCCTTGCCACAACCAACCGTGGCCCAACCTGGGTGGTGGTCGACGAAAGCTACCGGGATATTATCGAATCCGTACCGACCATCGAAAACCCGATCTATTACCCCCGCGCTCGACTACACAAAGCCGGCCCGCTGGCAAAATTCAGACTGTTAAGGGGTTTTTACCGACAACTGAGAGCGACCGGCGCTGAACATTTGTTAAATTTTGATGCCCTACAAGTTTCCAGCGCCATCGCCACCATGTCCGGCGTGACAGAGCGCTGGGCGCTTGGCGACACGCCCCGGCCTTCCACTTACCAGCAAATTATCGATCGACAACCGCGCGACCCCCACCGCTTTTATCACTACCATCAGTATGTACAAGCCCTGCTTGGCCAGGGAAGCAGCCCTGCCTACCCAGCCTTGAAACCTCATAGCAAGCACCAACTTTCCACGCGGGAAGCCCTGACAGAACAGGGGGTAGACCCCGACAAACCCTATGTGTGTATGCACGCAGGCGCTACCAAAGCGTATAAACAATGGCCGCCGGAATGCTTCGCCAGTATCGCCGACTGGCTCGACGAGCAGGGCATTCAGGTTGTCTTTATCGGCGCTGGCGCCTCGGATAAAACCATTATTGAACAGGTTCGAGGCACGAGCCGAAGCCAACCAGCAAGCCTGTGCAACCGCCTGAATCTCGGAGAACTGATCACGCTTTTCAAACAATGTCGTCTATTCCTCGGCAATGACAGCGGCCCCATGCATCTGGCCACCGCCAGCCAGACACAGGTGGTCGCCCTCTTCGGCCCCACCGACTACCAGCGCTGGGGACCCTTGGGCGCCAACGCAACGCTAATACACAACCCAATACCCTGCACAAACAGTTGCTCAAAAAAAACCTGCCCGGAAAACTTTCGCTGTATTAAAACCCTTCCCGTAGACCTGGTACGCGATACACTGACCCAATACCTCCATGATTCCGGCTCCTCGTCAGCTTCAGCCCAGGCCCGAAGCGCCGGTGTGATATAAATCAATGACTAACATCAAAACTTGCCTCCAGACCCAAAGCGGGCCGTGGCTCTACCTTCTCTGCGCTCTGCTTAGTATTTTCCTGTTCAGTTATACCCTTTATCTCGATGACATCCTTAATGATGACGGCATGGATTATGTCTTTGCCGCTCACGACTACATGAACGGCCAATTCGAAAGCGCCCGCTTGTTTCGACCGGAACAGGCTTTTTATGCTCAGATTGCGTTTGTCGCCCAATACAGTGGACTAAGCCTGGTCCAGTCAGCCTACAGCCTCAGCCTGATCGCCCAAATTGCACTGATGTGCGGTTTCCTCGCGCTTATTCGAGTCCTTGACGGTAATACCGTCACTCAATTACTGGGCATCCTGGTTTTCGTCAGCCTCTACCATCTGAATGAATTCCGGCCTCATATTCTCAAAGGCTTTATGTTCTGGGCCTGTCAACTGTGGGCTTTATGGGCACTGATTCGGTATGTGCAATCGGCCCGCTGGGTGTTTCTATTCACCTGGGTGGCCCTGGGTTTAATTTCACTGGTTTATCGAATCGAAGGCATTGTCTATCTGGCGGGCACATTGGTTGTGCTGCCCCTTGTCGCCAGGGGCCAGGCGCGGAAGCGCTTTTTACTGCTTGCTTCGTCAGGTTTGATAGCAATCGTCATCATCGTCGCAAGTCAGCTGCATGACGGTAACAACCCAGGCGCCGCAACGCCCAGTGTCAGCGAAAATCACTTCACCACCGCTAGATTAAAAGCCGAACTCAAGCGCGGAGAAACCATTTTTTCAGGCCTGGAGCGCCAAAAAGAACTTTTTCGCGAAACTTTGCCCAATAAATGGGCCAAAGATTCCGCCTCCCACTTTCTTATCGGTGGCTTGTTGTTTCAGGTAGTCAAAGTGATTCTGTTTAGCAGCAACCTTCTTTTGCTTTTACTCGCACTAAGCATTGGCAAACCCAGCCTGATCCCCCGCACCAACAGCCACAAACTGATTGCCGCATATTTTTTGATTGGCGTTGCTGTCTGCCTGTATTCCGTCACTTCCCGTTTTTTTGTTACCGACCGCTATGCGTTTTTCCCCGCTCTGCTTTTATGCCTGCCAATTCCCTTTCTTCTGGCACCACTATTTATCAATCGCATTTCCATCGAGTATCAACGGCACCAGGTTTTTCGTCTGCTGGTTTTTGTTATCGCGGCCCAGGCCATATTGGCTACTGCCCTGAGAGATAACAATGACAAAATGTATATTCCCGAAGCCGGCGACTGGATTAATGAAAACCTGCCGAACCCGGAAAAAGTCTATTACAACGATAGAAAAATTGCTTTTTATGCCGAAGCCTATGCAAACAGAAGTTTCCGAATGAACACAACGTCCCTGGACAGTCTCCGCGACCAGGGTTACGTCTACGCCGTAGTTCATAGTGAAGCCCGGTTACGGAAGCAGCAACAAATTCTGCTTAATACAATCCGCACCGAGGGGAATAACATTCACAGCGTTCACGGCCCAAAACACAAGCGGGTGGATATTTACGATATATCCACCCAGCGCTGAAATCGCTAAGCCATGGCAAACAACACATGACTATCACGGAAGCGCCATCGCTAACACAGGTGCGCACAGGCTTCTGGCATTTGCAGGTTATTCCTGAGCTTGTGGACAAACTCAGCGCCAATCAGACAGGCCCATCCTGGCCCTTTTCACACCTGCTAATGGATAATCGGGAAATCCAGTCTTCCAAAGCCACCAGCGTTCACCGCGCGATGCTGGTGAACAACGACCAGACGACGCCTGTCTTTGTGAAGCACTTCCACTTCCGATCACCCCTCGATCATCTGAAACATCTGGTCCGAAAAAGCCGCGCCATGAGAGCTGTCGAGGGGGACAGACTACTGCGGAATAATGGTTTTAACGCGCCTAAAACCCTGGTTATCGGCTGGCGGCGGCATTGGGGCAAACGAACGGGCTATTTCACCATAGCGACTGCCCTTGAAGGCTATCAGAATCTTTACGAGACCGTAGAGACAGTAAATCAAAGCGACTTTTCCGAAAAACAGCGCTTTATTAAATCCCTTGCCACTACCGTCGCAGACCTCCATCTCGCGACAATCAGCCACGGGGATATGCGTGCAGGCAATGTCTTTTGTCATAAAGATGATGAAACCGGGGACTGGCAATTTGCCTTTATCGACAACGAGCGAACTCGCTGCCATCGCCGCCTACCGGAATCGCTGCGTATTAAAAACCTCGTACAGCTAAACTTGCTGTCCAGTCCGGCACTGGAGACCGAAGACCGACTACTGTTTTATGAAATATACAGCGCTCGTTGTTTTAACGCAGCAAATAATGTGCTCAGACAAAAAGTGATCAAAAAAACCCACAAACGTCAGGCTAAAAAGCTGGCAAAAACTGGGCAAGCAGGATAAAAACCGCAGCCAAAGCCCGACTGGCTAGCGTCAGGGCAAACGGGGCACGCGTCCGAAGTCTCGGCGGTATAATTTCACTGCCCTGCG
The DNA here is from genome assembly GCA_003448675.1 of Porticoccaceae bacterium. Classification (GTDB taxonomy): domain Bacteria; phylum Pseudomonadota; class Gammaproteobacteria; order Pseudomonadales; family Porticoccaceae; genus HB2-32-21. Next base: position 6,014 of record DLXZ01000183.1, read on the forward strand.
GCTTACCTGGCCTAATAGCTTGTTTTCCCACGTCAGGGTAAGGCGCAAAGGCTGGTCAAAATAGACCCGCAAAAAACGCAACACATCCCTTCTGGTCAGACCGATATCGAGGCAAGAAAAATAAATACTGGCAAGATCCTTAATCTGCCAGCGACGCGGAACCGTCTTTCTGATTTGGGCCCGGTGCAAATCCACCAGAAACAGGCGAGGACTCAGCATATTCTGGCGGGCCGCTTGCGATTGATCGAGCAGAAAGTGGCAGATATACAGATCACGATGATTAATACCCGCCCGGTGAATGGTTCGGGCAATTTCCGCCACTTTTGTAATCAGAGCACGCCTCTGGGCCGGCGGCGGCGGTTGGCTGGGCCAGCCTTCCGCGTAAACCGCCAGACTAAGGGTATCGCGTAGCTCTTCGGTAATAAGAAAAGACCGCTGTCGAGCAGGGTTTAAACCTTTTTTGCCATAGGCCACTGGCGTCAGCGTATCCAGCCCCAGATTCCGGATGCGATTGATGGCCAGCCACTCGTTGCTGGCGCCGATCACGGGCATTTTTACCTGGCTGAAGTTTTTCAGTATTTCCCGCCAGCCGATGCCGGTGTGTAACTTGCGGTAATAGGTTTTGCCTTGCAGCTCGAACTTGAGCGTCTGACGGCCTTCCTTATCGCGAATCACCTGGCCTTCAAGGCCCGCGGCGATTTCAAAAACATCCTGGTCGGCCCAGATTTTATCCAGCGGCTCGCGCAGTATCAGCTCCATCGGTCCGCTTTTTCCTTATCTGTTTGCCCTTCGCTCAATAACATCCACCGCCACCTGGGGCCGGTGGTAGATATCACTGGTTTCGGCGAAGTGAACGCCCTTTTTATGCCAATGAAAGGCATCATGGGACAGGGCTTTGTGGATTGCACCGGCATAGGCTTGGCCATCAAAAGGTTCTGACAACACCTCACCCATGGCCGCGTCCCTGACATAGTGGGCATAGCCGCACACGTCAGAAGTAATCACCGGCAAACCGGCAATCATGGCTTCGAGCAGCACATTGCCGGTGTTTTCCTTGTAGGCTGGATGCAGCAGGATATCCCCCGCCTGGAGGATGTCCGGCACATCGGCGCGGCCGCCGAGAAAAACCACTTTATCCCGCACCCCCAACTGCTCGGCCTGCTTTTCAAAAGCAGTGGACTTATCGTCACCCACCACCAGCAGACGCGCATTTAACGCCGCAAGGGCCGGCAGCACGGCAATACTACGATCCAGCCCCTTGGTGCGAAACCCCGAACCCAGTGCCAAAAGGACTTTCTGATCCTCACCGAGTCCCAGCTCCGCTCTTTTTGTCTCGCGCACCTCCTGCCAGTTGTTCGGCGCGGCGCGATCCCTGGATATACCCGGCGGCAGGGTGTGAAAACGCTCGGCGGACGTATCGTAAAAGTCGATAAAACGCTGGCGCTCCGCGACGGATACTTCAAGAATATGTGTATTGGATTCGGGGCCAAAAACCGCGGCCTCAAATGCCAGGTAAGCCCGCGAGCGCGGCGCCAGCCGATACCAGAATCCCCGCTCCCGAAAGGCTTTATGGGCGAAACAGGAATCCGCCGCGTAATAGATATCCAGCCCCGGCCACTTGTTAAAACCCACCACCAGATCGAAGCTTTCATCGGCCAGAATTTTGGATAAATCACGGGAGAAGTGGGTCATACGCGCCGCGTTGCTCCAACCCCGGCGGGCGATCTGCACGACCTCTATATTTTGGTCGCGCTCGCCTTCCCAGTCGGTGCAATACACCACCACCCGGTGGCCCCGTCGTTGCGCTTCGCGGGCGATAGCCAGCATATTTCGCTGCAGACCGCCGAAGGCAAAATAACGGTACAGGACAAAAGCCAGCTTCACCCTTCACCCACCTCGCTGATACTTGAGTCCTGCAAACGTTCAAGCGCAGCCACTACCATCGCCGGTAACAGCTCGGTCAAACACTTGAGATCGCCCCGAGGACACTGCCGCTGGAAACAGGGTCCGCAGTCCACGGGGATGGCCAGGGTCTCCACCCGTTCGGCCAGGGGCGGCGTAAATGCAGGCGAAGTGGAACCGTATAGCGCAACCAGAGGTCGCCCAAGAGCCGCGGCAATATGCATCAGCCCGGAATCATTACTGACAACCGCAGTGGCACAGGACAGCAGATCAATGGCTTGGGCCAGAGTGGTCTGCCCGGTGAAGTTCCGGCTGTGCGCGCCTGTGTCGTCACCCAACAGTTCGATAATTTGCGTAGCCACTGCCCGGTCATTATCCGAACCAAACAGCCATACCTGCCAGCCCCGTTCAATCAGGGTTTGGGCCAGGCTGGCGAAGTGCCGCTCCGGCCAGCGCTTGGCCGGGCCGAACTCCGCTCCCGGGCACAGCGCCAACACCGGCCTGTCCAGGCTCAAGCCCTGGTTTTCAAGCAAGTCCGCAACGCCTGCCGCGTCGACTTGCAGGCGCGGGCGGGGCAGGGTTTCAGGCAGGGGAGTGTGATCCGGATAGGCCAGGGCGACAAAACGCTCCACCATCAGCGGGTAGCGGGCCTTGTCCAGCAGGCGGATATCGTTGAGCAGACCAAAACGCATCTCCCCACGCCAGCCCACCCGCTGGGGAATGCCTGCAAACAGGGGAATCAACGCGGATTTAAAAGAATTGGGCAGTACATAAGCGGCACTGTAGCCTTTTTTTGCCAGTACCTGGGCCAGACGCCAGCGCTTGCCCAATTCCAGACTGCCATGGCCGACGGGCATCACAATGGCCTCGTCCACCTGGGGCATACGTTCGAGAATCGGCTGGCTCCAGGCCGGCGCCAGCACATCAATGGGCGCCTCGGGAAAACGCTCGCGCAAGGCGATAAACAGGCTCTGGGCCATGACCATATCGCCAACCCAGGAAGGGCCGACGATCAGCAGGCGCTGGCGCCTGGACTCTCTGCTGGAAGTCCGCCGGTGGCGGGAAGCATTCCGGTCACCCACAGGCATTCAAAACGCTCTGTTATGAGGGATATTAATCCGCAATCGGTGCCAGCCACTCGGGGTGATCGCCATTGCGCCCACGCACGGCATCAAAATACAGTGACTGCAGCAGGCCGGTGACCGGCCCTCGCGCACCGCTGCCAATAATACGGTTATCCAGTTCCCGAATCGGCAACACCTCCGCTGCCGTGCCGGTAAAAAAGGCCTCGTCGGCAATATAAACCTCATCGCGGGTAATGCGCTTCTCGCGCACTTCGTAACCCTGCTCCTGGGCCAGCTGTATCACCGTGCCGCGGGTAATACCATCGAGACAGGAGGTCAGCTCCGGCGTGTAAAGAATGCCGTCGCGAACAATAAAAATATTCTCGCCACTGCCCTCGGCCACATAGCCTTCCGCATCCAGCAGCAGGGCCTCGTCATAACCGTTTTCCAGGGCTTCGCGCAGGGCCATCATGGAATTAATGTAATTGCCGTTGGCCTTGGCCTTGCACATGGTGATATTGACGTGGTGGCGGGTGTAGGAGGAGGTATGAATGCGAATACCCTGCTCCAGGGCTTCGGGACTCATGTAGGCAGGCCATTCCCAGGACGCAACGATCACATGGGTACGCAGGCTATCGGCACGCAGGCCCATGGCCTCGCTGCCGAAAAAGGCCATCGGTCGCAGATAGGCTTCCTTTAGACCATTTTCCCGCACCACGGTGCGCTGGGCCTCATTAAGGGTATCGATGTCGTAGGGCATGTCCATGCCAACAATCTTCGCCGAATTGAGCATCCGCCGGGTGTGTTCCTGGAGGCGGAAAATCGCCGTACCGTGGGACTCGGTGTGATAGGCACGCACACCTTCGAATACACCCATCCCGTAGTGCAGGGTATGAGTCAAGACATGAACCTTGGCATCCCGCCAGGGTACTAATTCACCATCAAACCAGATAACTCCGTCGCGATCCGCAAACGACATTTCCACACTCCTCAATCACTAAGCTTGCAGCTCTTCCCCATCACCCAGTAATTGCCGCCACGCGGCTTGAACCGCCAGACGCTGATCGGCAAATTCGTCGCCAGTAACGACACTGGGCGCTTGTTGTAACTGGAGCCGGTGCCCCACCGAGCGGTAGGCAATATATGCCTCCACCAACTGGCGATGTACTGGCTCGGCAAGAATTCCGCACTCGGCCAGCAGCGCCAGAATGCGGATATTGTCACTCCACTGGGTCAGGCGGGGATAATTATGAGCCTGCGCCAAAACCGCGAATTGAACCATAAATTCAATATCGACGATACCACCCGGATCCTGTTTCAGATCAAAGCGCCCGGCTTCCCTCGCCCTACCCCCGGAACCCAGATGATCAACCATCTTCCGGCGCATCTCGATCACATCTCGGCGCAGCGCCCCGACCTCGCGGGGCTGGACGAGAATATCATGGCGCACCTGTTCAAAGCGCTGGGCCAGAGCCGGATCGCCGGCCACGGCTCTGGCTCTCACCAGGGCCTGGTGTTCCCAGGTCCAGG
>DLXZ01000183.1:10715-10977 GCA_003448675.1 Porticoccaceae bacterium
TGGTGTTCCCAGGTCCAGGCATCCTCACGCTGGTATTTTTCATAGGCCTCAAGAGAACTGACCAACATACCCGAGTTACCGGAGGGTCTCAGACGCATATCGACCTCGTATAGAACGCCACCCGCAGTCGCAGTGTTAAGGATGTGGATTACCCGCTGGCCAAGGCGGGCGAAAAACGTTTCGTTATCGATACAGCGCTCACCGCTGGTATAACCACCGGGCTCGCCGCCGTACAAAAACACCAGATCCAGATCCGAACCAT
>DLXZ01000096.1 GCA_003448675.1 Porticoccaceae bacterium
ACTGTTGAGGATATGGAAAAAATCGATCCAGCCAAAATCGCCCTTCCCGACTGGTACCAACCTTCACCTGGCAAAGCCAAGGATCTCGCTTACATCCTCTTTTCTGGCCTGGGTGAAGATACCAGCATGGATGTCATAACGAATAAACGGTGGGCCCTTTCTGCCTTGGGTACAGCGTCTGCTACTCATTTAATGAAGTCAGACACTGCATTTTGCTGGACCCCCCTGCATGATCCAACGGGACTCATCGTCTCAGTGAGCGCTTCGCTAGTGGCTGGAGCACGAGTCGCCGTGGCCAGAAAATATGATGCTCAAACTTTCTGGAAGGAAGCGCGCAGCTACGGCGCTCGCGTTGTTTTTTATGCTGGGAATATGTTGCGAGAACTTGTTGATAGTCCTCCCAATAAACTGGAAACCGGTCACTCTATTAGAATGTTCTGTGGAGTGGGCATGCCAGAACCACTGGCAAAACGGGTACAGGCCAGGTTTCCGACCACGAAGGTTATGGAAATATTTGTAGCGAAAGACACTAATGCCTACCTTGCAAATATCTCCTGTCAAAAACCAGGCCCGGTAGTGAAACCGCTACCCGGCAGCTGCGACATCACCCTCGTACACTGGAATCACGACATTAACCAACCATACTACGATGCCGCAGGTTATTTATGCCCTGTCCCCAGAGGCGTCCCGGGGATGTTACTGACGAAAGAGGACAGCTATCGGAACGGTAGCAAGCATCCTATTCATAACGTACTGAAAAAAGGCGACTGCTGGCAAGTTACCGGGGATATATTTTTACTTGATGACGATGATGAGTACAGATATGTCGACAAGCTAAAATCTTTCATACATGTCAACGACGACTGGTTGCCTTCACTTCCCATTGAGAACGCGGTTTGGCAATCCGAGTCTGTCAGTATCGCCGCCGCTTACCAAATCGATCTGTCTTATAAAAGAGAGACCTACTCTATACCAGCAGTCGCTGTGGAACTAAGAGAAAAAACCAAGCTTGAACCTAATCAATTAGCTTACTTCGTCACCAGGGAACTAGAACCCAAGGCCTACCCCCGGGTCATTCGGATCATGGACCAATTACCGATGACACTTGGCCAGCAGGTTAAAAAGAAAGTGCTTAGTAGCGAGGCTTTACCGGATACAGCCTTACAACGCGGCAAGTCCTTATGGTTTAACATAGAAACCAAAACCTACGAACCCTTGAATAAAACCAGCCTGGCTAAGTTATTAAGAAGCCTGGCAGACAAACAACCTAAAGCTCGTTCTGTTCAGAAGAAAAAACCTGGTCCCGCCTCAACCAAAGCAAAAAATACCGGCAATGAAAAACAGCAAAAAGCAAAAGCCCGCGCAAAACCTACGCCATCAAAACCAGCGAAGCGAGCAACTCGGGTAAAGAAATCTTCCACATCAGAGTCAAAACCAAAGAAAGCGCAAACCACAGCGCACGCCAATCCCACACCTCTTACAGTTGTACCCTCAACAACACCGGCAGGCGCGGTAACACCAGATGCACCAATAGCTTCAGGACCTGACCTTGAGACCCAGCATCCTCTGGCTTCTTCAGACAGCAAACACTTTGTAGACGCCAGCGTGTCTAGGAATCAAGGAAAAAGTGGGGATGCGGGCAACGAGGGCCTTGCCGTCGGAAAACAACCCGATTGATTTCATGGCTGCTCAGATTGAAACAAGCCAACGCATGAAAATGCGACAAGCCCCTAGAATCGGGGACACTAACATTAATGTCCCCGAGTTAATGTTTACATGGTAATAAACCGCTTATATAAATAAGCTAAAATTAAGGGGCGGTTTTAGGAGCTGATATTTTTGGAGCTGATGTTTTTGCAGTAGCTTTTTTAGCGGTAGTCCTTTTAGCCGCAGGCGCCTTTGTCGCCACCTTTTTTCTTTTCACAGGCGCTTTTTTTGCCGCTGTTTTTCTCCGTGCTGGCGCTTTCGCCGCGACGCCAGCACTTTTAGCTTGCTCAACATCTGCAAACTCTTCTATTCGCGCGGTTAAAGCCTCAACCTGCTCGGTCAAAGTCTGCAATGCATTAATTGTAGGAACCACACCTAGTCGAGTCATCGCTTTTGCAACTCGCGAATCGAACACATCTTCGATTTTTTCCGAAGGGCTGGGAATTTTATCTAGGAAGTTACCGACAGCTTTAAGCGCCGAATCACTGCGCTCGTTGACCGTTTTTTTGTAACGACCCTCGATCTCTTCGCCGGAACTTACCAGTTTGTCAAACAGTTCTGCGCTACCATCTCGGGCGTTGGCGAAAGCACCCAGCCCAGCCAACCAAATCTCACGGTTATACTCCACCGCCTTTTCGGCCAACTCTTGTCCTTTTTCAACACTCTTGGAAACCAGCTCGTCATTCCTGTCCAGGATTTTTCTGACTTTCTCATTTTTCAGCGCTTTTGCAGCCATGACTTCCTCCTCGCTTACACATGCTTAATTACATATAATGAGTCCGATGATTCTACAAACACACTTCATACGGGTTTGTGGCATCAACGTATCGCATGGTAAGTGTTAAATTTAGAGTAATAAAACTAAAAAGCCTTAGCACAGAAATTGGATTTACACCTAGTTGACTAAAACCAACACCAAGCAACGTATCGCGAATACTACCCTTGAGCTTTTTAACAATCAGGGTGTCCCCAATGTGTCAACCAACCATATCGCGCTAGAGCTCGACATTAGCCCAGGCAACCTTTATTACCATTTCAAGAGTAAAGACGCGCTAATCGAACTGCTGTTCAGTGCTTATGAACAAGAGTTGACCACGCTTTTCGAGAATCCGTTTGAACCAACCAGCACAATAGAAGATGCCTGGTTTTTTCTCCATTTGGGATTTGAAATCGCCACACGATACCGTTTCGTCTATCAGGACACGGAATACATTCTGGGGAAGTGCCGCACTCTTTCTCCTCGCTTCAGGCGTATTTTGCACCGATACTTTGATGCTTTACTTGGTCTTCTGATCACACTTTCAGATCAGCATGTATTACAGAATTGTGCAGAGTCCGTACTGGAAGAACTCGCCCTGAACATGCTACTTGTTGCCAGTCAGTGGATCAGCTTCAAACAGCACCTCAGCGGTGAAGTAGCAATATCACCTTCTGAAAGTGATTTAAGTCAGGGCATTTACCAGGTGCTGTCGCTGTTATCTCCTTATCTTGATGTAAAAAATCAGGACCACCTTCGCACCCTACAGCAAGCGTATGCCTGACAACCTGCAATTAGTGTCTTTTTTCGGCCTCGGGTTTATATCAGTCCTACCACTACTCCATCGTCTCGCGCGAATACAAGCCAATCCGATCAACCACTTCCTGGCCTGCGTCCAGCATCGGTGTAAAAGCATGCCAGTCATGGAATAACTCCGGTTCGCCCAGCAGTTCATCATCGACACCGGCTTTCTTGGCATTTCCATAAACACTGATGGCGTTGTCGTAGAGCACTTCGCGGCCACTCACATGGATCAGTAATCGCGGCAGACCTGTCATATCGGCAAAGACTGCCGACGCCAGCGGCGTCTTCCTTCTCGACACCACCCACGTAAATGTCAGCCATTTTTTCGAGGCCGTTGCCGAGCACCAAGAGGTCGGTATCGCGCCGGGTTGTATAAGACTCTGCTGAACAGGTCATATCCGTCCAGAGTGAAATACGCTGGCGCGTCGGGGGTATCACCCCCGGGTCGCTCTATTCATTTAAGTAGCGGTTTTCTCACTGACAAACTCACCAATACGTTTGATGGCATCACGCCCCTCACTGAGGTTCTGGAAGAACAGATGCCAGACGTGAACCATATCCGGCCATTCCTCCAGGGTTGCATCCACTCCCGCGGCCCTGGCATTGTTGGCCAAACTTTCCGAGTCGCTGTACAGCACTTCCGCCGAACCCACCTGTATTAACAGCGGCGGCAGACCGCTCAGATCAGCATACAGCGGACAGGCAGTAGGAGCACGAAGATCACCGCCGGGACCGACATAGGTTTCACCCATGGGTTTAATCAGGTCATAAGCGACCATCGGGTCGATATCCTTGCGGGTCTGGTAGGACTGGCCAGTGGCTTCCAGATCAATCCAGGGAGAGATACAGACACCGGCCGCTGGCAGCGGAAAGCCTTGATCCTTGAGCCCCACCAAAGTGCCGACCGTCAGACCACCACCGGCGGAATCACCGGCGATGACGATTTTCTCGGGCGCATAACCGCTGGAACGCAACCAGTTGTAGGCGGCAATGGAATCCTCCACCGCTGCCGGGTATACATGTTCCGGCGCCAGACGATAATCCACCGCCAGGGCGCGGCAATTGGCGGCCCGGGCCACCTCGGCAACCATGGCGCGGTGGCTTTTCAGAGAACCGATCACATATCCACCGCCGTGCACATACATAATGATACGATCGGCATCAGCGCCCGGCGGCATATGCAGCTCACAGGGCACGCCATTGGCGGTGATCGGCTTGATATCAATATCGGCGGCCACTTCGCCAGCCATATCATCAAACTGAGCGCGCATTTCTTCCAGGGTGCCGCCCAGGGGATTGGCGCGCAGTTGCTCTGCTATGGCTTCAATTTCACTGTTGGACATGTTGGTATTCTCCTTTGATCCCTAGTCGTTTTTTATTTCACACCTCATCCTAACCCGGGGACCGGAATGCCGGCAAACATATTGGATGGCCCCGTCAGAGACTGGCCAGCCAGGCGCGCCAACCCCCGAAAGCGCTGATATCCTCGGCGCCGGCGATGCCCGAGCCTTCACAAATAAAACCCGGCAACCAACGTCCACCTTCCACCTCGACCTTACCGATGCCCAATGGCGGGGGAATTTCCGCGACAAAAGACCCCAATTCGCTGAGTGGCAT
>DLXZ01000084.1:0-6639 GCA_003448675.1 Porticoccaceae bacterium
GGATCACTTGTAGTGTATTTATTTTTTTTTTTTTTAACAAGAGAGGGGGGGAATCGGTGGTTCAGGTGTGACTGGAGTTCCGACGCTGGCAACGAGGTGCCGGTACAAACGGCGGAATGGGAACTTTCGGCAAATAATACAAATAGCGTTGCTGCTTCTGATATTTGGCCTGTCCAGGAAATTGAGTCCTCGGAGCAGGCTCCGGTTTCACCAGGTAATGTATATGAAGCCGTTGGTGAAAGTTCGCCTGAAATAGCATCTACCGACCATCCAGTTGCTGTGCCCGATGTGAAGAAAGGGGCACACAATGACAGTGGCTTTCACGAGAAAATCATCTTCGATAGTTCACCAGGAAATACCGGTGAAATACTATCAGGTGGTGTGAACACACCAGTTGGTGGGAAGCCATCCTCTTCAGCGCTGGTATTTGAAACGGCACCGATCGATGATGCATCTGTGAGCGAAGGCTACCTATCTATGCAGTCCGAATATGAGCAGGCCAATTCGCGGCAGTCGACTACTCTGGTGGATAGCGTTCGTACTGATGTTGTCGACGGAGTGAGTGTAACGACTCCAGGTGCCCAAGGTGGTCGAGCACAAAATATTGTTGATCCAGAGGTGAGCGGAGAAATTGAAGATCCTGTGGGTAATGTCACGGGAGATGCTTTTGAGGAATCCAGCGGGACCAATCAACAGGTGCAGCATTTCCGGGAACTTCCCTATGACGTTCAGCGAGAGCTACCCTCTATTAGTTATTCAGTACATCTATATTCGCAACTGCGCGAGAACCGGATGGTGAAAATCGACGGGATGATGCGTCGAGAGGGGGATACGGTAAGCCCGGGGTTGGTTTTGCAGGAAATTACTGCTGAAGGGGCAATTTTTACTTTCAGAGGACATGAGTTTCGTGTCCCGGTCCATGGTTGAGATGGGTAAGCTCGCTTTGCGAGTCATACCGGAAGATCGATGCAAGGTAGTGCCTCTGGTTCTCTCGTTACACCGTAGTTCTAGCTGTGACGTGCTTGCCTTCGAGTGACTGAAGTATATATTTTAAAGCTCTTTGGTAGTTTATTTGTTAGCGCTAGCAGTGCCTCTCTCATGGCCAATTCCGGCGAAACTATATGGTGACGACAATAAAAAAGGCGGCTTTTCAGCCGCCTTTATGGTTGAAGCTGCCTCGTAGTTAGCAGCCTCTTTTCGGATGACACTTGCCGCCACCATTGCCGCCATCGTCTTTGTTGCCACCACCGATGGATACGTTGATGGTTGCAGAGGCGCTGCTGTAGCCATCGCTAATAGTATAGGTTAGCGTGTCGTTTCCGCGCTTTCTGCCAGCAGTGTAGGTTACAACGTTGCCTGATAAGCTGACGCTGCCTTTGTTTGCGGGGCTAACATCCAGAACAATCAGTGTATCGCCTTCGGGATCACTGTCGTTAGCGAGTACCGGAATCTGGACACTATTACCCGTGGCAACTGAAGCAGCATCGTTGACGGCGGAAGGCGGGCTATTGAATTCTTCTACGGTAACCAGAACATCCGCGGAGGCTGTATCGCCAAAGGCGTCTGCTACGGTGTAGGTAAAGGTATCCGATCCGGAAAAGTCAGCATTTGGTGTGTACACGACACTGTTGCCTGAAATAGTGGTAGAGCCATTCACTCCCTGGGTTACGCTCTCAATATGCAGGGTGTCACCCTCGGGGTCATTATCGTTGTTCAACACGGGAATCGATAGCTGGGAGCCTTCATTCGTTGTGGCAGAGTCGTTGACTGCAGTTGGTGGCTCGTTGATTGGTGTCGTGGTGCTTGCAGTCATGCTTGGCGCCGTGACGTTGTTGGAAGGATCCCTGGCGACTACCTGAAAACTGTAGGTGGTATCAGCTGACAGGTTGCTGGCGGTATACGCCGGACTGGATTGCCAGTCGCTAGTGGAGCAGTTAGCGCCCCCGGCAACGCAGGTAAATTGATATTCCACTGAACCGGAATCATCGGTAGCCGTTGTTGCGGTCATATCAATCGTGCTGCGATCGATAGCAAACGGTGACATAGCCCAGGTCATTGGATTGGGATTAGGTGCGGTCAGATCTTCTTCGCCCTCGGCGTTTGCCACTGTCCCGTTTATGAAATACTGGCCATGACTGGCGTAGTCGGAGTAAGGTGATGCATCACTTCCCACGCCAGTGATTTCCAGGTAGTAACGGCCCGCAGGCACGTTTGTAAGTATGTGTGCGGAGGTGTCACTCGCTGAGTCGCTAACAGCCACAACGTTCGTTTCACTCAGCAGCGTTAGCTGAATGTCCAGGTTTGCGCCGCGTTTATTGGTGCGATAGTAGGCATCCCACGCAGGATTGACGTTGACTTCGATGCTTCCTCCGCCGGTGACGAAGGTAAATGTATCAACATCATTACTATCTTCAATCACGCCTTTATTTTGCGGGTAAAAGTTGTCGGGATCCGTCTCGGGGTTACTGACTTCGATTAGTGTGCCGCCGCTGATTACCAGTTCGGTCGCCAAGTTGCGAGTATCACTATGGTCGTCAACGCGCAGGTCGAGGTGACCGGTGATGATCTCAATATCGTCCTGGGTCTGGGTTGCCCCCGGGTATTCACCTCTGCTCCATTGAGTAACATTGTTGTAGTACCCGTTACCCATAATGGGCGCCCACGATACATACCCGGAGCCATGCCCCGCATAGTAACTGGAGCTGCCCGAACCGTCATGGGACAGTCCCAGATTGTGTCCAGCTTCATGAGAGGCCGCTTCGGCAATGTAGCTGGCTGTGTTCAGCAGGTTGTCGTAGTAAACGAGGGCAGGGGAATAATAATCGAAGTCGGAACGTCCCCACACTCCCACGTAGGCTACACCACCGGCGCCCTGGGAAGGCATGGCCTGCCCGAGTGCATCGGTATCTTGCGTAATGAGCACGTGGCCGGTGTTGTTGTCGAAACTAGCGGGTTCTTCGGTGGTTACGTCAACGTCAAAGGCCGCGAAATCCTCTGCAATCCGGTGCCAGATTTCCTGTATTTGCGCGCGTTCGTAATCTGAAAACGTGTTTTCATCACCTTCAGTGTTAAAAGGAACCGCGTGATAGGTGTCCTCGCCCCAGTAGTTCCACGCGGTGCCAGTAATTTGGTGACCATCGAAATCCAGGTATAGAACTTTGCTTGAACCCGGATTGCTGTGTAGCGTAAAAACATCGCTCGCCGTTTCCGCAGTGGGTTCGTTGTCAGTGTCGACGGGTGAGTTGGCGAATTCGTGATTGGCATCGGGTAATTTTGTGTCCTCGTAAAAAACCGCGCCCTGATCGTCAATGTTAATGAATTCGAGATCGCTCTCATGGAATGAGAACCGATTTAACCAATTCAGCGCCTGCTCCTGGGCAGGGATGGGCAGGGATTCGATTTTTTCCTTTACTCGGCCTGGGGGAAGTTCACGCAGGCCAAAGGGCTTTCCATCGCCAAATACACGGCCCTGCGGATCGGCGGAGAATCCCGATTGAGTGATTAGCGCGAGAAGTAAGCCCGCGGCGAACTGTCTGAGTAAGGTATTTACCGGCATGTCAACACCCCTTGGTGATCTGTTCATTTAATGACTGAATCTATCGACTGCTTCAGTTGGGAGACAAATTAGCATCGCGGGCGTCATTTAGCCGCGAACTGATGCTCACTTGAAAGGTGCCGATATCCTTGGATACCTTCGTTTAGATGGTTTTGTGAACTGATATGCAGTTCTGAAGCCGGTGTGCGAAATACACAATCCCTGGTCGAGCGGGCCCAATGATTTGTCGCTACGAGGAGTTTAGTAAATGTGTGGTGGCGCGCTGAGGGGGTAATCCGCCCAACCCTTAGGGACGTCTGGCCGGTGGCGGGTTGCAGGCATGATGCCGAAAGCTTGTATTAGGATTGGTGAGCGAACCAGTTAACCCTACAGAACTCCTGACTTAAATGACATAAGAGTCTTCTTCTTAATTGCATTCTCAGTGCCGTGAATGGCATCGTTCTCATGGGGGGTTACTCACCCTGGTACACACAACCACTGGTGCAGGTTTCCCTTACCTCCACCTTATTAAGCATCGGTAAATCAGGCAGGAGTTTTACCCATATCCAGCGAGCAATATGCTCACTGGTTGGGTTTTCCAGGCCGGGGATATCATTCAGATAACGGTGATCCAGCGCTTGATAAATGGGCTCGCAGGCTTGTTTGATGTCCCCAAAATCCATCACCCAGCCGCTTCGGTCTTTGACAGGTCCGCTGACGTATACGGTGACGTGAAACGAGTGCCCATGGAGCCTTTTGCACTTGTGATTATCGGCCACATGAGGAAGCATGTGAGCCGCTTCAAAAGTGAAGGATTTGAAGATTTCCATTAGCGAAAACGGGTAGTGTGGGCGCGGGAGATAATACCGCCACGACCCAGCTAAGTACAGCTATCTCATTTGAGCATAATGAGCGAGAATCCGTTTGACAGTGATCCCGATTTAGGTAGAATGCGCGTCTCTCATTTGGGTGGTTAGCTCAGTTGGGAGAGCGACGGCCTTACAAGCCGTAGGTCACAGGTTCGACCCCTGTACCACCCACCATGCTTCGGACCGGTAGTTCAGCTGGTTAGAATGCCGGCCTGTCACGCCGGAGGTCGCGGGTTCGAGTCCCGTCCGGTCCGCCAGTTGTATATCCAAAGGTTCCTTATTAGGAGCTTTTCTTGTGTCACTTTTCCTTATTTCTGCCCCGCTCGATTAACGACGGTTCTTCGGTAAGTGTTGGCGAAAAAACTATCAATTGCGCTTTGGTGTTTGTCGTTTAAACGGGCTGGGGAAGCATCCTCCCCTTGTGTGCTGAGAATGTTTATGAACTGTTTGCACGCGCCGCTAGCGTATCTGGATTTTACTCAACTACTGTATCGTCCATTTCCATAATCATTACCCCCGCATCGTGCGTAGCAAGATATACCTTTCCCTGGTTGATCGAAATGGAATCTATCTGAGCGGGCATTAATCGAGATGCGATTTCTTTTGGCGCTGAAGAGTCAGATACGTCAATAACTCTTAACCATTTCAGATCGCCGACATAGGCATGCGGTCCATTCATCTGGACAGTTCTGGCAGCTCTTGGAGTGTCGTAATTATTTATCATTTTTGGTTCTTTTGGATTACGTATGTCCACGATGTGTAAGCCAGACTCATAACCTGTAGCCAGATAAGCACGTGATCCTACTATCCTGATACCTCTAATATCACCTTTGTCTGGAACGTAGCTTGCTACTTCCAGAGGTGCCATGAGGTTTGAAATATCGATTATCCTGAGGCCGGCCTTGCCCGCCGCAAGATAAGCATAGTTATTATTTTGTTGGATGTCGTAGGCATACCCTTCCGTCTCCACACTGCCAAGATTCCGCGGTTTTTTCACGTCACGAAAGTCAATAATGCGTAGCCCACCTTCACCGTCGGCGACGAGAGCCGTAGTGCCTGCAAGGACTATTTTTTCAGCAGTGCCAGGAGTATCGATACGTGAAATCTCACGGAGAGCTCCTGGATTTGAGACGTCGAGCACTTTTACACCTGCCCAATCATCCGCAAGGAAAGCCTTCGAATCCATCACCTTAACGTCAAGTGCTCGGTGGGTGTCATGGTTGCCAAGTTCGTTCACGGCCTGGGGGTTTGAAATGTCCAGGATTCGTAGTCCTTTATAGCCGTTTGCTACATAGGCGAGGGTGTCAACAACGTGAAGACCTCGCGTCTTTCCCGCAGCGTTCCAGTGGCTAATTACGGGGGCTTTTTCAGGCTGGTTGATATCGATTATCTCAAGGCCTTCGTCCCCATGTGATAAATATGCATGAGCTCCGGAGATCGCAACTGATTCGGAGCATGTGGCATCGTGATAGCGGCTGATTTTAAATGGCTTGGACGGGTCCGATACGTCGATAATAACCAGACCGGCATCATTGGCCACTCCCGCGAGGTAGGCTTTATCGTTCTCCACCCATACGCGTTCCCCACCATATTCCATCTTGTAAAGCCCGGTTTTAACAGGCGTTGATGGGTCGGAGATATCAAAAATAGTGAGTCCAGCATGATCGTCGATATTTTTCTCAATACTTGCCACGTATGCGTAGTTTTTTGAACTATGGACTCCAAAAGCATGGCCTTCCATGTCATGGCTGCCAATTTCTACAGGACTAACGGGGTCTGAGACATCTATTAGCCGCAATCCATGATTATTGTTTGCCACGAGCGCAATGGAATGGTGGATATACACGTCCCTGGCGAAACCAGGTGTTTTAAAAGATTGGATTACGCTGGGCTTTTCAGGCTTGGATATATCTACGATAATTAAGCCAGACCATCCTGCGGCAATGTATGCCCGATGGTTTTTGATTGTCACAGCCTTAACTTGACTGGGCAATGTTACGCGGCCAATTTCTTCAGGTTTGGCAGGTTCGGTTATATCCAGAATGTTTAAACTTCCGCTTTCGTCAGCGACATAAAGTAAATTACCATCTGCGTGTAGCCCTCTGATGATGCCGGCGTTGGGGAGCGACGTTATGGCTGCCCAGGAGTTTCCGCCGGTAACGCTTAATACACGGATTACACCCCCAGAACCATAATAAACATGACCATTCGCCACGGCAGTGGCGTAAACAGGTC
>DLXZ01000084.1:6808-10252 GCA_003448675.1 Porticoccaceae bacterium
GGCAGTGGCGTAAACAGGTCCCTCAGCCCAGCGGCCCACAATTTCCAATTTCGAATTAGGCGGGTTTGTAAGATTTTCTGCTGCAATGGCGACCAATGGAGGAAAAATAACCGCCACCAAAATAGAGATATGCCCCTTGAATAAACCACGCTTTGGCAACCGTCTTAGTAATTCAAGTAAGAGGGTGGCAGGGTTTTGTAATTTAGGGCGATTATCCATAATCTGGTCTTTTCTCGTTCGATTAATCGTTGAGCGAAATGATCATTATTTTGTAAACATGCTTACTTGTAAGCGGTAGTTTTGACTACATTTTTTACCGATATATTCCGACGTTAATTATAGTTTAATATTCATCAATCGATTTGGTGTCCCGAGGGCGATAATGAAATACTCACTTTCTCGGGCAGAAAAAAGGTATTCTGACTTTCAGGGCTATGAAAATCTAGCTACCCATCGCATTAACAGCGGCCGCCTGGATTAGTTAGCAAGGTTGCTCAATTCAGCTTGATTTATTCCACGTCATAACCCGCCTTAACCCAATCCGGCATGCCGGTGTGGCTAACGCAGGTCACGTTATCGATCCCCGCCAAAGCCAGATTTGTCAGCGCTGTTTGTGCCCTTCGGCCAGAGCGGCAGTAGATATAGGCTTTGGCGTATTTTTTTATAGTGTCTACGTGGCGAGCTTCTTCGCCAAAGGGCAGGTTGATACTGCCCGGCACGTGGCCTTCGGCGTATTCCTCGGGTGTGCGGTTATCGATGATTAATTCGTTGTCACCCAGTTGTTCCCAGGCCCTGTGCAGGTCGTCCATGGTGAAGTCTTCGTGGACATATTGGCGTGGGTTGTAGTCGCTTCCCACCGCGACGTTGGCGGGGACGGCCTCGTTGATTTTTTTCGGCATATCCAGGTTCAAATCGCTCATGATGCGGATGAACTCAATGGCTGTCTGACCGCCGCCGAGCCTCGGATTCCAGCGCTTTTCCTCGCCGATGGTGGAGCTGGTCCTGCCCTTGTAGTCATGACCCGGGTATACGATGGTTTCTTCTGGCAGGGTAAATAGTTTGCCGGTGACATTTTCATAGAGGGTTTTGGCGTCGCCCTGCTGAAAGTCTGTGCGGCCGCAGCCGTGTATCAACAGGCAGTCGCCGGTAAAGACCATGCCATCCACATAGTAGCTGGTGCAGCCGCTGGTATGGCCGGGTGTCGACAGAACCTTGATTGAAAAACGGCCCAGGGACAACTCGTCGCCATCCTTGACCGCGAGGTCGATCTCCTGAATGCCGGCAGCTTCGCCAAAGACAATTTTGGCGCCGGTATTTTGCCTCAACATCCCCGCGGAGGTGATATGGTCAGCGTGGGCATGGGTTTCAATCGCATATAAAAGCTCAACGCCCAATTCCTTGATGATTTCCAGATCCCGATCAAACTGTTCCTTGACGGCATCGATAATGGCTCCCTGGCGGGTTTCAGGATCCACCAAAAGATAGGTATATGTATAAGTATCGCGGTCAAACAATTGACGTAAAAGCAGCTGGGGTTTTGCAATTTCAATGGCCATGTTGTCTCTCACCTTTGCTGGGCTGGATTAATATTAGTATATTAATATAAAACTATATTGTCGAGGCCTGCGTCAGTTGTCAGCATTAACGGCAGTGTTTAACGTCTTTGGGTTCATAAATAGTAGCCAATTTCCAGTAACAGGTGATCGTCCGCATGCAGCTGGTGGCCGAAATGATCCGCGATAAGGCCCCTGTCAGGACTCGTGGGGGGCTGCTTAGAGAATACGGTTGCTTCCAGGGTAAAGACCAGGGAATCGCCATATTCCATCGATATCTCCAGTATGAAACTACGGGCGGAGCTGTCCATGTCCTGGATCAAAAGGGCCAGAACCAAGGCGTTCTTCAGCTTATTGTTGCGCTGCTATGAGCGCCGTTGTAAGTCTGGCTTGAAGCGAGCTTATCAGATGCCTGGAAGGTTCGGAACGGCGGCCAGCAGCGCCTGAGTATAAGGTTCCCGGGGCGCTTGCCAAAGGGTTTCCGTATCGCCGCCTTCAATCAGTTTGCCATGATGCAAAACCAGCACGCGGTCGCACAGGTAGCGCACCACAGAGAGATCGTGGGAGATAAACATCATGGTCAGATCGTGACGCTCGACCAGCTCAAGCAGGAGTTCCAGAATCTGCGCCTGAATGGTGACATCGAGCGCCGATACTGGCTCGTCGGCGATAATCAGTTCGGGTTTGGTGGCGATGGCGCGGCCAATGGCGATGCGCTGGCGCTGACCGCCGGAAAATTCGTGGGGGTATTTGCGGATGGAAGCGCGCGCCAGGCCGACGTCATCCATCAATGAGAGCACCTTGGCCAGTACACTTTTTTTATCGCAAATGCGGTGATAGATCAGGGGTTCGGCCAGACAGTCGTAAACACTCATGCGTGGATTGAGGGAGGCGTAGGGGTCCTGAAAAATCATTTGCATGCGGCGGCGTAGGGGCTTGAGGCCCCGCTTGTTCAGGCCGGTGAGTTCCTGGCCACCATAGCGTACCGAGCCAGATGTGGGTTTGAGCAATTGCAGAATGGATCGGCCCAGAGTCGATTTGCCGGAGCCGGATTCGCCGACCACGCCGAGGATTTCCCGGTGCTGGATGGTCAGCGAGACATCGTCCACGGCTTTAACCAGCCCGTCCTTGTGTTTGCCTTCGCTATCGCCGAACCAGGTGCAGAGGTGGCTGACTTCCACCAGCGGTGGCTGTTTCGGCTCGGTTTCTACCCCGCTAGCCGGCTTGCTACCGTTGGGCACGGCGGCTAGCAGTGAACGGGTATAGGGATGCTGAGGTTTACTGAAAATATTCCGTGCCGACGCCTGCTCGACGATGTCGCCCTGGTTCATCACCACGACCTGATCGGCGATATCGGCAATAACCGCCAGGTCATGACTGATCATAATTACCGCCAGGTCCCGGCGGGTTTGCAGGTCGGCAATCAGGTTAAGCACCTGGGCCTGCACGGTCACGTCCAAAGCGGTAGTGGGTTCGTCGGCAATCAGCAGGCGGGGCTCGGTAATCAGAGCCATGGCGATCATCACCCGTTGGCGCATACCGCCGGAAAACTCGTGAGGATAGCTGGAAAAACGCCGGGCCGGGTTAGGGATACCGACTTCGTCGAGTATGGTGATGGCGCGATTTTTGGCGTCTTTTCTGGCCAGGCCCAGATGATATTCCAGCGGTTCGGTCAACTGCCTGCCAATAGTCATATACGGATTAAGGCAGGTCATGGGGTCCTGGAATATGGTCGCAATCTCGCGACCTCGAATTTCCCGCAGCGCCTTCGCCGGCAGGGATAAAAGATCCCGGCCGTCGAACATAACCCGACCGCTTTCGATGCGCCCTGGCGGCATTGGCACCAGGCCGAGCATGCTGTAACAGCACACGGATTTACCGGAGCCGGATT
>DLXZ01000100.1:0-1889 GCA_003448675.1 Porticoccaceae bacterium
GGCCTGACTGGCGTGCTCCCCTTCGTCAATTAGCATCTGTTCAACCACCGCGCGGCTCTTGGTATCTTGCGCGGGGAGTTTTTGCAGGTGGGATTCCAGGTGCTCACACACCTGCTGTTCGGTTGCGGCGACAAAGCCGAGGCTAAGGCGATCGCTGATTAGCCCGGCGCCGGCGCCGAGTCCGAAGGATGCCGCATACCAGAGTGGGTTCAGATAGCTCGGGTGGCTGTCCAGTTCTTCCAGGCGTTGAGCACACCAGGCCAGGTGATCTTCTTCCTCGGATGCTGCTTGTTCCATGGCTTTCCGCGTGCTCGTCTTGCGAGCGGTAAGCGCCTGTCCCCGATACAGTCCCTGGGCACATACTTCACCACTGTGGTTCACCCGCATCAAGCCCGCCGCGTGGGATGATTGCTGTTCATCCAGAGGCTGGTCCAGTTGTGACGTTGCTGGTGAAGGGGGGGCGGCGGGTTTGACCCTGCCGCCGACTGTACGCAGCGCCTGATCCGCTTCGCTAAGAAGCCGATCGAAGAAATTAAGTTTGCGGTTTGTCATGGGGGCGTTATTCAGTTTTCGTGGCAAAAATCCGCCGCGCGCGGTTTCGGACATTGTAGCGTAAAGTCGAAGCACCACCGAATCAATGCTACAGTCCTTTTCAATGTGTTGATAGCCACTGTTTGGAGAAAGCAATTGCAGGATGCCCACGATCTGGGGCTAGTGATAGATGCTGGCGTCTCAATTATCGCCCTGGAAACCTACGACGAGCCGAGGGCAATCGATCTTTTAATGCGGGTGGCGCGGGAAAGAGGCACGGATCTGCATCAATGGTCCGTGACCGATGGTCTGAAGAGGGCTGGTTTTGGTCTTCAGGTGGAAACACCCAACGAATACGCCGACCCGCTAACTGTGCTGGATATGCTGAAGAAGCGGGCTCAGCCGGGTATTTACGCCCTCTGTGATTACCACCCCTGGCTGGGGCCGGATAATCCCACCCAAATTCGGCAGCTCAAGGATATCGCCCTGCGCAATACCAGTGGCTCGGTGACCATCGTGCTGATCAGTCATCGCATTGAGCTGCCCAAAGAGGTATCGCGCCTGAGCGCACGCTTTGAGGTGGCGCTGCCAACCCGGGAACAACTTCTCAAGATTGTCCGGGAAGAAGCCAAAAACTGGGCCAGAAATGACACCAGCAGGCGTGTCAAAACCGATAATGCCACTCTCGAACAACTGGTTGGTGGGCTGCGTGGTCTCACCCATGGCGAAGCGCGCAGGCTGGTTCGTGGCGCCATCGTCGATGACGGCGCCATCACCGAATCGGATCTACCCGAAATCAACCAGGCCAAATTCAGTCTTATGGACATGGAGGGTGTGCTGACCTTTGATTACAGCGGTGAACGGCTTAGCAATGTTGGTGGTATGGATAACCTGAAAGCCTGGCTAGAGAAGCGCCGGGCGGCCCTGAGCGGCGCGGTCAAGGGCATCGATCCACCCAAAGGCATCCTCCTGCTTGGCGTTCAGGGTGGCGGCAAAAGTCTTGCCGCCAAGGCCATTGCCGGGGCCTGGTCACTGCCTCTGCTAAAACTCGATATGGGCGCCCTGTATAACAAATTTTATGGCGAAACCGAGCGTAACCTGCGCGAATCCCTGGGTCTGGCGGAAAAAATGTCTCCCTGCGTTCTTTGGCTGGATGAAATCGAAAAGGGGCTGGGCAATGGTAATGGTGGCGAAGACAGCGGCACCTCCGGGCGGGTGCTAGGCACCTTGCTCACCTGGATGGCCGAGCGTCGGGCGGGTGTGTTTCTGGTGGCTACCTCCAATGATATTTCTCGTTTGCCACCGGAGCTTGTGCGTAAGGGGCGCTTTGACGAACTGTTTTTCGTCGACCTGCCGGG
>DLXZ01000100.1:2085-6981 GCA_003448675.1 Porticoccaceae bacterium
GTTTTTCGTCGACCTGCCGGAGGCCGAGGCCCGAGAAAAAATCTTTAGTATTCACCTGAAGAGCCGGGAGCTGAATCCCGAGGATTTTTCCCTGTCGGAACTGGTTGTCGCCTCGGTGGGCTTTTCCGGTGCCGAAATAGAGCAGGCTATCGTTTCCGCCCTGTACAGTGCACTGGCGCGGGAGGAGGATGTGAATACCGCTTTAATTCTCGAAGAACTGGATTCGACCAGCCCCCTTTCAGTGGTCATGGCGGACCGCATCGGTCAGCTTCGGGCCTGGGCGCGGGAGCGTAGTGTGGTTTTGGCGTGAGCAGCGCCGTGGTGCTTGGCGAGCCGTAAGAGGCAGCACTTGGATATCGATTACAAAATAAACGCGGCAGTCAGTACCGATCAGTTTATCGACTTGCTGGCGAACTCCACGCTGGGTCAGCGCCGGCCCATTGAAGATCGTACCTGCATGGAAGGCATGCTTGCCCATGGCAATCTGATGGTCAGCGCCTGGGAGAGTGGGCAGTTGGTTGGCATAGCCCGTTCCGTGACCGATTTTCACTATGCCTGTTACCTGTCGGATCTGGCTGTCTCCCGGAGCCACCAGAAACAAGGCATAGGCAAGCGCTTACAGGCTATTACCCAAAGCCAGTTAGGCCCCCGGTGCAGGTTGATATTGATCGCCGCGCCAGCGGCCAATGCCTATTACCAACAGATTGGCTATGACCATAACCCCCGCTGCTGGGTGCTGGAGCGCGATGCCAGGGTTCGGGATTAATCGGGGTTGGAAAATAAGTCCACGATTGGCTGCGAGTCGTACCATGGCGCTTGGTTTTACTCGCGGTTGCCTTGCTCCCTGGCGATCGCACGATAGCCAATATCCTTGCGATAGTATGCGTCCCGCCAGCTAATTTGCTCCACTGCCTGATAGGCCCGCGCCTGGGCTTCGCTAACTGTATCGCCCAGGGCAGTGACACAAAGTACGCGACCGCCGTTGGTGGCGACCGCCCCATCCTGTATTTGCGTGCCGGCGTGGAATACCTTGGTGGCTTCCGTGTCGTTGCCCAGGCCGCTGATGTCGGCGCCTTTGTCGTAGGCGCCGGGATAACCCCCGGCGGCCATCACCACGCCCAGGGCGCTACGTTTGTCCCATGCCGGGATCATGTCTTGCAAACCGCCATCCAGGGCCGCCAGACACAGAGCTACCAGGTCCGATTGCAGGCGCATCATAATGGGCTGGGTTTCCGGGTCGCCGAAACGGCAGTTGTACTCGATGACCTTGGGGGCGCCGTCGGCGGTAATCATCAGGCCGGCGTAGAGAAAGCCGGTGTAGGGGTTGCCTTCGGCGGCCATGCCCCGAATGGTGGGCAATATCACCTCGTCCATAATGCGTTGGTAAACCGCATCCGTGACCACGGGGGCTGGTGAATAGGCCCCCATGCCGCCGGTGTTGGCGCCAGTATCGCCATCGCCCACCCGCTTATGATCCTGGCTGGTGGCCATGGGCTGTACGTGAACGCCATCGGCGATGACAATAAAACTCGCCTCTTCCCCCTCCAGAAACTCTTCGATCACGACCCGGTGTCCGGCCTCGCCAAAGGCATTGCCCGCTAGCATGTCATTGACCGCGGCTTCGGCTTCGTCAAGGCTCATGGCGACGATAACGCCCTTGCCCGCAGCCAGGCCGTCGGCTTTGATAACGATGGGTGCACCCTGCTTGCGCACATAAGCCAAAGCGGCATCGAGCTCAGTGAAAGTTTCGTAAGCGGCGGTAGGGATATTGTGGCGTGCGAGAAAATGCTTAGTGAAGGTTTTCGAGCCTTCCAGCTGGGCCGCGCCCCGCCGGGGGCCGAAGATTTTCAGGCCCCGGCTTTGAAAGTGATCGACGAGGCCGTCCACCAGCGGTACTTCCGGGCCGACGATGGTCAATCCGCAGTTGTTCTGCCGGGCGAAGTCGGCCAGCCCATCGAAGTCATCCACGGCCAGATCGACGTTCTCGATGTTGGCCTCAAGGGCTGTGCCACCATTGCCGGGGGCGACATAGACGGTTTCCACCAGGGGGCTCTGGGCGGCCTTCCAGGCCAGGGCGTGCTCCCTGCCGCCGGCGCCAATCAAAAGAACATTCATCGTCGATACTCGTAAAACGCGAAGCCGCGAATTGTACCGGGCTGGTCTGGGTGCGGCAAAGGAACGATGGATGCATTTTTTTGCAAGGGATGCATTTGGGGGGTTACCTGTAGCCGCCTATAATCCCTGACAGAGAAAGAATGGTGCAATCAATCAAGGAGTCGCATGTGTCTGAAGCCCTGAAAACCGGTATCTATCGACACTACAAGGGTAAGCATTATCAGGTCATTGGCGTGGCTCGGCATAGCGAGACGGAAGAGGCGCACGTGGTTTACCGGACGCTGTATGGTGAGCGGGGCCTGTGGATCAGGCCGCTGGCCATGTTTTGCGAAACCATCGAGCGGGATGGTCGTCTATTGCCGCGCTTCGTCTGGGTGGCTGCGGAAGAAGGTGACCTCGAATCCCTGTAAACGGCAGAGACGGTCGCAATCAGTGACGAAAATGCCGGGTGCCGGTAAACACCATGGCGATGTCGTGCTCGTTGGCTGCTTCAATCACTTCGTCATCACGAATTGAGCCGCCCGGCTGAATCACAGCCCGGATGCCGCGTTCGCCGGCACTGTCCAGCCCATCCCGGAAGGGAAAAAAGGCGTCCGAGGCCATCACCGAACCGGCCACCTCCAGGCCCGCGTGTTCAGCTTTGATGGCGGCGATACGAGCTGAGTTGACCCGGCTCATCTGACCGGCGCCGACACCAACAGTTTGCAGATCGCGTGCATAGACGATGGCGTTGGATTTAACGAACTTGGCCACCTGCCAGGCAAATAACAGGTCGTTTATTTCGCTGTCGCTGGGCGTACGTTTGCTGACCACTTTGAGCGCTTTCCGCGTGGTCACCACCTGGTCGCGATCCTGTACCAGCAGGCCGCCATTGACCCGCTTGTAGTCCCAGCCATGGCTGGCTTCTTGTTGCCACTGGCCACAGGCGAGCAGGCGCACGTTTTTCTTTTCGGCGGCGATGGCCACCGCCGCTTCGCTGACGCTGGGTGCGATGATCACTTCCACAAACTGGCGATCAACAATGGCGCGGGTGGTCTCGCCATCCAGTTCCCGGTTGAAAGCGATGATGCCGCCAAAGGCGGATTCCGGGTCGGTGGCAAAAGCTTTTTCGTAGGCTGCCAGCAGCGAGGGCGCGACGGCCACACCGCAGGGGTTGGCATGTTTGACGATCACGCAGGTGGGTTCCTCGAACTGTTTGACACATTCGAGGGCGGCGTCGGTGTCCGCAATATTGTTATAGGAAAGCGCCTTACCCTGTATCTGGGTGGCGGTGGCGATGGATGCCTCATTAGGCCTGGCTTCCACGTAGAAGGCCGAACGCTGGTGCGGGTTTTCCCCGTAACGCATCACCTGGGCCTTGTGAAACTGGAGGTTCCAGGTGCGCGGAAACTCGTCTTCGCTGGCATCAGTGTTGTCGCCTTCCGCCGTTTCGGCTGGGGGCAATTTTCTACCCAGATAGTTGGCGATGGCGCCGTCATAGCCGGCGGTATGTTCGAACGCGGCGACAGCCAGGTCAAAGCGCGTAGCCTGGGTCAGGGCGCCGCCGTTGGCCTGCATCTCCCGCAGGATGTCATCGTAGCGCCCGGCGTTGACTACAACCGCCACGGAGCCATGATTTTTGGCGGCGGCGCGAACCATGGTCGGCCCGCCAATGTCGATATTTTCGATGGCCTCGGCCAGGGAACAATCGGGATTGGCGACAGTTTGCTCAAAGGGGTAGAGGTTCACCACCACCATGTCAATGCCCTGAATGCCGTGCTCGGCCATTACCGCCTCGTCCTGGCCGCGTCGGCCGAGAATGCCGCCGTGAATTTTTGGGTGCAGGGTTTTCACCCGCCCATCCATCATTTCCGGAAAGCCGGTGTATTCCGAAACTTCCGTGACCGCGATGCCCGCTTCCCTTAGCAACTGAAAGGTGCCACCGGTGGACAGCAGTTTTACCCCGGCAGCGTTCAAACCTTGGGCGAACTCCACAATACGGGTTTTATCGGAGACGCTGATCAGCGCAGTTTTAACAGGAACGGCTTGGTCGCTCATAGAATCCTCGTGCTGGTGGCCCGGAAGCAGGAGCCATTTCCGGCGGCGGTCGGTTGGGAAGTGAGGTAATCAAAGCAGGTCGTAAAGTTTCAGTTTTTTACGCAGGGTGCCGCGGTTGATATTAAGCATCTCCGCGGCTTTGCACTGGTTGTTGCGGGTATAGTTCATAACCGCTTCCAGCAATGGCGCCTCCACTTCCTTTAATACCATCTGATACAGGTTGGTGCAGTCCTGGCCATCCAGGTGATGAAAATAGTCCGCCATTGCATGTTCCACACAACTGCGCAGTGAGCGGTGGCTGTGGCCGAGAACCGGTTGGGGTTCAATTTCCTCATTTGATGTGAGGGTGAAGGTGGTTTTATCGCTCATCAGTGTTGGGTCCGACTTTTTATTATAGAGTTCAGTGATTTCAAACTTAGGTTAACGTCTAGCATTCAATTAAGCTGCTTGGGCTGCCACGGCTTGCCCGATAAGCTCGGGACGCAAATGCCGGGCCAGGAACTCATCCTGCTCTTCAGCTGCGCCCTGGCGATTAAAGCTTTTGATCGCGGAGCGAGAAAAGCCCAGGCGCTTCAGGTAGGCGCCCACATGTTTTCGGCAATAGCCCAGCGCCACATCACCCGGATAGTGGGCGCGGATGGCGCGGACGTGGCTGGCGATGCATTCAAGGATTTTTTCCGGTGACGGCGCGGGCGGGGGTATGCCGGTTTCAAGTCGGCAACGGACATACATGGGCGCACCCGG